>BNUD01000003.1 GCA_025997095.1 Betaproteobacteria bacterium | reverse complement strand
CAAACCATGCAACTCGGCGGTGTCATGGGCGAGTGGACACTGCGCGGCAACCTGCAACCATTCTGGACGGCGCTCCACTGGGGCAAATGGCTGCATGTCGGCAAAGAAACCGTTTTCGGTCTGGGGCGCTACGAACTGGAATACAATTGACGTTTGAAAAAAATGTTCTTTAACAATTTGGACTGTAGCCAACAGGCGAACCAGATGCGCCGGAAAATTCAGATTCTGGCATGGTCGAGAAAAGAGGAAAAAACAGACAAGAGCGCAACAGTTGTTCTATAATGCGCCCTCTCCAAACGCAACCTGTCCATGAGACATCTTTTCATGCCAGCAAAATTTCCTGAATTCACCTCGCAAGACACTGATTGTAAAGTGATTTTTGCAAGGTGACTATTCAAACATCGCCCTGATTCAAAAGGGATTAAGACCACGCTACAAGGCTAAGGTTTGCAGGAAGATAACATTCAAACATCGCCCTGATTCAAAAGGGATTAAGACCTGACATTGCAGTTCGACGGCGCTGTATTTTTGATTCAAACATCGCCCTGATTCAAAAGGGATTAAGACCAGCCCCGGCGATTCTTCCGTGCCTAGCAACGGGATTCAAACATCGCCCTGATTCAAAAGGGATTAAGACACATCAAAAGCCGCTGTCCCCGCGTGAATGGCAATTCAAACATCGCCCTGATTCAAAAGGGATTAAGACTATACCCCGCCTCTTCCAACGATTTGAGGAAGATTCAAACATCGCCCTGATTCAAAAGGGATTAAGACCGCCCGCGCCGGATCCAGTTGTTCACGGTCTGCATTCAAACATCGCCCTGATTCAAAAGGGATTAAGACTCCGTTAATCCATTCATCATGATTTAACCTAGGATTCAAACATCGCCCTGATTCAAAAGGGATTAAGACCTTCAAAACATTAACTAGATGCAGGTACTCTGCATTCAAACATCGCCCTGATTCAAAAGGGATTAAGACATGGCTTTCCGGAGTTCTTTCCCGATGTTATCCATTCAAACATCGCCCTGATTCAAAAGGGATTAAGACTTTTCTTGGTTACGGATTTCGCTCTAAGGACGAATTCAAACATCGCCCTGATTCAAAAGGGATTAAGACCCAGATAAGTCCAGCAGGAATTGCCTTCAGGAAAATTCAAACATCGCCCTGATTCAAAAGGGATTAAGACTGAAGATGCAGAACAAGCATCTGACGAAGGTTAATTCAAACATCGCCCTGATTCAAAAGGGATTAAGACTCGTCGGTAAGAAAGCACATGCAAGTGGTAATGAATTCAAACATCGCCCTGATTCAAAAGGGATTAAGACGCTGCGAACCGCGCCAATAAAAGTGCGCGAACATAGGGTTGATGGTGGATAACGCTGCGCTCATTCACCCTGCGAGAAACTACGCTTGCTGTCAAAAGTGAGGCGCGTAGCGACGTGGCAATCCAGGCAACGATGGAGAAAAGCCGCGTCGTTCCGCTCCTCGCTTTTGACGCGGTTGCCCAGGACGGCAAGCTTGCCGGAACGCATGAGGCGGCAGGATTACGCTACAGTTGGAATTGTTCACTTCCGATTGAATTTTTGAAAAAACATCCATCACGAAAATCATGGCGCTTTCTTCGACTCCCCCTTCTGCTTACCCTCGCCGCATCCTGCTCATCGTGACCGGCATGTCGCCGCAGGTGGTGACGGAAACCTTGTTTGCCTTAGCGACACAGGCGGAACCCTTCATTCCGACCGAGATTCATCTGTTGACGACGCAGGAGGGCAGGCAACGCGCCAAAACTTCGTTGCTGCATCCGGATGGCGGGCAGTTTTACGCGCTGCTTCAGGATTACCCGCAAATCGGGCAGCCCGTTTTCAGTGCAGACAATATTCATGTGATCCGCGCGCAGGATGCGGCGTTGTCGGACATTCGCACACCGGAAGAAAACGCGGCGGCGGCGGATAGTATTACCGCAAAGGTTGCCGAACTCACGCTGGACGCGGATGCCGCGCTGCATGTTTCGATTGCGGGCGGTCGTAAAACGATGGGGTTTTATCTGGGTTACGCTTTTTCGCTGTTCGCCCGTCCGCAAGACAGGCTCTCGCATGTGCTGGTTTCTTCGCCCTTTGAAAATCATCCCGATTTTTATTTTCCTCCGGTCAAACCGCGTCGTTTGCCCATGCCGGGCGGCGCGCATGTCGATACCGTACAGGCGGAAATCACGCTGGCGGAGATTCCCGTGGTGCGTCTGCGCCACGGCTTGCCGCAAGAATTACAGGACGGCAGGGCCAGTTACAACGAAACGGTTGCCGCCGTGCAAAGCAGTTTGGCGCCGCCGCATTTGACATTGCACCTTGCTACGCATCGGGTGCGTTGCGGTCAGAGCGAGTTTGCCCTGCCGCCCGCGCTTACCGCATGGCTGGCTTTCTGGATGCAGTCGGCAGCGCAGGGGGAGCCGCTGCAAAGCTGGCGTGAAGCTAATGCGGAAAATTTTCTTGCCTTGTACCAACACGTTGTTGGCGAGGATGCGGTTGCGCTGGAGAAGACCCGCAAAAGACTTGCCAATGGCATGGAAAAGGAGTTTTTTCAGGAAAACAATTCCAAGCTGGAAAAGGCATTCAAAAAAAACCTGGGCGAGTTTGCGGCAAGACCTTATCTGCTTATAAGCGCGGGCAGCCGTGGCAGTGTTCGCCGTGGTCTCAACCTGCCGCCGGATGCCATTACGCTGGTTTTGGGGCGTGAATGGAAAGATGCGCCATGATATTCAGGGTTGGAGCATTAAATTTTGCTCATCTCGTAGAATCAACCACCCCGCCCCTGCGGGGCACCCCTCCGATGGAGGGGAATTTTTCCTGCCTTCGTTTGGCGTATTTTCGTGTTTGGCGCGCTTTTCCTGCAAAGAAGGAAGACAGGTCAAACGTAGCCGCAACACATTCCTCTCCATCGGAGGGGTGGCAGGCGAAGCCTGACGGGGTGGTTCGGTGCAAAGTGGCTCATCTTCCGCTCTTCTCGCAGTATTTTGATGTTCTGCACATGCCATGAGCCGCACCCTCTATCTGGTCGCCTACGATGTGTGCAACCCGCGCCGTTTACATAAGGTTTGCCGCTATCTGACCGGGTTCAAGGTGAGCGGGCAGAAGTCGGTTTTTGAAATCTGGGTGACGCCTGCCGAGTTGGCGGAGATTCGCGTCGGGCTGGATGATCTGATGGATATGACAGAAGACCGTTTGCATATTTTTGCGCTCGATCCGCGCATGACGCCCCTTTGTTTTGGACGTGGCGATACTTTTAAGGCTCAATTTTTCAGCATTCTGTAAAAGAGACCATCATGACCAGTCTTTACATTGACCGCCGTGGCGTTGACATCGAACTGGAATCCGGGGCGATTGTCTTTCGGGAAAACGGCGTGCGGGTGGGCACGGTGCCCATTGCGCCGCTCAGTCGCATTTTTATGCGTGGGGATGTGCATTTGACGGCGGCGCTGTTGGGTAAGCTGGGTGAGCACGGCATTGGTATCGTCGTACTCTCCGGGCGGCAGGGTAAACCCAGTCTGTTGCTGGCGCGTCCGCACAACGACGCTGCCCGGCGCGTGCGGCAAATCCGGTTAAGCCTTGATGCCGATTTCTGCCTCGACCTGGCACGGCGCATCGTTATCCGCAAACTCACCCATCAAATGCAGTGGTTTTACGAATTGCGCGAAGCGGATATGCAGGCGCGGTACGAATTGAGCCATGCGTTGCGATTGCTCGCGGCAAGTCTGGAAAAATTGCCGGGGGCTTCCAGTCTCGCTGAATTGCGCGGTCTGGAAGGTTCTGCCGCCGCCTGTTATTTTGAGGGGCTGCGGGCGGTGGTGCCGGAATCCCTGAATTTCAGGGTGCGTAACCGTCGTCCGCCGCGCGATCCCTTCAATGTGCTTCTGTCTCTTGGCTATACGCTGGTGCACGCGGAACTTGCCATTGCGCTTTACGGCGCGGGGTTCGATCCTTATGTCGGCTTTTATCACCAACTCGATTTCGGGCGCGAATCGCTAGCTTCTGATTTGCTCGAACCCTTGCGTCCGCTGGCGGATCGCTTTGCGCTGGGGCTGATTAAAAAGCAAATTCTGAACAAAGAGCATTTCACGACAAATGCGGAGGGGTGTCTGCTCGGCAAAGCAGGGCGGGCGCATTTTTACGAGGCATACGAAGCGGCAAAAGAAAGCCTGCGGCATGGCATACAGCATGAGATTGAGTGGTTTTCCGAACAAGTGGCTGACCCCTGATGCATTACGTCATCTGTTACGACATCTCCGATCCCAGGCGGCTGAATCATCTGCACCGTTATTTGCTCAAACAGGCGGCGCCGATTCAATATTCCGTCTTTCTTTTCTCGGGAGACGAGCGGCAACTCAAGGCTTGTCTGGCAGGCGCGGCAGAAGAAATCAACGAAAAAGAAGATGACCTGCGCGCCTATCCCTTGCCCAAACGCGGCTTCAAGGCACGCGCCGGACGCCCCGCGTTGCCGGAAGGCATTTTATGGAGCGCCCTGCCGGGGGCGTGGTAGGGCGAGTTTCACCTGGGAGCGCCGGCGTCCCCGCCGGCGGTTTTTGAACATCAACCTCACTCCCTCGGTGAAGGAGGCTTTAGGTAGGGCGGGATCTACGATACCGCCGGACGTTTACATCCGGCGCGCTCTTCGACCTCGCTCTACCTGAACTATCCGCTAAATTCAGGCTGACGGGCGGGGGCGGGCGCAGTATAGTTATGGTTTCTTGCATACCTTCATATCCCAAGGAGCTTTTCTCATGGTGACAGAAAAGAAAAAATCGGTAGCGAAGTCTGCCCCCGCCCCCGCCCCCGCCGCAAAAGTTGTGAAACCCGTTGTTGGCAAGCCCCCCGCAAAATCGGTTGCCGCCAAAGCGACTTCACCCTCCAAACCCGTCAAAGCGGTCAGGCGTCCGCGTCTGGCGCGAGCGGGGGATATTGCGACTTCCGCCACGCCGGAGGGCATCAAGGCGTTTGAGGTGGACGAGGCGGTGTCGGCGGCGCGGGATTCCAAGGTGGTGGCGATTGCGGACATTCTGAAAACGGTTTCCGCCAAGGAGGATATTGCCTCGGTCGCCAATACGCTGGAAACCATTTTGGCAGGGGCTTCGCCCGATGATGTGGCGGTGCTGCGCGACGCTTTTTTGAAACAGACGAACGCGCCAGTCCGCAAAACGGTGTCTCGACCGGATGATGTGTTGTCGGATGACTGGCGCACGGGCGGCTATCCGTACAAAAACCTGATGTCGCGCAAGAATTACGAAAAGCAGAAATATCAGTTGCAGGTGGAATTGTTAAAGCTGCAAGCCTGGGTCAAGGAAACGGGGCAACGGCTGGTGATTTTGTTCGAGGGGCGCGACGCGGCGGGCAAAGGCGGCACCATCAAGCGTTTTATGGAGCACTTGAATCCGCGCGGCGCGAAGGTGATTGCGCTGGAAAAGCCCTCCGAAGTGGAACGCGGTCAGTGGTATTTTCAACGCTACATCGAGCATCTGCCGACAACCGGTGAAATCGTGTTGTTCGACCGTTCCTGGTACAACCGCGCCGGTGTGGAGCGGGTGATGAGTTTCTGCAACCCCGACGAATATGGCGAATTCATGCGCCAGTGCCCGGAGTTCGAGCGCAATCTGGCGCGTAGCGGCATCCACCTGATTAAATTCTGGTTCTCGGTGAGCCGTGCCGAGCAGCGTCGCCGGTTCAAGGAACGGGAAGCGCATCCCCTGAAACAGTGGAAACTCTCGCCCATCGATCTGGCCTCGCTGGATAAATGGGACGATTACACCAAGGCGAAGGAAGCGATGTTCTTCTACACCGACACCGCCGACGCGCCGTGGACGGTGGTGAAATCCGATTGCAAGAAGCGGGCGAGGTTGAATGCCATGCGTTACATCCTGCACAAGCTGCCCTATACCAACAAGGATGTGGAGCGCATCGGGCATCTCGACCCCTTGCTGGTGGGGCGCGCGAACGTGGTGTATGAACTGGGCGAGCAGGAAGGCGCACCCTCGCTGTGAGTGTGCCGATTTTGAAGGCGGGCGCGGGCGTAAAAAACCTGCCGCCCGCCATTTTGTTGATGGGGCCGACCGCCAGCGGCAAGACGAATCTGGCGTTGGAACTGGCACGGCGTTTTCCCGTGGGCATCATCAGCGTCGATTCCGCGCTGGTGTTTCGGGAGATGGACATCGGCACGGCAAAGCCGGACGCGGCGACGCTCTCGGAATTTCCGCACCACCTCATTAATCTCATCAGCCCGGAAGAACGCTACAGCGCCGCCCGTTTTCGCGCGGACGCGCTAACCGCGATGGCAAAAATCCAGGCTTCCGGTCGCATCCCCCTGTTGGTGGGCGGCACCATGCTGTACTACAAGGCATTGCTGGAAGGGCTGGCGGATTTGCCGCAAGCCGACCCTGAGCTGCGCGCCCACATTGAGGCGGAAGCCGCGCAAAAAGGCTGGGCTGCCCTGCACACGGAATTGGCGCGGCTTGACCCCGTGACCGCCGCACGGTTGGCGCCGGGCGACAGCCAGCGCATTCAGCGCGCGTTGGAAATCTGCCGGATTGCGGGGCGTCCCATGTCGGAATTGCTGGCGGAAGGTCAAAGCAATCCGCCCCCCTATCGTTTTTTACGCCTCGCCCTGCTGCCTTCGGCGCGTGTCGTGTTGCACGAACGCATTGCCGAACGTTTTTGCGCCATGTTGCAAGCGGGGTTGATTGAAGAAGTGGAGCGTCTGCGTCAGCGTTACGACCTCTCGCCCGACCTGCCTTCCATGCGTTCGGTGGGCTATCGGCAGGTCTGGGAATGGCAGGAAGGGAAAATCGCTACCCGCGCTGAATTGACCGACCGGGGCATTTTCGCCACCCGCCAACTCGCCAAGCGTCAAATTACATGGCTCACCAATACGGTGACGGGCGAAGTGTTCGATTGTCTGGATCAAGGTCTGGCGACGCGGGTGGCGGCGCGGGTGGCGGATCAGGTATCAGATGTCAGGTATCAGGTATCAGGTATCAGGTGACAGGTATCAGGTGACAGTAATCAGGGGGCGGCTTTGCCGCCCCCTGATTGATGACAAACCCCAAACCCCCGCGTCATTGCGAGGAGCGTAGCGACGCGGCAATCTCCTTGGTCGCCAAGATTGCCGCGTCGCTACGCTCCTCGCAATGACGGTGAGCGGTTTATCGTAGGTTGGGTAAGCGTAGCGCAACCCGACGGTCGTACCCTCCGACGCGAAGCGCCGCTCACCCATTTGCGGCGGTTGTTATTCTTGCGGCGCGTAGCAGTAGGTACAACCGTCGGGATGCGCCGCTGCGCGGCCTTTCCCAACCTGCATGATGTACGTGCTACTACGTGCTACGCAAACATCTTGCCGCCATAGGGCACGGCGTGCCGTGCCCGAATGCTTGACAACGGAACAGTATCTACGGGCTGGATCAAGGTCTGGCGGATCAGGGATCAGATGTCAGGTGACAGTCATCAGGGGGCGGCTTTGCCGCCAGAAAGTACTGACACCTGACATCTGTCACCTGATCCCTGATCTGAGGTCAGTCGTCTATGACGATCTGATTGCGCCCGTTTTCCTTGGCGCGGTACATCCGCTGGTCGGCAAGTTTAATCAGCTCGTGCAGATCGGTCACTTTGTCTTGCAGACGTTCGGTAACTCCGATGCTGGCGGTGATGTTGTCGCCATCCGGGCGTTTGCCAAGACCCGCAAGTTGCAGGCGGGTCAGGGCGGCTTCGGCCTGATAAATGTTGGTGTCCGGCATGATGATGAGAAATTCCTCGCCGCCCCAGCGCAACAGCATGTCGCCCGAACGGATGATTTGCATGATGATGTCCGCCGCCTGTCGCAGGACGTGATCACCGGCTTCATGCCCCCATTTGTCGTTGACGAGCTTGAAATGGTCGAGGTCGACAAAGGCCAGGGCAAGCGGCGTTTTGCTGCGGGTTGAAATGGAAAATTGCAGGCTCAACAATTCCTCGCCGCTTCTGCGGGTAAAGCAGGAGGTCAGGGGGTCGCGCACCGCCTGTCGCACCAGCGCCACGATAAAGGCCAGTTGGCTGGTGCCCGCCATGAGGGAAGTGCCCGCCAGCAAAAGCAGGAGCCAGAAAGTGCCGAAAAAATCGGTCCAGCTTTGGTCATGCAGACGCAACAACATGGAAGCGAGTTGAGTCAGCAGGATGAGGCTGGTCAACAACAGGTTTTCCGCCAGGCTCAAGGGAAAGATGGAAAGCCCCGCCATGAGCACAAGGGGCAGGAAGGTATAAGCGGTCAGAATAAGAGGGGAAATGCCATTGAGGTTATGGTGACTCAGCAGGGAAAGCGAAACCAGATAAAAAACGCAGGGAACCAGAAACAGCGCCAACAACGCCTGATGCGCCTGGCGCAGTTTCAGGCGGGTGGTTTTCAGTTTGCAAAGCAGGATCAGGGCAATGAAGGCGGCGCTGGTCAGAACCCGTAAAATGACCATCGGCAGCCAGAGTTCAAACGGAAAAACAACATAATCCATCACACCCCACAAGGGCGTCAGGATGGCGAACAGCAAGGCGATGAAGCGGGCGCGGTTCACAATCATGACCGTGCGCTTGGAAGTCAGCAGCGTTGAATGCCGCTTCGGCGTGAGCAGGTTTACGTATTCGTCGGGATGCAGTTCACTGGCGACCAAGGTTAGCGCGTGTCGCCAGTTCGTGAGATTCCAGGTGATGTGGGGTGGGAGAACTTGCATGGTATAAAAGGGGTATGGGTAGGGCAACAGGAAAACATCGGCAGTGTATAAGAATTTTTCCTGATATGGGGAGGGAATTATTATCTGCAATGCGGACGCGGCTTTTCGGGCAAAACGCTTACTTTTTGTGACATAATCCTACGGTTTTTGGGCGTGGGATTTTTTATGCAGCAAACCCTTTACGACAAACTTTGGGAGCGCCATGTGGTTCGCCAGGAGGCGGACGGCACGGCCCTGATTTACATCGACCGTCATCTGGTGCATGAAGTCACCAGTCCGCAGGCGTTTGAAGGCTTGAAACTGGCGGGACGCAAGCCCTGGCGGGTGTCTTCCATTGTGGCGACCGCCGACCACAACACGCCCACCCAGCATTGGGACGAGGGCATCAAAGACCCGATTTCCCGTCAGCAGGTGGAGACGCTGGACGCCAACATCCGCGAAGTAGGCGCGCTGGCGTATTTTCCGTTCAAGGACGCGCGTCAGGGCATCGTGCATGTGGTCGGGCCTGAGAACGGCGCGATTTTGCCGGGGATGACCGTAGTCTGCGGCGATTCGCATACCTCGACGCACGGCGCGTTTGCCTGCATGGCGCACGGCATCGGCACGTCTGAAGTCGAACATGTGTTGGCGACCCAATGCCTGATTCAAAAAAAATCGAAATCCATGCTGATTCTGGTCGAAGGCGGACTGGGCAAGGGCGTGACCGCCAAAGACGTGGCGTTGGCGGTCATCGGCAAAATCGGCACGGCGGGCGGTACGGGCTACGCGCTGGAATTCGCTGGCTCCGCCATTCGCGCGCTTTCGATGGAAGGTCGCATGACACTCTGCAATATGGCGATTGAAGCCGGAGCGCGGCTGGGGCTGGTGGCAGCCGACGACGTGACCATCCATTACCTGAAAGACCGTCCCTTTGCGCCGCGTGGCGCGGCGTGGGATGCGGCGGTGGCGTACTGGCGCACCCTGCATTCCGACGCGGGCGCGGCGTTTGACCGTACCGTGGCATTCAACGCGGCGGAGATTCTGCCGCAAGTCACCTGGGGCACTTCGCCGGAAACGGCGCTGCCCATTACGGCTACCGTGCCTGACCCGGCGAAAGAAAACGACCCGGTGCGGCGCGAAGGCATGGAGCGGGCGTTGGCATACATGGGCTTGAATCCCGATATGGCGATTCAATCCATCAAGATCGACAAGGTGTTCATCGGCTCCTGCACCAATTCGCGCATTGAAGATTTGCGGCAGGCGGCGGCGGTGTTAAAAGGTCGCAAGAAGGCGGATACCGTCAAACTCGCGCTGGCGGTGCCGGGTTCCGGCCCCGTCAAGCGGCAGGCGGAAGCGGAAGGGCTGGACAAAATTTTTGTCGCCGCCGGGTTTGAATGGCGGGAACCGGGTTGCTCCATGTGCCTTGCCATGAACGCCGACCGGCTGGAAGCGGGTGAACGTTGCGCTTCCACCTCGAACCGCAATTTTGAAGGTCGGCAGGGACCGGGCGGGCGCACCCATCTGGTCAGTCCGGCAATGGCGGCGGCGGCGGCCATCGCCGGACATTTCGCCGATGTGCGCGAGATTCTCTGATTAAAAAGCCATGGAAAAATTCATCAAATTTGAAGGACTGGTCGCGCCGCTTGATCGCAACAATGTGGATACGGACGCCATCATCCCGAAGCAGTTTTTGAAATCCATCCAGCGTTCCGGCTTCGGCCCCAATGCGTTTGACGAGTGGCGCTACATGGATCACGGCGAGCCGGGCATGGATCACGGCAAACGCCCGAAAAATCCCAATTTCGTCTTGAATCAGGAACGCTATCAGGGCGCGTCCATTCTGCTTGCGCGCAGCAATTTCGGCTGCGGTTCCAGCCGCGAACACGCGCCGTGGGCGCTGGCGGATTATGGCTTCAAGGTCATCCTCGCCGAATCCTTCGCCGACATTTTCTTCAACAATTCCTTCAAAAATGGTCTGCTGCCCATCGTACTGCCGAAAGCGGAACTCGACGCCCTGTTCGGTCTGGTCGAATACACGCCCGGTTTCAAGCTGACGGTGGATTTGCAGGCGCAGTTGGTGGCGCGTCCCGATGGCTACGCCATCCCCTTTCAGGTCGACCCGTTCAGAAAGGAATGCCTGTTGAACGGTTGGGACGACATTGGACTGACCCTGCGCCATGCCGAAGCCATCCGCGAATTTGAAGAACGCCGTCAGCAAACCCAGCCCTGGCTGTTTGCCTGACGGGTTTGTCAGACGAGTTTGCCAGACGAATTTGCCAGAATAAAGAGAAAGATTGAACGATGAGTAAAAAAGTTTGTGTCTTGCCCGGTGACGGCATCGGCCCCGAAATCACGGCAGAAGCCGTGCGGGTGTTAAATGCCCTGAATCTGGGGTTTGAACTGGAAAGCGCGCTTCTGGGTGGCGCTGCCGTGGATGCGACGGGCAATCCCTATCCGGAGGCGACGCAAAAACTGGCGCGGGAAGCCGACGCCGTGTTGTTGGGCGCGGTCGGCGGCCCGAAGTGGGATGGCTTGCCGCGTGAACAACGTCCCGAACGCGGGCTTCTGGGCATCCGCAAGGATTTGAACCTGTTCGCCAATCTGCGTCCCGCCATCCTCTACCCGGAACTCGCCAACGCTTCCAGCCTGAAGCCGGAAGTGGTGTCGGGGCTGGACATCCTGATTGTGCGCGAACTCACGGGCGATATTTATTTCGGTCAACCACGCGGCATCGAGATGCGGGCGGGCGAACGTTTTGGCTTCAACACCATGCACTACACCGAATCCGAAATCCGTCGCATCGGTCGGGTGGCGTTCGAGGCGGCGCAAAAGCGGGGCAAAAAAGTCTGCTCGGTCGACAAGATGAATGTGCTGGAAACCACGCAACTCTGGCGCGACGTGATGAACGAACTGGTGCCGGAATACCCGGACGTGGAACTGTCGCACATGCTGGTGGATAACGCCGCCATGCAACTCGTGCGCGCGCCCAAACAGTTTGACGTGCTGGTGACGGGCAACATGTTTGGCGACATTCTCTCTGACGAGGCCTCCATGCTGACCGGCTCCATCGGCATGTTGCCTTCCGCTTCGCTTGATGCCCGCAATAAGGGGCTGTACGAGCCTTCGCACGGTTCCGCGCCGGACATCGCGGGCAAGAATCTCGCCAATCCGCTGGCCACCATTCTTTCCGCCGCCATGTTGCTGCGCTATACCTTCGCGCTGGAAGACGCGGCGCGGCAGGTGGAAAACGCGGTCAAGAAAGTGCTGGCGCAGGGTTATCGCACCGGCGACATTTTTGAGGCGGGCACCCGAAAAGTGGGAACCAGGGAAATGGGCGACGCGGTTTTGGCGGCGCTGTAGACAAATAACAACACTTGAAGGATATAAAAATGAAACGAGTCGGTCTGGTAGGTTGGCGTGGCATGGTGGGTTCCGTGCTCATGCAACGTCTGGAAGAAGAGGGCGATTTCGCCCATTTTGAGCCAGTGTATTTTTCCACCTCCAACGCGGGCGGCAAAGCGCCTGTTTTCGGGGGCAAAGCGGCAGCGGCAGCCTTGCAGGACGCGAAATCCATCGACGCCCTGAAATTCTGCGACATCATTGTGACCTGTCAGGGCGGCGACTACACCAAAGAAATTTTCCCCAGGCTGCGCGCGGCGGGCTGGAACGGGCATTGGGTGGACGCGGCCTCCACCCTGCGGATGGCGGACGACGCGGTGATCGTACTCGATCCGGTCAACAGGAACGTTATCGACCACGCGCTTGCCAAAGGGGGCAAAAACTGGATTGGCGGCAACTGCACGGTGTCGCTGATGCTGATGGGTCTGGGCGGGCTGTTCCAGAACGATCTGGTCGAATGGGCGACCTCGATGACCTATCAGGCGGCTTCCGGCGCGGGCGCGCAGAACATGCGCGAACTCATCGCGCAGATGGGCGCGATTCACGCTTCCGTCGCCGACCTGCTCGCTGATCCGGCTTCCGCCATTCTGGACATCGACCGCAAGGTGGCGGCGACCATTCGTTCCGACGCCTTCCCGAAAAAGAATTTCCGCAACACCGCGCTGGCAGGCAGCCTGATTCCGTGGATTGACGTGCCTGTGGAACACGGGCAATCGAAAGAAGAATGGAAGGGTGGCGCGGAATGCAACAAGATTCTCGGCAGACCGCCGTTCCGTGCGGCGGGCAGCATCCCCATCGACGGTCTGTGCGTGCGGATCAGTTCGATGCGCTGCCATTCGCAGGCGCTGACCATCAAGCTGAAAAAAGATGTGCCGTTAGATGAAATCACCGACATGCTGGTCAAGGCGAACCCGTGGGCGAAGGTCGTGCCCAACGAGCGCGAATTGTCCGAGCGCGAACTGACGCCCGCCGCCGTCACCGGTACGCTGACCGTGCCCGTCGGACGCCTGCACAAAATGGCGATGGGGCCGGAATATCTGGCAGCCTTCACCTGCGGCGACCAGCTTTTGTGGGGCGCGGCGGAACCGCTCCGGCGCATGTTGGGCATCTTGCTTGCCGCATAAAACATCAACCCGACAAGGGAAAACGCGCGTTCTGGTGTGGAAAAAATGGTGTTTGTCGCAAAAATAGCAATGTTTTTGCAGGTTTTTTCCTCATCAGGATAGCTAAGTGAAATGCAGCTATGCTAAACTATTCAGAAGGAAGATTAGCTTGCGCGTCTAAGTCTATGATGTTATTTTGAAAAGCCGATTCTGTAACACATTCTGTAACAAGCAGAATGGCAACGTCTGAGGGTGGTTTCGTGAACAAAAAATACACACTGCTTGGCAAACGTATCGCAGCTCTGGCTGTGGTTTCCGGTTTGGCGCTGACGCCCGCATGGGTGAATGCCGCAGGGATGGGGGGGATAACCGTTCATTCCATGTTGGGGCAACCCTTGCGCGCCGAGGTCAAGGTTACAGCTTCGTCGGAAGAAATCTCCGGCATGGTGGCGCGTCTTGCCACCAGAGAAAGCTTCGCGCAAACGGGGGTGGCGTATGCGTCCGCCTTGTCCGGCTTGCGTTTTTCTCTGGAAAAAGCTGCGGGCGGCGCGGTCGTCCGAATTACCTCCGACCAGCCCATCAATGATCCCTATCTGGATTTTCTCGTCGAGCTGAGTTGGCCGGCTGGTCGCTTGACACGCGGCTACACAGTCTTGCTTGACCCGCCTGAAGTGGCGCAGCAGGCGCTGTACCGACAGGCGACGGTCGTCAGCACAACGCCCGCCAAGGGCGCGGCTCCCGCGACATCCGCGACTGTACCCGCTCCCGCAACCCCTGCGCCGACGGGTGCGGCGGGTGCGACGGGTGAAACCGCCGGAGAGCACGAGGTCAAGGCGGGGGAAACCCTGGGGCGCATCGCCCGCGCCAACCTGCACGCCGGAGTGACGATGGAGCAAATGCTGGCGGCGCTGTACCAGAACAATCCCGATGCCTTCGTGGGCAACAACATGAACCGTCTGCGTCGTGGCGCGGTGCTGAAAATCCCCGGCGCGGCGGATGTCGCCGCCATCCCCCAGTCCGAAGCGAAGCAGGTGTATCGCACGCAAACGGCTTCCTGGCGCAGCTATCAAAGCAAACTCGCGTCAGCGGCAAGCAGTAACGCCGCGTCCGGCGGCAGTCGTTCCGTTTCCGGTCAGGTGAGCGCAAGGGTGGAAGAAACCCTGCCGCCCGCCGAGCGCGGCGACAAGGTTCAGGTTTCCCGCAGCAATCAAAGCGTCGGCAAGTCGGGCGTATCGGAAGAAGATTTGATTGCCAGCGACCGCGAACTGAAAGAATCCATGGCGAAACTGAAAGAACTGGAAAAGCTCGTGGCGAATCTGAAAGAACTCGTGAACCAGAAGGATGCAAGCATCCGCAAGTCACAACAGGAACTGGACAGCCTCTCGTCACCTGCCGCCAAGCCGCCGCAACCGGGCAAGCGCAGTCAGACCGATGGCGCAGGGGTTCAAATTTCTTCGATGGCAGCGTACAAGGTGGCAGCGTGATGAACAATCACTTTTCTCAGAGCAAGTGGGGTGGGGTCGTGACTGCGGTCATGGCGTCTTGTTTAATGTTGGTTTCCATGTGGGCTGAAGCTGCGGGTTTGGGCGATGTCACTGTCCATTCCCAGTTGGGGCAGCCTCTACGTGCCGAAGTGCGCGTATCGGCCACGAGCGACGAACTGGCGGGCATGGTGGCGCATCTGGCGTCGCAGGAAGTCTACAGCCAGACCGGCGCCCGCTACTCGTCCACGGCGCGTCTGTTGCGCTTCAGCCTGGAAAAAGTATCCGGCGGCGCGATCATCAAGGTGACTTCCGAGAAGCCCATCAATGATCCTTTCATTGGTTTTCTGCTGGAACTGAGTTGGCCTGCCGGTCGGGTGACACGGGAATACACGTTCCTGGTCGACCCGCCGAAGGATGCGCCGGGCAAATCGGCTGTTGCAGCGGCGCAACCCGATGCCATACCTGTCGCCACCCCTGCGGCGGCGGCGACAACTCCAAGCGCAGTTTTGCAAGCGACCAAAGCCGCAGCAGGCGAGCATACGGTCAAGTCCGGCGAAACCCTGTATCGCATTGCGACAGAAAACCTGCTTGCCGGTGCGACACTGGAGCAAATGCAGGTTGCGCTATACCGGGCTAATCCAGGAGCCTTCGATGGCAGTATCACCCGCCTGCGGACGGGTTCTGTGTTGAAGATTCCTGCATTAGCTGATGTGACAGCCATTTCTTCAGACGAAGCCAAAAAGGCGCTCAATGCGCCGCGTTCGTCTTCGGCGTCTTCATCGACTCAAGCGCCGCGCGCATCCGCCAGTAGCTCAGGTCAAGGCAAAAGCGCTGCCACGCCTGCGCCCAACCGTCAGGCTGTAAAACCCGCGACGGGACCCACGGCAGCAGAACTGGAAACCCGCAAGAAAGCGATCAAAGAATTCAATGAACGTGTCGACAACATGACACAGGAAGTCGACAAGTTGCAACAACAGGTAGAAAGCAAAAACGAACAACTCGCAAGAATAGAAAAAGAGAAGGCAGAAAGAAAAGCTGCGCTTGATGCGGCTGCAAAACAGCCAGAAGTCGAAATCCCCGAAGTGACCGCGCCACCCGAAGTCCCTGCAACGCCTGTTGTGACGGAAGCCCCTCCCGTGGTTCCTGAAGCGACTCCTTCAGAAGAAGATAGTCAGATCGGTGAGTCAGAAGAAGAAACTTCTGCCGATAATGCGGAAGAAGCAACTGAACCGCCGCCAGTTCCTGAGCAGCCTGAGCAGCCCGCGCAACCATCGCAACCCGCCAGAGCGCCGGTGCAACTGGATACGCAGGAACCCGAAGAAGGTGGATTGCCATTAGGCTGGATTCTGGGCGGCGTAGGCGCATTGGTTGTGCTGGTGGGCGGCTTCCTGTTCCTGCGTCGGCGTGGCGGCAGTGACAGCGACGGCGATACCCTGACGGGATCTAGCATTGCGCCACGAAACGACGAACCCTTCTCGGAAGGCTTTTCGACCAAGGGACCGGCTTCGGTCTTCCAGACGGCGGGCGGGCAAAGTGTCGATACCAGCAACACGATTGCACCGCCGTCTTCGGAATTCAGTCAGGCAGGGCCAGGCGCGATTGATACGGATGAAGTCGACCCGGTCGCGGAAGCCGATGTGTATATGGCTTACGGGCGTGACGGTCAAGCCGAAGAAATTCTGCTGAATGCCGTACACAAAGATCCGAAGCGCATTGCGATTCCCCTCAAACTGCTGGAAGTTTACGCGAGCCGCAAGAGCGTCAAGGATTTTGAAACCCTCGCCACGGAGCTTTATAGCCAAACGGGTGGCAAGGGCGCGGAATGGGAAAAGGTTCTGGCGCTGGGCAGTGCGCTCGATCCTGCCAATCCGCTGTATGGCGGCACCGGGGCGCCAGATGCTGAATCGTTCTTTGAATCGGAAGCCGCAATATCTTCTCTGCTGGAAGGTGGTGACGAGGCTGGACTTGATCTTCTGGCATCGGATGCGGACGCACAATCGGCAGCGCCTTCTGAGTTTGACCTTTTGACGTCGGATGGCATTGCGAAGTCGGCAACCCCCGAATTCGACCTGCTGGCATCGGATGCAGTTGCCAAGCCGGTAGTGCAGCCTGTGCAGCCACAGCAGCCACAAGTACCGCCGCCGAATTTGACCGAATCTGGCGCGTTCTCTTTCGCGCTGGACTCGAATCCCGTTCCCCCGCCTGTTGCAACGGCAGCAGCTCCGGCAGACGACCCCTTGCTGTCCATGTTGCAGGAAGAATCGGCGACCAACGCAGCGGCAGATGACCCCTTGCTGTCCATGTTGCAAGAGGAGTCGGCTACCGGCGCAGCGGCAGATGACCCCCTGCTTTCCATGTTGCAAGAGGAATCGGCTACCGGCGCGGAAGAAGATGATCCCCTGCTTTCCCTGTTGCACGAAGAGTCGATCACTGGCGCGCGAAGCGATCAGCAACTTCTGGGGGGAGAAACTGAAGCCAGTTCGTCCGCTCCCGCAAGCAGTCACAAACCTGTTCCGGAACCGGGTTCGATTTCCCAGGCAATCCTTGATTTCGATCTGGGCGGTGACAGTCTTGCGCCATCGTCATCCGACACGCAGCCTTATGATGAATCGGAAAGCGACATTGCCGCGACAATCGTGAATCCTGATATCGCCGCGCTTGATTCCCTCACATCAGAAACGGGTAGCCAAAGCCTGGTTGATTTTGAACTGGATGTGCCAGATGCCATCCGCCCCCGTAGCTCTGCGTCTGAAGATGAATTGACCAGCGACGACATGGCGGCGACGACTTCCATCCTGAGCATCGAGCCGGATGAGGACATGGAATTCGATGTGCAACTCACCGAGTCCACCATATTGGGCAATCCCGGCGGCGCTGGCTTTGACCTTTCGGGCATCAGCCTTGATCTGGCCAAAGATACTCCTGCTCCTGCCTCTGCACCCGCGCCCGAACTTGAAGCGCTGGCGGCGGAACTGGACGAAGAAGCAACGACATCGAACATCGGCGTCACAGTCTCCGACCCGCAGCGCGACGAAGTCAACACCAAGCTTGACCTGGCAAAAGCCTATGAAGAAATGGGCGATCTGGAAGGCGCGCGCGAATTGTTGGGCGAAGTTGTGAGCGAAGGCGCGCCCGATCAGATTGCCGAAGCGCAGTCCATACTGACCCGTTTGAACGTCTGACATCCGTTTTTCGACGGCAATGCGCCGTCCCACATCATCCGCCCCTCGCCTGACACGAGGGGCGTTTTTTTCAAGATTTACCATTAAATGACGGCTTTTTCCTCGCTGCATCCCGCTGCCCGCATTCTGCTCTGGCTCTTGCTGATCGTATTTCTGCAACTGGCAACCTGGGCGACGCTGGCGCTCGCGGCTGCCGTTCTGTTGCTGGCAGGCGAGAAAACCCGCCAGCGTTGGTGGCAACTTTTTCTGCGTACCCGCATTTTGCTGTTCGTGCTTTTTCTGGTGTTCGCCTACGGCGTGCCGGGCGAAAATCCGGGCGGCATCGCCTGGTTGCCGACCTTCGAGGGCATGGCGGAAGCCTTGCTGCACGTCCTGCGCCTCGTAGTGTTTCTGGGGGCGCTGGCGTGGCTTCTGGTGCCGCTCTCGCATCAGGTGCTGATGGGCGGCTTGTGGTTCCTGCTGCAACCCTGCCGCCATCTGGGGTTACCGGTGGATAAAAGTGTGGTGCGGCTCTCCCTGGTACTCGAATACATGGAAAACCTGCCCGCGCAAAGCTGGCGGCAATGGTTGACGCCGACCGATGTTCCGCAAGCGCCCGCGTCGGTACGCATCAGCCTGCCACGCTGGCGCGGACGCGATGGGCTGGCATTGTTGTTTGTCGCCCTGTTACTGATGGTGATGGGAGCCTTGCCGTGACGCGCATCGCCCTGGGGCTGGAATACGACGGTCGCGCCTTTCATGGCTGGCAGCGACAAAAAGACCTGCCCAGCGTGCAAGCGGCGCTGGAAAATGCCTTGACGCGGATTGCCGACCATCCAATTGGCGTGCTTTGCGCCGGTCGCACCGATACCGGCGTGCACGCCAGCGCCCAGGTCGTACATTTCGATACTTTGGCGTTCCGGCCTTTGACCGCCTGGGTGCGCGGCGTCAATGCCCTGTTGCCGTCCAGTGTGGCAGTGCTTTGGGCAAAAGAAGTGAATGAGCCATTCCACGCCCGTTACTCCGCCTGCCGTCGCCGTTACCGTTATGTGCTTCTCAATCGCCCGCAACGCCCTGGTCTGCTGGCGGGCAGAATGGGGTGGTTTCACGCGCCGCTGGCACTGGATGCCATGCGCACGGCGGCGCAATGTCTGCTGGGCGAACACGATTTTTCCGCTTTTCGGGCGGCGGGTTGTCAGGCAAAAAGCCCCGTCAAACGGCTGACCCGCGCCGAAATACGGCAGGAACAACATGCGACGGGCGCTGTTTTTGTCTTCGATTTCGAAGCGAGCGCCTTTTTGCATCACATGGTACGCAATCTGGTCGGTTCGCTGGTCTATGTTGGCAAGGGCGCGTGGTCGCCGGAATATCTGCGCGAAGTGCTGGCAAGCCGCAATCGCACACGGGCAGCGCCCACGTTTTCGCCGGATGGTCTGTATTTTCAGGGACCGGTTTACGACCCCGCGCTGGGCATTCCTGAAATTGTTGCGGAAATTCCTGACTTGCCACTTTTTCCTGTATAATCGCGCGCTTTCGTCCAACAGACGAAACCATAATTTTATGGGCAAGCGACGCTGCCCGACCGGAAGGAGGTGATTGAATGCCCAGCATTCGCGTCAAGGAAAACGAACCTTTTGAAGTAGCGATTCGCCGTTTCAAACGCGCAGTTGAAAAAACCGGTCTGCTGACCGAGTTGCGTGCCCGTGAGTTTTACGAAAAACCCACCGCCGAAAGAAAACGCAAGGCTGCCGCCGCTGTCAAACGCCAGCACAAGCGTCTACGCAGTATGACCCTGCCGCCGAAACTGTACTAAACTGTACGGTTTATGCCAAGCGCAAAGCCGCCCGTCGTTTGACAGGCGGCTTTTTGCGTTTTTTTCGTCGTTTTTGATTTTTTGGAGTGAGTCATGAGTCTGAGATCCCGCATTCAGGATGATATGAAAACAGCCTTGAAGGCCAAAGAAACCGTGCGTCTGGGCGCGATTCGCCTGTTGATGTCGGAGATGCGGCGAAAAGAGGTGGATGAGCGCATCGAACTCGACGACGCGGGCATTGCTGCCGTCATCGACAAAATGATTAAACAAAGGAAGGATAGTTTGAGCCAGTTCACGGCAGCGGGGCGCATGGATCTGGCGGACAGGGAAAGCGCCGAAATCGACACCCTGAACGCCTACCTGCCGGAAAAGATGAGTGAAGCGGAGATTGCCGCCGCCATTGACGCTGCCATTGCCGTCACTGGCGCAGCCAGGGCTGCCGACATGGGCAAGCTGATGGCGGTTTTGAAACCGCAACTGGCGGGCAAGGCGGACATGGCGCTGGTCTCAGGGCTGGTCAAGGCGCGTTTGGGTTGATGTTGGTATTTGTGTTTCTTTTGGCATGATTCCGAAATCTTTCATTCAGGATGTACGCGCGCGGGTCGACATTGTTGACCTGATCAACAAGTATGTGCCGTTGAAAAAAGCGGGCGCTAATTACGCAGCTTGCTGCCCGTTTCACAACGAAAAAACGCCTTCCTTCACCGTCAGTCCGACGAAGCAGTTTTATCACTGCTTTGGTTGCGGCGCGCATGGCACAGCCATCGACTTTCTCATGGAATATCAGGGCATGGATTTCGTCGATGCAGTCAAGGAACTGGCTGCTTCAATGGGAATGCAAGTCCCAGAGGATCGTGCTTATCAAGGTGATAGCGCGGGGCAAGATAGTTTCCTGCGGCAGCGTTTGAGTGAACGCATGAACAAGGCACAGACGTTTTATAAGAATGCCTTGAGAAAAAACGAATGTGCGATGACCTACCTGAAAAACAGAGGATTGAGCGGCGAAGTGGCGGCAAGATTTGGTATAGGCTACGCGCCGGAAGGTTGGCAAGCGTTGCAAGCAGTGTTTACCGATTATGCCTCTGCGGAAATGCTGGAGACTGGATTGGTCATTGATGGTGACAGTGGACGGCGGTATGACCGTTTCCGTGCTCGCATCATGTTCCCTATCATCAATGCTAAAGACGAGGTGATCGGCTTTGGCGGGCGTGTTTTGGATCAGGGTGAACCCAAGTATCTGAATTCGCCGGAGACGAAATTGTTTATAAAGGGACAGGAACTGTTTGGTTTGCCGCAGGCGCAGAAGGCGCTGCGGGACGAAAACTGCGCCATCGTGGTCGAAGGTTACATGGATGTGGTGGCATTGTCGCAGCATGGTGTTGGTAACGTGGTGGCTGCACTGGGTACGGCAACCACATCCACGCATATACAAAAATTGCTCAGGCTGGTTGATCGTATCGTGTTCTGCTTCGATGGTGATGTTGCCGGGCGCAAAGCAGCTTTCAGGGCGCTGGAGAATGCGCTGGAGGTGCTGCCGGACAATAAAACCCTTGCTTTTGCTCTTTACGAGAAACAGGAAGATCCAGACAGCTTTATTCGCAAAAATGGCAAGGAAGCCTTTATGAGGCTGATCGCCAATGCTGAACCGCTTTCTGATTTTTTGCGGAACGAGTTACGTGCTCGTTATACCTCGTTGCTGAACGATCCAGAAGAAAAGAAACGTCTGATTGTCGACGAGGCGAAACCCTTGTTGAGCAAGGTGACAGCACCGCTTTTACGCCAGCAACTGGTCATGCAAGTAGCAGATGACAACGGCTTTTCGAAGGCGGAGGTAGAGCAACTTTGCGGCATTCGCAGTGCTGTGCGATCCGCCCCTCCGAAAGCTCCGCGTCAAGCGCCGTCGCTGGCGCGCATTTTGCTGCGCCTTGTGCTGCAAAAACCGGAGCGGGCAGCAGAAGTGCCGCTTGAACAATTGCCCATCGGAGCAGAACGCAAGATGCTGGAAACCATCGCAGGGAGCCTCGCCCTGCTGCCCCCTGAACCTGATTACGCGCAGTTGCGTGAGCAGCTGCGCGGTGATGAGCGGTTGAGTGAACTGGATGTTTTGGCGGGGGAACTCATCAGCATGAAACTGGACGAAACCGCAACCGTGTCCGACGAAGAATTCAGGGCGGCGGTCGCGCAATTGCAGGTCGCCGACCACAAGGCGGAATTCGCCCGCTTGCAGACGCAGGCGCGGCAATTTGGCGTAATGGGCATGAGCGCGGAAGAGAAGGAACGCTACCTTGCACTCCTTGCCCGAAAACAAACTCCAGAACTGTGATATACTCACCAGTTTCCCTAATTTCGTCACCAGAAAATAGAGCAAGGCGTCATGGCTAAAGACAAGAGCAAAGAAACAGCGAAGTCAGTATCCGCGAAAGCAGCATCCGCGAAAGCAGCGCCTGCGAAGGTGGCAACTGCAAAGTCAAAAACCGCGAAGGCGGAAACCGCAAAAGCAAAACCCGCGACGGCAAAAACCGCAAAGGCAACGCCCAACGCTCGCGCCAGCAAGGTCAAGAACAAAGCCGCCGAAGCGGTCGCCGCGCAGCCGGAAAACGGCGTTGAAACCGGCGAGAAAACAGCGAAGTCAGTATCCGCGAAAGCAACGCCTGCGAAGGCGGCAACCGCGAAGTTAAAAACCGCGAAGGCAGAACCTGCAAAGGTAGAAACCGCAACGGCAAAAACCGCGAAGGCAACGCCCAAAGCTCGTGTCAGCAAGGTCAAGAACAAAGCCGCCGAAGCCGCCGCCGCGCAGCCGGAAACCGACGTTGAAACCAGCGGAAAAACAGCGAAGTCGGCATCCGCGAAAGCAACGCCTGCGAAGGCGGTAACCGCAAAGTCAAAAACCGCGAAGGCAGAACCCGCAAAAGGTGAAACCGCAAAAGGTGAAACCGCAAAGGCAGAACCCGCAACGGTGGAAACCGCGAAGGCAACACCCAAGGTTCGCGCAAGCAAGGCCAAGAACAAAGCCGCCGAAAAGCTGCTCCACGCCAGCGCCGTCGCTGCCTCCGCGCAACCGGAAATCGACGTTGAAACACGCAAGATGCGCCTCAAAGCCCTGATCAAACTGGGTAAAGAGCGTGGCTATCTGACCTACGCCGAAATCAATGACCATCTGCCCGATGACGTGGTTGACGCCGAACAGATCGAATCCATCATCAGCACCTTCAGCGACATGGGCATCAAGGTGTTTGACGAAGCGCCCGCCGCCGAAGAAATGCTGATGTCCGACGCGCCCGCCGCCACGAGTGACGACGAGGAAGTGGAAGAAGAAGCCGAGCAGGCGCTCTCCACCGTCGATTCCGAATTTGGACGCACCACCGACCCTGTGCGGATGTATATGCGCGAAATGGGTTCTGTGGATTTGCTCACGCGCGAAGGCGAAATCGAAATTGCCAAGCGTATCGAAGAAGGTCTGAAACACATGGTACAGGCGATTTCCGCTTGTCCCAGCACCATTGCCGAAATTCTGGGAATGGTGGAGAAGGTGGAAAAAGATGAAATCCGCATCGACGAACTGGTGGATGGTCTGATCGACCCCAACGCGCCGACCGAAGAAGAGAAGCAGGCTGCCGAAGAAGTCGAGGAAGACGCCGCCGAAGCTGAAGAAGAGGACGCCGCCGATGAAGAAACGGACGAAGAAGCCGAAAGCCGCGCCGCTTCCGCCTCGCTCGCGCAACTGAAAGCCGACGCGCTGGTGCATTTCGACAGGAT
The DNA here is from genome assembly GCA_025997095.1 of Betaproteobacteria bacterium. Lineage (GTDB taxonomy): Bacteria > Pseudomonadota > Gammaproteobacteria > Burkholderiales > Rhodocyclaceae > Azovibrio. Next base: position 71,305 of record BNUD01000003.1, on the reverse strand, counting down.
TCGTGAAGACTACACCCGGATGCTGAACGCATTGCAAAGCAAGGGGACGCAGCACAAAACCTACATCAGTCTGCAACAGCAAATCAGCGACGAATTGCTGAATATCCGCTTCACCTCGCGTACCATCGAACGCTTCTGCGACAGCGTGCGTGGCATGGTCGAAGGCGTGCGCGAATCTGAGCGCAGCATCCAGCGCCTCTGCGTGGACAAGGTGCGGATGCCGCGCAGCCACTTCATCAAGAGCTTCCCCGGCAACGAAACCAATCTGCAATGGGTCGATGGCGAAATTGAAGCGTCGCCCAAAGGCGCCAAGAGCTACGCGGACATTCTGGGGCGCAACGCGCCCAATATCCGCGAGGAACAACAAAAGCTCATTAACCTGCAAAACCGCCTGGGGCTGTCCCTCAAGGAATTGAAGGACATCTACAAACAGATGAGCAGCGGCGAAGCCAAGGCGCGTCGCGCCAAGCGCGAAATGACCGAAGCCAACCTGCGGCTGGTCATCTCCATCGCCAAAAAATACACCAATCGTGGGCTGCAATTCCTTGATTTGATTCAGGAAGGCAACATCGGCTTGATGAAAGCGGTGGATAAATTCGAATACCGGCGCGGTTACAAGTTCTCCACCTACGCAACCTGGTGGATTCGTCAGGCGATCACCCGCTCGATTGCCGACCAGGCGCGCACCATCCGCATTCCGGTGCACATGATTGAAACCATCAACAAGATGAACCGTATCAGCCGCCAGATTTTGCAGGAAACCGGTCTGGAGCCTGATCCCGCGACGCTTGCCGAGCGCATGGAAATGCCCGAAGACAAGGTGCGGAAAATCATGAAAATTTCCAAGGAACCCATTTCCATGGAAACGCCGATTGGTGATGACGATGATTCCCACCTGGGCGATTTCATCGAAGACACCGCCACGCTCGCCCCGGCGGACGCCGCCATGTATTCCAGCCTGCGCGAAGTCACGGCGGAAATTCTCGATACCCTGACCCCCCGCGAAGCCAAGGTCTTGCGGATGCGTTTCGGCATCGAAATGAACACCGACCACACGCTGGAAGAAGTCGGCAAACAGTTCGACGTCACCCGCGAGCGCATCCGGCAAATCGAAGCCAAGGCATTACGCAAACTGCGCCACCCGACCCGTTCCGACAAGCTGCGTAGTTTTGTTGATACGAATAACAACTAGTTGAACCATCATAGTGGGGGGAGTTGGAAGCTCCCCCCACTATGCAAACCATGAACCTACCCCCTGCCCATCAGCCCATCGGCGTTTTCGATTCCGGTCTGGGCGGCTTGACCGTCCTGCAAGCGCTGCGGGCGCGGCTGCCGGGGGAAGATTTCATCTACTTCGCCGACACCTGCCATCTGCCCTACGGCGACAAACCCGAATCCTTCATTCAGGCGCGTAGCCAGGCGATTGCGAACGCGCTGACAGAGCGGGGCGCCAAAGCTGTCGTGGTTGCCTGCAACACCGCCACCGCCGCCGCCGCCGAACTGATTCGGGCGTCGATTTCCAAACCCGTCGTGGCGTTGGAACCCGCCGTCAAACCGGCAGCGGCGCTGACCAGAAGCGGCGTCCTGGGCGTGCTGGCGACCACCCGCACGCTGGCAAGCCAACGCTTCGCCCATCTGGTCAAAACCTACGCCCATCATCTCACCGTCTTGCCGCAAGCCTGTCCGGGGCTGGCGGAAGCCATCGAAACCGAAGGCCCGCAAAGCCCCAGCGTAGAGCGTCTGCTGGATACCTACGTCCCCCCCCTGGCGCGTGCCGGAGTCGATGTCGTGGTACTGGGCTGTACTCATTACCCTTGGGTCAAGGAAGGCATTGCCGCCCGTCTGCCCAGCGGCGTCACCTTGGTCGACACCGGCGAAGCCGTAGCGCGACAGGTGGAAAAACGCCTGATGCGCGAAGTCGGTCTGGGCGGTCGCGGTCAATTGCAACTGGCAACCAGCGGCGACCCCGTACACGTGCGCCACACCATCACAAGGCTTTGCGGCGTTTCCATGCATGTGGAGCGGTGGGATATCAGGTGACAGGGGGCGGGTGTCAGGTGACAGACTGATGACAAACCCCGAACCCCCGCGTCAAAAGCGAGGAGCGTAGCGACGCGGCAATCTTGGCGAGCAAGGAGATTGCCACGTCGCTGCGCTCCTCGCTTTTGACGGCAAGCGTAGTTTCTCGTAGCCAGTGAGCGGCGCTTTTCGGGAGCGATGGCGTCCTCGCCATCGTGCGACGGCGAGGACGCCGTCGCTCCGGCGAGCGTAGCACAGGACATCAAGATACTGTTATCCGTGTCAAGCATTCGGGCATGGCACATCGGGGCACGGCACACCGTGCCCCTACGGGGAATGGGCGGGTCGCATGTAGGGGCACGGCGTGCCGTGCCCTATGGCGGCAAGAACGGACATCGTGGAAAAGCGAAGCGCCTTCCACCATCAAGCAAGTTGTACGCGAACATAAGCCCAATGGTGGAATGGTGAAGCCACAGGCGCAACCCGACATGAAGCACAACGGGGTCGGGCAAGCGTTCTTTGGGAGCGACGGCGTCTCGCCGTCGCACGATGGCGAGGACGCCATCGCCATCGCTCCCAACAAGGGCGGCTGATGCCGCCCTTGTCTATGCCAACCCCGTCTTACCGCATTTGCCGCCAGGATTGGCGACCCAGAATACCCGGCAGCTTGAATTTTTCAATTCCGTCATCGCCCTCGGCTTTGGAGACGTAGCCATATCTGCCTTTTTGAGCAATCCCACCGCCACCGCCATCAAGTCTCATGCTATTCGTGTGCTCGTCGTCCGTCTTGTCCGGATCAAAAACACTGGCGGCAGGCGCGGCGCCATCAAACAGGGTCAGTTCCGTCAACCAACTGGCGAGGTTTCCACTCGCGCAGGGATCTGTGCTGACGACAGGCACCAGCGAGTTGAGATACAGACGCCTTTTTGTGAGCAGCGGCGGCGAGATCAGGCGTTCACCTTGATCGGTCAGATCAAGATAAAAGCCGCGTTGCGTGGAATAATCCACGGTACCACCCGAGGCCACACGATAACCGGGACCTGCCGCCGAGGCGGAGATCGTCTGTTTCAGCAGGTTGACGCGTTTGGTTTCTGACGAACTCCCATTATCCCGCACGCCGTAGAAGGTCTGAATCTCCGTGTTTGCGTTGTCTCCGGTTTCAAAGAATTTGCCCGTTCCAACGTAGACCATATAGCCGCCCGCCGGACGTTCAGCGCCTGCCGGTTGGGCGGTAATGGGCTGTACGCCGTTCGCGGGATTACGGGCAATCAGGAGCGGTTTGCCGTTAAAGGCAACCTTCCAGCTTTCGGCAGAGGTGCCGGACAGGTCAAACTTCCAGAGGTTGCCCTGAAGGTCGCCCGCATAGGCGACATCTGCGGTGCCGTTTTTGTCTACATCCACGAGGAGCGGCGTGGAAAGCCCGTTCTTCGCGGTAGCGCTGCCTGCGTTGGTGGGAATCTTTTTGATCAGGGTGCCCGTCTTCGCGTTCACGATGAAAAGGTTTGACTGATAAGCCGGGTTGCCGCTGATACCGCCGCTCTCGTAGCCATTGCCAAAAACAGCCGCCCATACACCATTGTTCAGGCGCACGATGCTGGCATATCCCAGCGTGAACCCCAGATTTTCAAAACCGGCAGTTGTATTGTTGACTTCCCAAAGCACCTTGCTGGCGTCAAAACTATCGGGGGCTTCCACATCCAGCGCGAAATACGATTTTCCGCCCGCGCCAGTTGAGCCAACCAGCACGGTTTTCCAGGCACCATCAATCTGAATATCGCTGGCAACGGGCGAGCCGTCCACATAAAAGCGATGGTCGTATTCCGGGTCGGACAGGTCTTTCAGATGATCGAACACGCCGTTGGGCACATAGGCGAAGAGTTCATTGCCCGTTGCGGCATCAAAGGCGTGCAACATGCCGTCATTCGCGCCCACGTACACCATGTTTTTCGTGCGGGCAGGAGACGCTTTTCTGGCGTTATAAGAAGCCGTCAAGCTACCGAGCGCATGACCGAAATCTTCATCTTTGGCGATGAAGCGTGGCGCGGAATTGATAATGTCGCCCAATATATTGCGTTCGCCATTTTTGGTACGGCTGCGAAAGGTCGCGCCTTCACCCGCGTTACTGCCGCGCAGGTAATTCAAGACAGCCTCACTCCCCAGCGCGGTCTTTTGGCTCTCGGAGATGCCCGTCCAGGTAAACGCGGTGCCGCTCGTGCCGTTCCAGGTGAAGATCTTGCGACTCCCATAAGCCGGGATATGGTCTTTGGCATCCCACAGGGCGGGATAAATCGGCTTGCCATTCGCATTGTTGATCTTGAGCGCCGCCAGATTTCCGTTCCAGCCATCGGTGTGGAAGACCCCTTGATACAGACGGTCGCTCGCCTGTGAGCTGGTGCTGGGTCCCCCTACGGGCGCAACGGCGGTCACGGATGAGTGGCTGATCTCGTTTAGCATGGCGGTCAGGGCAGCGGCGAAATCCTGAGCATTCTGCGTCTGGTAGTAACTGCCATGCCCGTTCACTGCCGCATGCACCAGATCGTCGACTCTATGGGTACCCCAGTCAAAAGGCGGCGGCGAGGGGTGCGTAATGTAGCTGAAGGCATTGTTGATCGCATCTTTCGACAGTTTGGCGTTAACCCCGACACCCACGGTATAGGTGGCCATGTGCTGCCACGTCGCCGTATCCCTCGCCCCTGATCTGACCGGCAGATTATTGTCCAGATCAGGTCGCAAATCGGTTTTCCAGTACTTCATGGCAACATCCGCCAGGAAGCTGCTATTTTTATCCTCAAATGGCGACCCCTTCCCGCCATCCCAATTGCCAATACCTATGTCGTCAATCCAGTTAGTCCATTCACCATCGGTCATCAGGATGGTGGCGCTTTTTCTGCACGTCGCCATTGTGCTCTTTTTATCCAACGGATCGTTACGCCAAGGTTCATCCGTTTGATAATACTTGCCTGCAGCATCCAGCGTTCGCGGCAAAGGCGTGTGACCCGGCGCGATCAGGCTGTACAGCCATTTGTAGAACTGGCAACGGTAATCAGTGGCGCCGCAGTTGTTGACATCGTTGGGATTGCCGGGATCCGGCACTGACGAATCCGTGAAAGGTCGTACACCCCGTGCGATGGCATTTCCCCCTGCGGTGTATGCATTTATTTTATAAACCGTAGTACCCGGAGGATGATTATTGAGACTGCCATAACCGATCCGTATCGTTGGGTCCAGATCGGCAAAAGCAAAGCTGATCGCTGCCTTGGCTGCCAGATGGCGGGTTCTATAGTAGGAAAACCAACGCGCATATTTTTCCCCCTCCATGATCGTCGGAGTTTTGACCATATAACTGCTATAACCATTCCAAGAACCATCCAACCTGAATTTGGTGTCTGGTTCCCCAATATCATAGTTTATCCAAACAAAATTCAGAGGATTAGTCGGGTCGGATGCAATCTTTTCTACGTCGTCGCCAATGGACAGATTGACTGTACGCGTATCCTCACCGGTCACATACCTGTACCCGTCAAACCAGGCAGCAGTGACGGGGGGCTGCGGCAGGGTTCCCGTTCCGTGACGGTTGGGCGGAAGCGGATAATCCTGGTTCGAATCATAGTGTATATATGCGTACATTGAGCCGGAGTCATCATGGATATACATCACATTCGGCGCAACCCCTCCCCCGCCGACGATCAAAGGCGCGTTGGCAATTTCGCCCTGCGCGACGCCGCCATACAGGGCGAACGCCAGCGTGACGGCGCAACCCAGAGGCCGTGCCGCGAACTGAAAGTTTCTGTGCTGTTTCATGATCTTACCCTCTCATCCTGAAAATGCTGAATATGACAACCGGACACTTCATTGGCGACATCTGCGTTGTGGATCGAGCTGTCCATGTCGTGCGCCATTCCGTATTGTCATGTCAAAATTATGCACACTCCGTATGGCGTGTGTATGCTGGAGTGGATTATGGGTAATTGCTTTGCTTAAAGTAAGCAAACTCCGATATGCGGTATGTTTTACGCGACAAACGGTGCATTCTATAGACGGCATGAAGATGTCAACTTCTGATGTTGAGCGGGTGATGTCGGGCACATGAAACGTGTTCTACGAAACCCAAACCCCCCGTGAATGCCGGGTAACCGCGTCAAAATCGAGGAGTAGCGCGACGCGGTTTTTCTTCCATCGTTGCCTGGGAATTGCCACGCCGCTGCGCTTCCAACAATGACGGCAAGCGTAGTTTCTCGCAGGCAGGGAAAGCCGATGAGCGGCGCTTTCCGGGAGCGATGGCGTCCTCGCCATCGTGCGACGGCGGGGACGCCGTCGCTCCCAACCGACCAAATTTTATCGGGTCAGCCGGAAGCGCACTGGCAGTACGAAGGATTCCAGCCCGTCGGCGGGCAGGCTTCGCAAGGCGCGGGCGGCTTTCAGGGCGGCGGTATCGAGGATGGGGTAGCCGCTGCTTTCTTCAATGCGGGCGGCGATGACGTGACCGTTTTCATCCAGAAAAATCTGCACGAAGGCTTCCCCTTGAATACGGTTCTGGATGGCTTCCAGCGGGTAGTAATCCAGTTGCGTCAACTGGCGACGGGCGGCATCGGCGAGTTTTTCGAGCGGCGCTTTTTCCGGTGCGGGCGCGGTGGCGCGGCGCGGTGAGGGCGAGGTTTGCGGGGCGGCGGCGGGTTGGGGGAGGGCGATTTCTTCGGGGGGATCAAGGCGCAGTTCTACATCATGCAATGCCAACTCAGGCGGCGGTTCGAGCAGACGGGCGTGGAGTGGCGTTTGTTGCGGGGGTGGCGCGATCTGCCGCCATTGTCCCGGCAAGCCGACCATCAAACCGACATGCGCGAGCAGCGAGAACAGCAGGGCGAAGAGAAGTGTAAGGGGCGCGCCTGCTTGATTCATGCGAAAATCCGGCTTGTTGTTTGCGTCATGTCTTGTGCTTTCAGGGCGAGGAGTTTTTATGCGGCATTTGTGGAAAGTGACGATAGGGGCGGTGTTGACGTGTTTGCCGCTGATATTTCCTCTTGCGTCCACGGCGGGTGATTTTACGCCACCGACGCCCATCAGTTTCGGCGTGACGCTGGAATTGGGCGATTTGGCGCAGGCGAAGACGTGGCTGGAACAGGGGTTGTCGCCGGATTATCAGGCTGATCGCATCGGCAGCGGGCTGATGATCGCGGCATGGGAAGGCAATTTGCCCATGCTGGAGCTTTTTTACAGCTACGGCGCGAATGTGAATCTGGAAAACAGCGCGGGGGAACAGGCGTTGCTGCTGGCGGCGTGGAAGGGCAAGCGCGAGGCGATGGACTGGCTGCTCGCGCACGGCGCGCAGTTGAACCGTCCGCCGGGGCAGTGGTCGGCGCTGCATTACGCGGCTTTTACGGGCAATCAAAAACTGGTCGCGGATTTGCTGGCGCAGGGGGCGGATATTGATGCGCGCAGCCCGAATGGCGCGACGCCCCTGATGATGGCGATTTACGACGGCAAACAGGAAGCCGCCAAACTCCTGATTGAACGCGGCGCGAACACCCGTTTGCGGAATGATTGGGGCGACGGGGCGATGGAATGGGCGATGCGCTACAACCAGATGAACCTCGCACGACTGATTGGTAGCCCGGAAGCATTCATCGCTGCCGCCAATCAGCCCAAGGAAAACTGGGGCAAAGACGCCCGTTCAGAAGCCGTGCCGGAAGATTTGGACATGCTTCTGAAAGCGCGCCGCCACCTGATTGCCAAAGGCTTGTCGCCCACCGACATCGACCGAAACATCGCCGCCCTGCGCGCCCGCTATGCGCGCATGGAACGGGAAGGCAGCGCGCCGCCCAGAGTGACGACGCTGGAAATCACCGCAAACCCCAATGCGCCAACGCAGCAAAAGGCGCGGATGGTCACAAATCCCGGCAGTTATCGCCTGCCCAAGCAAGCGCCGAACAAGATTCCGGCGCGACGTTGAGATGCGGGGGGCAGGGATCAGGTGACAGAGGTCAGGTGTCAGTACCTTCGGCGGCTTTGCCGCCCCTGATGCCTGATGTCGGGCACATGAAGCGTGCCCGACCTACATGGCTGCCAAGGTCGCCGTTGCCGGGAGCGCCGGCGGCACCAAAGGCGGGGTTGGCTCCGCGCGAAAAATCTTAAAACCGCCGGCGGGGACGCCGGCGCTCCCAAGTCATTGCGAGGCGTAGCGCGACGTGCAATTCATGTGGCGATGGGAGAAAAGCCGCGTCGCTACGCTCCTCGCTTTTGACGAAGCCGGGGGGCGCAGGATGCTCCCGCTACGCGCATCGGGTTTCTGCCGCTATAATCACGCCCTTTTTTCCGCAGCACCCCCAACCCCGGAGTTCAACAAACATGAATATTGAAGCCCTGTCCATTGGCAAGGATGTTCCCAATGATTTCAACGTCGTGATCGAGATTCCCGCGCGCACGCCGGGGATCAAGTATGAGCTGGATAAAGCGTCCGGCTGCGTGATGGTCGACCGCTTTATGGCGACGCCCATGCACTACCCTTACGATTACGGTTTTATTCCGCACACCCTGTCGGAAGATGGCGATCCGGTCGATGTGCTGGTGATTGCGCCGTATGCCCTGCAACCGGGCGTGGTGGTGCATTGCCGTCCGCTGGGCGTGCTGGAAATGGAAGACGAGGCGGGCAAGGACGCCAAGCTGGTCGCCGTGCCCATTTCCAGGCTGACGCCGCGTTACAACAAGGTGCATGGCATTGACGACCTGCAACCCCTGATTCTGGAGCAAATCGCGCATTTCTTTGAGCATTACAAGGATCTGGAAAAAGGGAAGTGGGTCAAGATCAAGGGCTGGAAGGGCGTCGACGCCGCCAAAAAAGAAATTCTGGCGTCCGTGGAACGCTTCACGCACAGCAAGAAAAAGCCCAATTTTTAGGCGCGTGTTACCCTGTTATCCTTTGACTGTCGCTGATAAAACCAAGAGGAGCGTTGCACCATGAAAAAAATCGAAGCCATCATCAAGCCGTTCAAGCTGGACGAAGTGCGCGAGGCGCTGTCCGAAATCGGCGTTACGGGGCTGACCGTGAGTGAAGTCAAGGGGTTTGGTCGCCAGAAAGGGCATACCGAGCTTTATCGCGGCGCCGAGTACGTCGTGGATTTTCTGCCCAAGCTGAAAGTGGAAATCGTCATCGCGGACGCCATCCTCGACGCCGCGATAGACGCCATCATCAAGGCGGCGCGCACCGGAAAAATCGGCGATGGCAAGATTTTTGTCACCGGCATCGAACAGGTCGTGCGTATCCGCACCGGAGAAACGGGCGAAACCGCCGTGTGAGCTTCCTGATGACGGATGCCTGTCATCGGTTTGCCATTCAACCATGTTCATCTTGCGGTGTTCGGATTCGGTCATTCCGGCGTTCTTTGTTTGACAGTTGAGGTCACGGGATGGAGAATGGCTGAGTTTGCTTTGACGTTTTCATGATTTGCCCACAGGAGTCGTTCATGTCCCAAGATACTCAGGATTCCGGTAGCAAGGACCCCTTGCCCCCGATGTTTCAACAATTTTTCCAGGCGGGGCAGGTGATGGCCCAGGGTTTCGCCTCGATGCTTCAGCAAGCCCAAACGCCGCAATTTCCCCAAATGCCCCAACTGCCGCAGATGCCCGATCTGTCCGGCATCATTCCGCCCTCCATGCAGTATCCCAAGGAAACCGCCGATGCGCTGAAAGCCTTGCAGGACGAACTTGCCGCCAATCAGTCCAGACTCTGGCAATCCGTGCTGAAGAAAAGCGTGGGTCAAACCCCTGATTTTGAAGTCAAGCCGGAGTCGGGCGATCGGCGTTTCAGCGCGCCGGAATGGGAGAGCAGCCCGATATTCGACTACCTGCGCCAGAATTATCTGCTGCATTCCAGGTACGTGATGGAGGCGGTCGAACTCCTGCCGGTGGAAAACGAGCGCGCCAAGGAAAAACTGCGCTTCTCCGCCTGTCAATACGTCGATTCGCTGTCGCCTTCCAACTACGCCGCCACCAACCCCGAAGCCATCCGTCTGGCGGTGGAAACCCAGGGGAAAAGCATCGTCGACGGCATCACCAATCTGATCGCCGATGTGAGCAAGGGGCGCATCTCCATGACCGATGAAACGGCCTTTGAGGTGGGCAGAAATCTTGCCACAACCCCCGGTCAGGTGGTGTTTGAAAACGATCTGATCCAGTTGATTCAATACGCGCCGCTCACCGAAAAGGTCGCCACGCGCCCCGTTCTGATTGTGCCGCCCTGCATCAACAAGTTCTACATTCTTGATTTGCAACAGGAAAATTCCTGGGTGCGTTACGTGGTGGAGCAAGGGTACACGGTGTTCCTGGTTTCCTGGAAAAACCCCGGCAAGGAACAAAGCCAGCTTGGTTGGGATGATTATCTGGAACAAGGCCCGATCACCGCCGTGCATGTCGTGCAGGACATCACCAAACAAAAAGACATGAACGTGCTGGGTTTTTGCGTTGGCGGAACCCTGCTCTCTTCGGCGCTTGCCGTGCTGGCGGGGCGTGGCGAAAAACCGGCTGCGTCGCTCACCCTGCTCACCACCATGCTGGATTTTTCCGATACCGGCGACATCAGCCTGTTCATCGACGAACAATTCCTGACCACCAAAGAAGCCTCCATCGGCAAGGGCGGTCTGCTGGGGGCGCTGGAATTGCAAAACACCTTCTCCATGCTGCGTCCCAAAGACCTCGTGTGGAACTACGTCACCAGCAACTACCTGAAAGGGCAAACGCCGCCCCCCTTCGACATCCTGTACTGGAATGCCGACTCCACCGGCTTGCCCGGCCCCTTCGCCTGCTGGTACATCCGCAACATGTATTTCAACAACTACCTGCGGATTCCCGGCAAGCTGGAAATGTGCGGCGTGCGCGTCGACCTTGGCAAACTGGATATGCCCGTGTTCATCCTCGCCTCGCGCGAAGACCACATCGTGCCCTGGCATACGGCTTACCAGAGCACCCGTCTGTTGAGCGGTAAAAAACATTTCGTGCTGGGCGCTTCCGGTCACATCGCCGGGGTGATCAATCCGGCTTCCAAGAACAAGCGTTGCTACTGGACGAATGAAAATCTCAAAGTCGACGCCAAGGAATGGCTGGATACCGCCGAAGAACGCAAGGGCAGTTGGTGGACAGACTGGTCAGAATGGGTCAAACCCTTCGCCGGCGCAGAAAAAGCCGCGCCAAAAACCTTGGGCAATGCAACCTACAAGCCCATTGAACCCGCGCCGGGTCGCTATGTGAAGGAACGGGTGGTGTAAGCTCTTTGAAGGCGCAGCAATGAAAAACCCAAGGTTTCTGCCTTGGGTTTTTTTTGGGAGCGCTGGCGGCATCAAAGGCGGTTTTTCCAACACAGATAGAAGCAGCGCAGGCAGAAAAGGACAAATAACCATGAAAACAACCCAAACCATCCGGCGCATTGCTCCGATTACGCCACCGCATCCCTTTGAGGCATATACGCACATCATCAGTCCGCTGCCCGTGGATGAGGGCGGCGGCTATCTCTTTACCATGCCCGAGCTTCCCGGCTGTCTTTCCGATGGTGAAAGCGAAGCCGAAGCGGTGGAAAACGGACGCGATGCGTTTGTGGCGACGGTTTCCGCGCTGGCGGATATGGGGCGAGAAATCCCCGCGCCCGTATTTCATCCGCAAGATGTTTCCATTCCTGCCGCATCAGGCAAGTTTGTCGCCCGTATGCCAAAAACCCTGCACGCCAGACTGTTCGCACGGGCAAAACAGGAAGGCGTGTCGCTAAACGCGCTGGTGGTGGCATTGATTGCCGAAGGATTGGGGCGGCACGGAGATTCCGGCAAACTGTCGCTTCCGTAATATTATTCCGATTCGCATTAGAAACGAGACGCGAAGACTGCCCGAAGACAGTGCGATTGCACGGCAAGGCGAAGTCGACAAAGGTTCGTTTTTAATGCGAATCGGAATCAGGCGATTCATCGCGCGCAACCTGCCAGATACCGGGCGGATGACCAGATTGACGGATCAGTCTGGGGCGCGCTTCGACCCCGCTCTACCGGATGTCCACCTACGATGGTCGCTTCAACCGCGCAAATGCCGCCGCCATCGCGCTGTCTGTTGGCGCGGCAGCGGTTTCCTGACGCCGTGGCGCATTCCCCGCATTTCTCTGCCCACTCTGGCGCGGGGTTGAATGTTCCTTTCGCACGGGAACTGCGTCGTCAGAAAGGCGCAGGGTGAGGCTGATGCGGCCACGGGGCATATCCACTTCCAGCACTTTGACTTTAACCACTGCGCCAGCCTTTACCACGTCGCGCGGGTCTTTGACGAATTTGTCGGAGAGGCAGGAGATGTGCACCAGACCGTCCTGATGCACGCCAATATCCACGAACGCGCCGAAGGCGGCGACGTTGGTGACGACGCCTTCTAAAATCATGCCGGGTTGCAGGTCTTTGACGCCCGTAATGCCTTCGGCAAAGGTGGCGGTTTTGAATTCCGGGCGCGGGTCGCGTCCGGGTTTTTCGAGTTCTTTCAGGATGTCCTGCACGGTGGGCAAGCCGAATTTTTCGTCGGTGTAGCGGATCGGGTTGATGCGCGCTCCGAGGCGGCTGCCGATGATGTCCTTGATGCCTTTGCCCAGATCGACGAGGATTTTTTCTACCACCGGATAGGCTTCCGGGTGCACTGCCGAGGCGTCGAGCGGGTTGTCGCCGTTCAGAATGCGGAGAAAGCCCGCCGCCTGTTCAAAGGTTTTTTCGCCCAGACGCGGCACTTTTTTCAGACCGATCCGTTCCTTGAAAGCGCCGTTTACGTCACGGTAGCTGACGATGTTGGCGGCAAGGGTGGCGTTGAGACCGGAGATGCGGGCGAGCAGCGGGGCAGAGGCGGTGTTCACATCTACGCCTACGGCATTGACGCAATCTTCCACCACGGCGTCGAGGCTTTTCGCCAGTTTGCTTTGCGAAACGTCGTGCTGGTACTGCCCGACGCCGATGGATTTGGGGTCGATTTTAACGAGTTCCGCCAGCGGGTCTTGCAGACGGCGGGCGATGGACACCGCGCCGCGCAGCGAAACGTCGAGTTCGGGAAATTCCCGCGCCGCGAATTCCGAGGCGGAATAGACCGACGCGCCCGCTTCCGAGACCACGATTTTGGCGAGTTTCAATTCAGGGTGACGTTGCATCAGTTCCGCCGCCAGTTTGTCGGTTTCCCGACTGGCGGTGCCGTTGCCGATGGCGATGAGTTGCACAGCGAATTCCTTGCAGATTTTCGCCAGCGCGCTGATTGAGCCATTCCAGTCGTTGCGCGGTTCGTGCGGGTAAATGGTGGTCGTGCCCAGAAGTTTGCCCGTGGCATCGACCACGGCGACCTTGCAGCCGGTACGAATGCCGGGGTCAAGCCCCAGCGTGCATTTCGCGCCTGCGGGCGCGGCGAGCAGCAGGTCTTTCAGGTTGCTGGCGAAGATGCGGATGGCTTCTTCTTCGGCGCGTTCGCGCAGCGCGTTCATCAATTCCAGTTCCAGATGCAGAAAAATTTTGACCTTCCACGCCCAGCGCACGGTGTCGTTTAACCACTTGTCGGCGGGGCGACCCAGGTCTTTTACACCGAAGCGGGCGGCAATGCGCTGTTCGCAAGGGTTGAATCCCGGTTTGACCTGTCCGGAGGCTTCCGGATTCAGTTCGGAATCCAGAATGAGCGACACGCTTAACATGCCTTCGTTACGCCCACGAAAGAGCGCCAGCGCCCGATGCGAGGGCATTTTGGCGATGGGTTCGGCAAAGTCGAACCAGTCGCGGAATTTTGCGCCTTCGTTTTCCTTGCCTTCCACCACCGTGGATTTCATGTGCCCGTGTTCGTTCAGATATTCACGCAACTGACCAAGCAATTCGGCGTCTTCGGCGAATTGTTCCATCAAAATCTGGCGTGCGCCGTCCAGCACGGCTTTGCTGTCAGCAAAACCGGCTTCGGCGTTGAGATATTTTTCCGCTTCCGTTTCGGGGACGAGCGCGGGGTCTTGCAGCAGCGTGAGCGCCAGCGGTTCTATGCCCGCTTCGCGCGCAATCTGCGCCTTGGTGCGGCGTTTTTGTTTGTAGGGCAGATAGAGGTCTTCCAGCCGTTGTTTGGTTTCGGCGGCGAGGATTTCCGCCTTCAACTCCGGCGTGAGCTTGCCCTGTTCAAGGATGCTGCCCAAAATCGCCTCGCGCCGCGTTTCCAGCTCGCGCAGGTAGGTGAGGCGTTCTTCCAGTGTGCGAAGTTGCGTATCGTCCAGCGCGCCAGTGACTTCCTTGCGGTAACGGGCGATAAACGGCACGGTCGCGCCTTCGTCCAGAAGTTGAACCGCCGCCATGACTTGCGCGGGACGAGCGCCCAGTTCGAGGGCAATACGGTGTTCGATGGTGTGTTCGGTCATCAGGGGGCAGGGGCAGGGGTTAGAGGAAGGGACGCACCATGCCAAAAACGGCGGGGAAAGGCAAGCGGGGGAGGCTACGGACGAATTCCAGATCGGGACATCATGCTCAAAAATGCGGCAACCTGTTATGACAAGTCATATTCATATCATTTTTTCGTCGTGGTCGTAACGGGATGCCTTTGTTAGATTGGCGCTCAGTTTTTACAAGGAGTTATCCATGCTGACTAAAAAAACACTGCTCGTCCTGACCTTTGCGCTGTACGGCATTTGGGGACACGCGGAAACGATCCGTATCGCCATTGGCACACAGGACACCACCATTAACTGCGCGACGGGGGGGTTGCTGATCCGCGAGTTGAATTTGCTGGAAAAGTATTTGCCGCACGATGGCAAGTACAAGGATGCCAAATACGAGATCGTCTGGAAAAATTTTACGTCCGGGCCGCCGCTGACCAATGAAATGGTGGCGGACAAGCTGGATATCGGGAGCATGGCGGATTTTCCCGGCGCGTTGAACGCGGCGGCTTTCAAGAAAGCGGGCAAACGCAGTTTTTTTATCACCTCCTTGTCTGGCAGCCCGCAGGGGAGCGGGAATGGCGTCGTAGTGCCCATTGACTCGCCTGTCCATTCGCTGGCTGACCTGAAAGGCAAGAGCATTTCTGTTCCCTTTGGTTCGACGGCGCACAGCATGATTCTACGTGCCCTGAAGTCCCAGGGGCTTGACCCGGAGCGGGATGTCAATCTGGTTTCCCAGTCTCCCGAAGTGGGCGGGAGTTCCCTGCAAAGTCACAAAATTGACGCGCACGCTGATTTCGTGCCTTTTGCCGAACTTTTTCCGTACCGTGGCTTTGCCCGCAAAATTTACGATGGTTCCCAGGCCAATTCGCCCACATTTCACGGGACGCTGGTGAGTGCGGACTACGCGAAAAAATACCCGGAAGTCGTGATTGCCTTCCTGCGCGCCGCCATTGAAGCAGACCGTCTGCTGACCGAAGAACCCGAAAAATACAGCGAGCTGATTGCCAAAGTGACGGGGATTGAATCCGAAGTGAATTACCTGTTTCATGGCCCATTGGGTTTGCAGAAACGGGATTTTACCTTCAAGCCTGAATATCGCGCGGCGCTGACCACGGCGATTGAAACGCTCTCGTTGTTAAAGCGAAATGATGTGCCGCTCACGGCGGACGAACTGGTCGACGACCGTTATCTGCGCGAGGCTTTCCGGCTGTCGAAGCTGGATTATGACAAGGCGCTGAAGTCTTATGGCAAGCAACCGCTCGCAGGCAAGAACGCGCAAAACGGCGCGGTCATTACGGATGTCAAACGGGTGACGCAGGTCTGGGTCGAAGGCGAAGCCAAAATCCGCCACTATGTTTCGCCGGAATCCGCGTTGTTCGCAGTGCGTGAAGCGGAAAAAGCGGGCAGGAAAATTCGCGTCGTGTTTGTACATGATGAGGAGACCGGACTCAAGTTGCTGGCAAATCTGGCGTGGTTTGTCCGTAACCCGGACGGGCGTATCCATGCTTATCTTGAAAAAGCCGCCGCTACGAAGGCCGCGCAGAAAGAAAATGGCGCCGTCCTGAATTTTGCCTCGACCTTTGCGACCACAACCCGCGTTCAGGCTGCCCGCTAAGTCAATGTCAAACGTGTACATGAGCCAAGAGCGGAGTCAGGAGCGCGATTTGAAGCTCACGGCATCAGACGCGACGGCGGAGACAGGAAGTACGGCTCCCGGAAAAAGCGAAAATCGCAGGCGTTGGCGGATTTCGCCTGGACGCCTGATTGTCCGGCTCATTTCTCTGGTGATCTTCGTTTCTTTCTGGCAGTTCGCGGCGGAACACAGGTTGAATCTGGCGCTGATTACCTTTCAGAGCATCCCCGCGCCCAGTGAGGTGCTGCCCGCCTTGTGGAATCTTTTGCAATCTCCCAAGGTGGGGAGCCATATCGGCAACAGCCTGTATCGTGTTTTTGCGGGATTTTTTTCAGCCGCGCTGGCGGGCATTTTGCTCGGCATGATGATCGGGCGCTCGCGCTGGGCGGCGGATTTGTTGCAACCGCCGCTGGAAATGCTGCGCCCCATTCCCGGCGTTGCCTGGATTCCGCTGGCGATTCTGATGTTTCCATCCAGTGAATTAAGCATGATTTTTATTACCTTCATGGGCGCTTTATTTCCCATTTTGCTCAATACCGTACATGGCGTGGGCGGGATTGACGCGCGCCTGACGGCAACCGCGCGCAGCCTTGGGGCAGGGCGTTTGCGGTTGTTGACGGAAGTGATTTTGCCGGGCGCCGCGCCCAGCATTGTGACGGGGCTTTCCATCGGCATGGGAACCTCCTGGTTTTGTCTGGTGACGGCTGAAATGATCGCGGGTCAGTACGGTATCGGTTATTACACATGGGAATCCTACAACTTGCAGCGTTATGCCGACATTGTGGTGGGGATGCTGTTTATCGGCGTCTTCGGCATGGGGAGTAGCGTATTGCTAAGGAAATGCGGTGACCTGTTGATTCCCTGGTATCAAATCAAGGGCGCGCGCAAGCCATGAGTGAAATGCAGAGCGGTCACATCGAAGCGCGTGAGGTGAGCATTGATCTGGGCAATGGCAAAGAAAACTTTCGTGCCATTGATCGCGTCAGCTTCAATATCGCGTCGGGTGAATTCATCTGTCTGCTGGGGCCATCAGGCTGCGGAAAGTCGACGCTATTGGGCGCGTTGGCAGGGCATATCCCGCTCGCTGAAGGCTGCCTGACGCTGGATGGCAAAGCGATTATTGGCCCCTCATCGGAACGCGGGCTGGTTTTTCAGCAGCACACCCTGTTTCCCTGGAAAAAGGTGGTCGATAACGTTGCCTTTGGTCTCAAGATGAAAGGGATTGCCACCCGTGAGCGGCACGCAAGGGCGAATGAATTGCTCAAACTGGTCGGTCTTTCCGGCTTTGAAAACAAATATCCGGTGCAGTTATCCGGCGGTATGCAGCAACGGGTGGAAATTGCCCGTGTCCTGATTAACCAGCCGCGCGTACTTTTGATGGACGAACCTTTTGGCGCGCTTGACGCGCAAACGCGCTGGGTCATGCAGCAACTCCTGTTGCAAGTCTGGGCGCACATCCGCACCACGGTGGTGTTTGTGACCCACGATATTGACGAAGCCATTTTTCTGGCGGATCGCGTACTGGTGATGTCGCATTGCCCCGGTCGTATCCGCGAGGAAATGGTCATTCCCGCTGAACGGGCGCGCGGTGAGCAATGGGTCACTTCCGATGCGTTTATGCATCTGAAACGCGATTGCCTTGACCTCATGCGTGAGGAGCACAGGCTCGGTCACGGCGCGGAAACAGCGTCAGAACTGGCGCAGCAATTTGCCGGAGCGTTTATCTGATGTCACGCCCGGATATTTTTTGCAACCTGTCATAACCAGTCCTCAACATGCGCACATCTGAAAATCACGCTGTTTTTCGCCACAACGCACAACCGCTCTATGCCCAAATCAAGGAAAGCTTGCGCGAGCGAATTCTTGAAGGCGATTACCGGGAACATGAGCGTATTCCCTCGGAAAGCGAGTTGATGAGCCGCTATGGCGTCAGCCGGATTACGGTGCGTCAGGCTTTGAGCGACCTGGAAAACGAGCAATTGATTTTCAGGATTCCCGGCAAGGGGTCTTTTGTTTTGCGCCCCAAACCCACACAGCAACTGGTACGTCTACAGGGTTTTGCAGAGGCAATGTCCAGTCTTGGGCTGGAAACCCACAATCGCTTGATCAGTCTGATGCCCATTGACGCCGATCCCGCAATGGCAAGTCGTTTGCAGGTTCCCGAAGGCAGTCCTTTGAGCGAGATTCGGAGGGTGCGCTACGCGGATCATGCGCCGATTTCGTTGGATGTTACCTATGTCCGGCGCACGCTTGGTTTGCGTCTTGCCAGGGAAGACCTCGCCAACCGCGACATCTTCGTCATCATCGAAAACGATTACCAAACGCCGCTTGGACATGCTGACCTCAGAATCAACGCCATCAATGCCGATAGCGCCCTGTCCGCCTTGCTGCATATTCCGGTCGGCGCGCCGATTCTACGCATGGAGCGTCTGACCTGGAGTAAGGCAGGTCAGCCCATCGACTTTGAATTTCTCTATTACCGTGGCGATTCATTCTGCTATCAGCTACGCGCCGAACGCGAATAAATTTTTGCGCCTCATCACAAGGAAAACTATGGAAACCCGAAATCTGGAAACTGATTTTTTGATCATTGGCGGCGGTACTGCCGGGCCGCTGGCGGCCATCAAGGCCAAACAGAAATCGCCGAATGCCCGCGTTTTTCTGCTCGACAAGGCGAATGTCAAACGCTCAGGCGCGATTGCCGAAGGCATGGATAGCGTCAATAACGCCGTGATTCCCGGCTATGCGACGCCGGAGCAATATGTCAAGGAAATCACCATTGCCAACGATGGCATTGTGAATCAGGCTGCCATCCATGCCTATGCCGTGCGCAGTTACGACATGATTCAGGAACTCGATGCCTGGGGCGTCAAGTTCGACAAGGATGAAACCGGCGACTACGCGGTCAAAAAAGTGCACCATCTGGGGGCTTACGTGCTGCCGATGCCGGAGGGATACAACGTCAAAAAGGTGTTGTTCAAGCAAATTCGCAAACTGGGCGTTGACATCAGCAACCGTCTGACCGCGACCCGCCTGTTGCCGGGGGCGGATGGTCGGATTGCCGGGGCGCTGGCGCTTGATTCGAGAACGGGCGATTTTGTCATCATCCGCGCCAAGGCGGTGTTGCTTTGTACCGGCGCGGCGGGGCGTCTGGGGTTGCCCGCGTCCGGCTACCTGTTCGGCACCTACGAGAACCCGACCAATGCCGGAGACGGCTATAGCATGGCGTATCACGCGGGCGCTGAACTTTCCGGTCTGGAGTGTTTCCAGATCAATCCGCTCATCAAGGATTACAACGGCCCGGCTTGTGCCTACGTCACCGGACCTTTCGGCGGTTATACGGTCAATGCGAAAGGCGAGCGCTTCATCAAGAGCGATTACTGGAGCGGTCAGATGATGTGGGAATTCTGGCGCGAACTGGAAGGGGGCAACGGCCCGGTGTTCCTGAAACTCGACCATCTGGCGGAAGAAACGGTGGAAAAAATCGAGCATGTATTGCACATCACCGAACGCCCCACACGCGGTCGTTTTCATGCGGGGCGGCACACCGATTACCGCCGCAATCCGGTTGAAATGCACATTTCCGAAATCGGGTTGTGCGGCGGACATAGCGCCTCCGGCGTTTGGGTCGATGAACACGCGCGCACGACCATCCCCGGCTTGTACGCGGCAGGCGATTTGTGCAATGTCGCGCACAATTACATGCTGGGCGCGATGGTCTACGGGCAGATCGCCGCCTTGGACGCGCTGGAATTTATCGCAGGCAAAAATCTTGCGGACATTGATTCCGCGCTTGTCGAAGCGGAACGCCAACGGATTTACGCGCCGCTTGAACGGACGGAAGGCTTGTCTCCAACGCAGGTTGAATACAAGCTGCGGCGCATGGTGAACGACTACCTGCAACCGCCCAAAGTGACCGCCAAAATGGAAATCGGTCTGCAACGTTTTGCCGAAATCCGCGCCGATCTGGAACACCTGAAAGCCGCTAATCCGCACGAATTGATGCGCGTCATGGAGCTTTACGCCATTCTCGACTGCGCTGAACTGGCGGCGCGCGCCTCGCTCTTTCGTACTGAAAGCCGCTGGGGACTTTACCACTATCGCACGGATTACCCCGAACGCAACGACGCCGATTGGTTCGCCTTTGTCCAGATCAGAAAAGGCACCAACGGTGAAATGGAAATTTTCAAACGTCCGGTGCCGGATTATCTCTATCCGCTCACCGAAAAAGAACGTCAGGCTTACAGCGACATCCGCATCGAAGATGCCGCGCTGACGGCATGAGGAAAAATTGATGAACACAGTTCCCGCAGTTCCCACTGCACCGCAATTCGCCGTTTCCATCCTGGTCGACCACGACAAATGCATCGCCGATAAAGGCTGCCGGATTTGTATTGATGTTTGTCCGACCGATATTCTGATTCTCGACGACGAAGGCAAAATCAGGATGCGCTACGACGAATGCTGGTATTGCCTGCCCTGCGAACATGATTGTCCGACCAGGGCGATTCGGGTCGAAATTCCCTATCTGTTGCGTTGAGGTTGCCCATGTCAAGCAACGTGACGATTCCAGAAATCACAGCCGTTTTGCCCCTGCTTGACGACGCTGATCCGGCGGTACGGCGCGTGGCCTTGCTGAAAATCGCGGATTTTGCGGATGACGATCCGCAACCCTTCGTCATGGCCAGCCGCGATAGCGATGCGGGCGTCCGGCTTACAGCGGCGCGCGCGCTGGAAGGCAATGCCGCCCCGATGGCCTTGACGGCGCTGGTCGCGCTGCTGCGCGATGAGGCAACGGAAGTCGCGGAGGCGGCGCGTGATGCGCTGTCCGAAGTACGCGACCTTTCCGCCGGGCCTGTTCTGCTCGAATTGCTCAAGCAAAACAAAGGCGAGGAGGGCGCCGCGATTCTTGCCGCGCTCCGCCCGTTGCGACTGCCTGACGCAAAAGCTCCGGCGCTCATCCTGCTGGAACATGCTTCGTCTGCCGTGCGCCGCGAAGCCGTTGGCGTGCTGGCTTACCTGCGCGATGTTGCCGTTTTGCCCGACTTGTCCAGACGATTGACCCGCGATGGCGACGCAACGGTACGGCGGGCAGCCGCCGGAGCATTGTCGTTTGCGCGCACCGAGGCGGCGCTGCCGGCCTTGTCCGTCGCCCTGGAAGATCATGATTGGCAGGTACGCGAAGAGGCCGTAGTGACTTTGGGGAAGCTTGCGTGCCCTGCCAGTGTGCCGATATTGCTGCGCGGTCTGGATGACACCGCGTGGGAAGTGCGTCTGAAGGCGGCGCAGGCGTTGGGGCGATTACGCGCGGTTGCGGCGATACCCACCCTGATCGCCGCGTTGGCGCATCCCGTCAGCAATCTGCGCAAGGAAGCCGCCGCCGCGCTGGGCGCAATTGGCCATTCAGAAGCGGTATCGGCGTTGGAAAAAGCAGCCAGAAACGATCCCGATGTCGAAGTCCGCAAAACCGCCACGCGCGCGCTGGAAGCGATTCGCGGCGATTCATGATGCAGGGGTTTATTTTGCGTCTGCCAAAATTCCGGCGTTTGCCTGTCGTTCCGGTTCGCATTGGAAACGAGACGCGAAGACTGCCCGAAGACAGCGCCATTGCACGGCAAGGCGAAGTCGACAAAGGTTCGTTTTTAACGCGAACCGAAATCACCTTGCAGGCAGCGGGGGATTGGTTGCAACGGCGTCAGGAACTTATCCGTCGCGTGCAATGGGGTTTTGTCCTGATGTATTACTTTTTGCTGATCGCGCCCGCGCTGTTGCCGCAGCCAATGAACCGGGCAGAAATTTTCAGCACGCTGGCGGGGTTTGCCGAAATTGTCTTCTGGGGGATTTGGTGGCCGGGCGTCATTCTCTGCATGTTGCTCTTCGGTCAATTCTGGTGCGGTGTTTTTTGTCCGGATGGCACGTTGACCGAATGGGTCAGCCGTCATGGCCGGGGCGGCAAAATTCCCGCGTGGGTACGCTGGCGGGGTTGGCCTTTGCTGGCTTTCTCCGTTGTCGTGGTTTATGAACATTTGCTCAACGCGCATCAGGCACCTCGCGCCATGTTGGTGTCGCTGGGCGGCGCTTCGCTGTTGGCGCTCGGTTGCGGCTATTTTTTCGGACGTGGCAAACGGGTCTGGTGCCGTTACCTGTGCCCCGTCAGCAGCATGTTTTCATTGCTTGCCCGTTGCGCGATTTTTCACTTCAAGGTTGACCGTCCGACCTGGGACAATGCCCCCAAACCCTTGCCGCGCGGCATCGACTGCCCGCCGCTTCTGGATGTCCGGCGTTTACGCAGCAATGAAAAATGCAGCATGTGCGGACGCTGTAGCGGGCATCGCAATGCCGTCAAACTGGCCGCCCGCTGGCCGGGGCGCGAAGTGGTGAATATGGCGCCGAATGAAATTCGTCTTTTCGACGCCTTCGCGGTCTGTTTTGTGCTGATCGGGCTATGTTACGGCGCGCTACACGGGCGATCACCTGGCGTTGTCGCGCTTTTGCAATCAGGAATGCCGGGGTTGGCGATAAAAAACGCTTTTCTGGCAGCCGCTCTGGGAATGACGCTGATTGCGGCATGGCTCGGAAGTTTTTCGGCGCTGTTGTTGCTCGTGGCTGCCCAGGGCAGATTCAGACACGCCCTGCATCTTGCTTACGCCTTGATTCCCCTGGCGGGCTTGGGGTTGTTTTCGGGGGCGTTGGAACACTCTTTTGCGCTATTGGCGCAGGCAGGATTCAGCGTGGCGGAAGCGCGCAGCCTTGTCACAGGCGTCTGCGTGGCATCAGGGGGTATCTGGAGTTTCTGTATCGCCAGACAAATCATCCGCAACTGGAGCGGGCGGCATTATTTTGCGCAGGGCATATTCTCGATCCTGCTGGCGATACTGGGGAGCGCCTATTTTTTCGTATCCGCAGAGATTCTGGCATTGTAAATTTTTTACGCGCAATGCTCCCGAATCAGAATCCCTGATGTAGTATCCCGATGTTGCTGTCAGACATCATATTCACAAGGAGGAAGAACAATGAGCAAGGTTAAGACTTTTCTGTTTGGCGATGTGGAAGTGAATCCTGATCTGGTCATCGAGTTCCCGCAGGGGCTGGTGAATTTTGAAAGTAACAAGAAGTTTTTGCTGATTCATGAAACCGATGTCAGCGCGGAGCCGGTGAGTTTTACGCTGCAATCTCTGGATGACCCGAACGTGGCGTTCCAGATTATCGAACCCGCGGCGTTGGGCTTCACCTATGAACTGGGGTTAAACGACGAGGAAACCACGTTGCTCAAACTCGACAAGCCCGAAGACGTGGTGGTGGTGGTGGTTCTGTTCAAACAGCAGGAAGCCGCCTCCGGTCTGGCTGCGAATCTGCGCGCGCCGCTGATTCTCAACACCAAAACCAAACGCGGTCTGCAAAAAGTACTGACCCAGTTGCGCCCCAATGTTGTGCTCTCCAATTTGAGTAATCCCGCCTGATTTTTGGCGCGACACATTAAAAAAACCCGATGCTTGCGTCGGGTTTTTTATTGCCTGGGAGCATCGGCGGCATCAAAGGCGATTTTAAGTGGGGGGAACTTCCAGCTCCCCCCAGACTGCTGACAAACCCCAAACCTCCCGCGTCAAAAGCGAAGTTGGGTAAGCGTAGCGTAACCCAACACTGCTCCGTCAATTTGGTCATTCGCCCGGTATCTGGCAGATTGTGCGCGATGAATCGCCAATGTCGGGTTGCGCCTACGGCTTACCCAACCCACAGGCGGCGGGTTTGTCAGCAATCTGAGGGCACGGCACACCGTGCCCCTACATGTGATCCGCCCATTCCCCGTAGGGGCACGGCGTGCCGTGCCCCGGTGTACCGTACCCGAATGTTTGACACGGATTGTCGGCGCTACGTTTGCTGCCAGGTTCGCCGTTGCTGGGAGCGCCGGCGTCCCCGCCGGCGGTTTTAAGATTTTTCGCGCAGAACCAAACCCACGGGCGGTTCTCGAACCGCCCCTACCTGACGTTAAAACCGATACCGCGCCCGCAAACTCCCCGTTACGCCTTCGCGTTTGCCGACACAGGGCACGGCACGCCGTGCCCCTACGGGGAATGGTCGGCAATGTCGGGGAAAATGGGCGGGGATCACCTGTAGGGGCACGGCGTGCCGTGCCCTATGGCGGCAAAGCCGCCCCTGATTACTGTCACCTGACCTCTGATCCCTGATGTCGGGTACATGAAGCGTGCCCGACCTACGAAACTGGATTTCGGGGTGCAGGGGTATGACGGCAAACGCGGTATCGGTTTTAACGTCAGGCAGGAGCGGTTCACGAACCGCCCATGGGTTTGGCTCCGCGCGGAAAATCTTAAAACCGCCTTTGATACCACCAGTGCTCCCAGGCGGGTTTCAAACCCGCCCCTTTTTTCTGCCCTCTGTCTTCTGTTCCCTGCCCCCCCCTGACGTATAATCGCGCTCTTTAACGCGCCACATCCCCCGCCATGCAGGAAAAATACGTACCCGCCGAAATCGAACGCGCCGCTCAGGCGCATTGGCATCAAACTGCCGCCGACCGCGCCGTCGAGGACATCCAGCGTCCCAAATACTATTGTCTTTCCATGTTCCCTTACCCGTCCGGCAAGCTGCACATGGGGCATGTTCGCAATTACACCATTGGCGACGTGCTGGCGCGTTATCACCGGATGCTGGGCGAAAACGTGTTGCAACCGATGGGTTGGGATGCCTTCGGGATGCCGGCGGAAAATGCGGCGCTGGCAAACAAGATCGCTCCGGCGGGTTGGACTTATCAGAACATCGACGACATGCGCAAGCAGTTGCAATCGTTGGGGTTGTCGATTGACTGGGAACGCGAATTCGCCACCTGTACGCCCGCCTATTACCGCTGGGAACAATGGCTGTTCACGCGGCTCTTTGAAAAAGGCCTGATTTACAAGAAGCTGGGCACAGTGAATTGGGACCCGGTTGACCAGACGGTGCTGGCGAACGAGCAGGTGATTGACGGGCGCGGCTGGCGTTCCGGCGCGCTCGTGGAAAAGCGCGAAATTCCCATGTACTACATGAAAATTACCGCCTACGCCGAAGAACTGCTCGCCGGGCTGGATACGCTCACGGGCTGGCCGGAGCAGGTGCGGCTGATGCAGAAAAACTGGATTGGCAAGAGCGTTGGCGTGCGGCTGGCGTTCCCTTATGAACTGGATGGCAAGCCGGAAAAATTGTGGGTGTTCACCACCCGCGCCGACACCCTGATGGGCGTGACGTTCGTCGCCGTCGCCGCCGAGCATCCGCTGGCTGCCCATGCCGCGCAAAACAATCCCGAACTGGCGGCATTTATCGAAGAATGCAAGCAAGGCGGCGTCGCCGAGGCGGATTTGGCGACCATGGAAAAAAAAGGGATGCCCACGGGCTTTTTCGTGCGCCATCCGCTCACGAACGAAGAAGTGCCGGTTTGGGTCGGCAATTATGTGTTGATGAGCTACGGCGAAGGCGCGGTGATGGCGGTGCCCGCCCATGACGAACGCGATTTTGCCTTCGCGCGGAAATACGGGCTGCCCATTCATCAGGTCATCGGCGCGGAAGGCGAAACCTTTTCGCTCGACGGTTGGCAGGATTGGTATGGCGACAAGCAAAAGGCGGTCTGTGTCAATTCCGGTAAATACGACGGGCTGGCTTATGGGGACGCGGTGGAAGCCATCGCCGCCGACCTCGCCCGGCTGGAGTTGGGCGAGAAAAAAATTCAGTGGCGGCTGCGGGATTGGGGCATTTCCCGCCAGCGTTACTGGGGTTGCCCGATTCCCATTATTCATTGTGAAAGTTGCGGCGACGTGCCCGTGCCCGACGAACAACTGCCCGTGAAACTGCCCGAAAACGTGGAAATCACCGGCGCGGGTTCGCCGCTTGCCAGGATGCCGGAATTTTTTGAGACCACCTGCCCGAAGTGCGGCAAACCCGCCCGCCGCGAAACGGATACGCTGGATACCTTCGTTGAATCCTCCTGGTATTTTTTGCGCTACGCCTGCCCGGATAATGAAAACTTCATGCTGGATGAACGGGTGAATTACTGGTGCAAGGAGGGCGTTGATCAGTACATCGGCGGCATCGAACACGCGATTTTGCATCTCTTGTACGCCCGCTTCTTCAACAAGCTGATTCGGGATGTGAGCAGCGCGGGCGGCGTGCATATTGCCGACGAACCCTTCAAAAAACTCTTGACGCAAGGCATGGTGGTCGCGCCAACTTTCTTCCGCGAAGGTCAAGATGGCAAGAAGCAATGGGTGAATCCGGCAGATGTGAATGTGGAAAGCGACGAGCGCGGTCGTCCCGTGCGCGCGACGTTAAAAACCGACGGGCAGCCGGTGACGGTGGGCGGCATCGAAAAAATGTCCAAGTCGAAAAACAACGGCGTCGACCCGCAAGCCCTGATTGATGCGTATGGCGCGGACACGGCGCGGCTCTTCATGATGTTCGCAGCGCCCCCCGATCAATCGCTGGAATGGTCGGACGCGGGCGTGGAAGGCGCGTACCGCTTCTTGCGCCGCGTCTGGAAGGCAGCAAACGAGCATGTGCGTCTTGGTCTGGTCAAAGCCGCCAACGAAAGCGCGGATTTGCCCGACCTGCTGAAAAACCTGCGCCGCAAGCTGCACCAGACCATCGCCAAGGTGAGCGATGATTACGGTCGCCGCCAGCAATTCAACACTGCCGTTGCCGCTGTCATGGAGTTGCTGAATGCTTACGACAAGGCGGATTTGAGGACGCCCGCCGCGCGCGCTCTGGCGCAGGAAATCCTCGAAGCCATCGCCCTCATGCTGTTCCCCATCGTGCCCCACATCGGGCAGGCGATTTACGCCGAACTGAAACCGGGCGCGGACGCGGCGCGGACGGCTTTCCCCAAAGCGGATGCCAGCGCCCTGACGCAAGACGAAATCGAATGGATGATTCAGGTGGGCGGCAAACTGCGCGGCAGTCTCAAAATCGCCGCCAGCGCCGACAAAGCCACCATCGAAGCCGCCGCGCTGGCAAGCGAAGCCGCCCAAAAGTTCATGGAAGGCAAGCCCGCCAAAAAGATTGTGGTCGTGCCGGGGCGGCTGGTGAATATCGTGGTCTGATTGGAGAACATCATGCGCCCTCGTTTATGGCTGTCGTTGCTGCTTGCCCTGTTTGTTGCCGCCTGCGGCTTTCAACTGCGCGGCGCGGTGCAGTTGCCTTACAAAAGCCTCTACATCGCCGTGTCTTCCAGCAGTACGCTGGGCATGGAATTGCGGCGGCAACTCCACGCCAGCCAGCCCGATTTGCTGGTGGAAGACGAAAAGCGGGCGGAAGCCATTTTCCGGCAACTCTCCGACCGCCGCGAACGCATCATCGCCGCCATCAATGCCGACGGACGCGCCCGCGAATACCAGTTGCGCCTCTCCTACAGCTTCCGCCTTGAAGACGCCAAAGGCGAGCCGCTGACGCCGGTCAGCAACATCATCCTCGCCCGCGAAATCACCTACGACGACAATCAGGTGCTCTCCAAAGATCAGGAAGAAGCCTTTTTGTGGTTGAGCATTGAAAAAGACCTGGTGCAACAAATCCTGCGCCGTCTGGCAACCCAACATCCCATCCAGCCGCCCACGCCGCCGCAGCCCGAAGCGCGCGACGCGGACGCCGCCGTTTAATGCACATCAAGGGCGAACAACTCGCCAGCCATCTGGACAGGGCATTAGGCGCCCTGTACATCGTCTATGGCGACGCGCCGCTATTGGTGTTGGAAGCCGCCGACGCCATCCGTGCCGCCGCCCGCAAACAGGGCTATGACGAACGCGAAGTGTTGACGGTGTTACCCGGTTTCGACTGGGGCGAACTGACCGCCGCCAGCAGCAATCTTTCGCTCTTTGGCGGCAAAAAACTCATCGACCTGCGGCTGCCCACGGGCAAGCCGGGCAAGGAAGGCGGCAGCGCCCTGAGCGCTTATTGCCAGCGCATGAGCGCCGACAACATCCTGCTTGTCACCCTGCCGCAACTGGACTGGAAAGAAGAAAAAGCCGTCTGGTTCACAACCCTCGCGGAAGCGGGCGTCGCCATCAAATTCACGACGCCAACGCTAAACGAACTCCCCGCCTGGATCGCCGCCCGCCTCGCCCGCCAGCAACAACAAGCCGACGCCGAAGGCTTGCGCTTCATGGCGGAGCGCGTGGAAGGCAACCTGCTCGCCGCGCATCAGGAAATCCAGAAACTCGCGCTCCTCTATCCCGCCGGCAAACTCGGCGGCGCCGAAATCCGCGACGCCGTGTTAAACGTCACCCGCTACAACGTAGACGACCTGCGCGAAGCCCTGCTCTCCGGCGACCTGCAACGCTTCGCCCGCACGCTGGAAGGCTTGCAACAAGAAGGCGAAGCCCCGCCCCTGGCGCTCTGGGCAATGACCGAAGAAATCCGCGCCCTGGCGCAAATCAAGGCAGGCTTGGCGCGCAACATGCCTTTCGACGGTTTGTGCAAAGAACTCCGCATCTGGGGCGCGCGCGCCCAACAACTCCGCCGCCCCGCTGGGGCTGTCAGCCCCCGCGCCCTCAAAACCGCCCTCGAACTCGCCGCCACCATAGACCGCCGCATGAAAGGGCTGGATACGGGAGATGTCTGGGAAGGATTTTTGAGGTTGGGGATGCTGGTTCAGGGGCGGTAGGGCGTAGGTTGGGCACGGTTTTATGTGCCCGACGCTGGGGGGGCAGGCGAAGCCTGACGGGATGGTTCGGTGCGAAGGGGCGTGGCAATCCAGGCAACGATGGGAGAAAAGCCGCGTCGCTGCGCTCCTCGCAATGACGCAGGGGTTTGGGAATTCGGGGTTTGTCGTTATCTCGTGTTTACCCACATTCCAGATTTTTGATAAAGATCGCCCCTTTAGTTTTTCGCAGGCTGGGTAAGCCGCAGGTGCAACCCGATATTGAACGGTTCAGTGAAGCACAACGGGGTCGGGCAAGCGTCCTTTGGGAGCGACGGCGTCTCGCCGTCGTACGATGGCGAGGACGCCATCGCTCCCGGGATGCGCCGCTCATCGGCTTTCCCAACCTACAGGGCATCCATAGTCCCCTGCCCCCTGAATCACCCCCTCGGATGATGCTGTTGATGCAATGCTTTCAACCTTTCGCGTGCGACGTGGGTGTAAATCTGGGTGGTGGTGATGTCGGCGTGTCCGAGCAGCATTTGTACCACGCGCAGGTCGGCGCCGTGGTTGAGGAGATGGGTGGCGAAGGCGTGGCGGACGACGTGGGGGGAAATCAGGCGTTCGTTGATGCCGACCTTGCGGGCGTAGGTTTTGATGAGTATCCAGAACATCTGGCGGGTCATGGGGGCGGCGCGGTTGGTGACGAAGACGGCATCGCACAGGCGTCCGCGCAGAAGTTCGGCGCGACCATCCGCGATATGGCGGCGCAGCCAGTCGCTGGCTTCTTCGCCCATTGGCGTCAGGCGTTCCTTGCTGCCTTTGCCGATGACGCGCAAGACGCCCTGGTCGAAGCTGACTTCATGCAATTTCAGATGGACGAGTTCGGACACGCGCAGACCGGAGGCATAGAGAATTTCCAGCATGGCGCGGTCGCGCTGTCCTTTGGGGGTGCTTACATCCGGAGCGGCGAGCAGTTGTTCGACCTGGGTTTCGGAGAGCGTTTTGGGAAGTCTGCCCGTGGGGACAGGGCGGGCGAGTCTGCCCGTTGGATCGACGGTGACACGCCCCCGCCGCAGTTGCCAGCGGTAAAAACGGCGCAGGCTGGAAAGGTAGCGGGATTGGGTGGCGGAACGTTTGCTGGCGGCGAGTTCCGCGAGAAACGCGGCGAGATCGGCGGCTTCGGCGGCGAGCAGGTCGGGGCGGTGTTGTTTGTCCAGCCAGCCGGAAAACAGGGCGAGGTCGGTGCGGTAGCTGCCCAGGGTGTTTTTCGCCAGCCCGTCTTCCAGCCAGAGGGCGTCGCAAAACAGGTCGATTTCGGTTAAATCTTGCGGGCGCAGGGCAGAGGGGGCAAGGGACGGCATCGGGCGCGATCAATCTTCGGTCGATGGGTGGGTTGCGTCCGCAGTGACATCGGCTTTTGCCAACATCTGCGCGCGGGTTTCCGGCGTTTCCAGACTGACGCGCCCCAACGCGCCGCTGCGGTAGTCGGCAAGCAGGGCGAGGGCGGCTTTTTCGCGGTCAATCTCGCCGCCCTTGACGCGACAGCCGCGCCGCTCGCCCACGGTCGCCAGCAGACTGACGGCATCCATGTTTGTTGTGTCGAGGCGATAGCGGGCAGCGAGCAGAGGCGCGTAGCGGGTGAGCAGCAGGTCGCCCAGAAATAGCGCGACTTCTTCCGGCAGAACGGCATTGACGCCGATGGCATGACTTGCCGCCAGCATGTAGCCGTCTTCATCATGTTCGATTTTCGGCCACATCAACCCCGGCGTGTCGGTGAGGGTCATGCCCTTGCCCAAATCCAGCGTCTGTTGGGATTTGGTGACCGCCGGTTCGTCGCCCACTGCCGCCACCCGCTTTTTCAAAAGGGCGTTCATCAGCGTGGATTTGCCGACATTGGGAATGCCCATAATCATCATCCGCAAGGGTTTGGTCGGATCGTTGCGATGCGGGGCGAGTTGCCGACAAAGGGAGACGATGCGTGCGGGCGGGGCGGCGTTGCCAGCGGATTTTTTGCAGGAGATGGCGACCGCCGTGGTGTTGGGCTGCTGGCGATAAAATTCCAGCCAGGCGGCAGTGGCGGCGGGGTCGGCGAGGTCGGCTTTGTTCAGGACTTTCAGGCAGGGGCGCTGGCGAAATTCACGCAGGGCGCGAATCATGGGGTTGCAACTGGCTTCGGGCAGACGGGCGTCGAGCACTTCGATGACCACATCGGCGCGAGCGAGCGTTTCCGCCGCCTTCTTGCGGGCTGCCGTCATGTGACCGGGAAACCATTGAATGGGCATGGCAGACACGAAAAAAGAAAGGCGCATTATCGCATTGCGAAGAGGTCGCAGTTTATAATCTTCGCTTTCGGGTTTATTGTGAGGAGATCAGCATGAGTATGCAGCCTTCGTTCCGTTCCATGATGTATGCAACCTTCGCGCTTGCGATTTTGCCCGCGCTGGTGGCCTGTTCTTCCGGCAACGACGGACAAGAGGGGGTCGAGAATCGCGTCAAGCCGGTGGCTGTTTTCGAGCAGCCCGCTCACGCAACTGAAGCCGGGGCGGAAGGCGACGCCGCCGTGACAGCGGGTGAAACGGCTTCGGAAGACGCCGCTGCCGCTGTTGAACCTGTTGCCGCTGCCGCTGCCGAAGCGGTCGCGCCTGTTGCCGTCGCTGCGGGCAGGGATGGCGCGACGGTCTACAATCAGGTGTGTCGCACCTGTCATGAAGTCGGCGTTGCTGGCGCACCCAAAAAGGGTGACAAGGCTGCCTGGGCACCCCGCATTGCGACCGGCAAAGAGGCGCTTTACACTTCCGCGTTGAAAGGTAAAGGCGCGATGGCGTCCAAAGGCGGCAACCCTTCGCTCTCCGATGATGAAGTCAAGGGCGCGGTGGATTATCTGGTGAGTCTGGCGCAGTAGTTGTTCCATTCACCTGGGAGCGTCGGCGTCCCCAGGTTGGTTTGTCATCAGTCTGAGCCGTCTGGTTTTCCAGACGGCTTTTTGCATGGGATTTGCAGGGCAAGGGAGGCGACGGGAGCGGTTAATTTTGTATCGTCAATTGTGCTGGTCTGTAACTGTCGCTAGAATGGACGGAAGTTAACGCGGGTATACAGGCGACAATATGCAGGTGTCAACGCAGGTAAAAAAATTATGACAAGCCAAAATTCTTCGCATTCTTCATCGGTTTTCGTGACTTCTTCCACAGGGAAGAAAGTGGCGGTGGGGTTGGGTATCCTGATGGTCGTATTGTTGATTGGCTACGGTGCCCTCCGTTTTCTGTCTTCCCCAAACGAGCGCGGAGCGGCGGCTGAGGCAACGCTGAATGCGTCCGGTCATCAGGCGGTGCCTGCCGCGCGTCTGGATGAGCCGCTCTCCCCTTTGCGCGTACCGACTGGTCTGGATGAACAGAAAGTGGCGCTGGGGCGTCAGTTGTTTCATGACCCGCGCCTTTCCAAAGACAACAGCATCAGTTGCGCCAGTTGCCACGACCTTGCGCGCGGCGGCGTCGACCGTCTGCCCCGTTCCATTGGCGTAGGCGGTCAGACAGGTGAAGTCAACGCGCCCACGGTTTATAACGCCTCACTCAATTTCCGCCAGTTCTGGGATGGTCGCGCGGCGACGCTGGAAGAACAGGCGGGCGGGCCGGTTGTCAATCCCGTGGAAATGGCAGCGACCTGGGAAGAAGTTCTCCCGAAATTGCAGGCGGACAAGGAGATTGCCGCCCGGTTTCGCGCCATTTATAACAGCGTGCCGACAGCGGCGACGGTGCAAAACGCGATTGCCGAATTTGAACGCTCCCTGATCACGCCTTCGCGCATGGATCGCTGGTTGTTGGGTGAGGCGGATGCGATTACGGACAAGGAACTGGAAGGCTATCGCGCGTTCCGGCGGCACGGCTGCGTGGCATGTCATCAGGGTGAAAATGTCGGCGGCAATCTCTTTCAGCGTTTCGGTGTGATGCAGGATTATTACGCGGGTCGCAAGGTGGATGACAATGACCCTGACCTGGGGCGCTTCCGGGTGACAAAGCGCGAGGAAGACCGCTTTGTGTTCAAGGTGCCCGGTCTGCGTAATGTGGCGCTCACGCCGCCTTACTTCCACGACGCTTCGGCGGCAACGCTGGAAGAAGCCGTGACCAAAATGGGGCGCTACCAGTTGGGCGTCGATTTGCCTTCAGAAGACGTACAATCCATTGTATGGTTTTTGCATACCTTGACCGGGGAGCAGTTGCAATGAAATCCAGACAGTTTTTACGCCCCTTGCTGCCGTGGATGATGCTGACGGTACTGGGTTGCATTCTGTTTGTCTTCTACATGTTGAGCAGCGCCTTGAGCGACAAGGAGCGCACACAGGTCGAACTGGACATGCGCCAGATTCTGATGCTGGATACCCGGATCAGTCTGGATGTGATGCGTCTCAGGCATCGCCAGTTGCAAGGTTACGATTCCCTGTCGGATTCCGTCGGACAGGTGTCGCTCATGCTGAACGACTTGCAGGGCAAATTCACGGAACTGGGTTTGCCGGATGCGCTGAAACCCAGCGTTCGCGCATGGGAAACGAAAGAAATGGCGCTGGAGGATTTCAAGCGTCAGAACACGGTTTTGGTGAATTCCCTCTATCACTTCGTCAATCTTTCCCGCCAGTTGCATTCCGGCAAAGCGGAAGACATTGATTTGTTGAACAGCGTGACCCGTGATGTGCTGGTGTTTATCAACGAACAGCAGACCGAAGACATCCCCGCGTTGCTGACCAGTCTGGATCGTCTGGAAATCGTCAGTCAGGGCTGGCGCGATCCCATGTCCGTGCGCGCCGGATTGCTGGCGGCGCACGGCAGGCAGATTGTTGATAATCACATCCCCGTGCAACGCCTGATGACCAACATTTCGCGCAATCCTTTCACCCAGGATCTGGAGCAGGCGTATGGCGAATATGTGCGGACCTATAACCGGATGTCGGCGCAGGCGGAAAACTATCGCCGCATGATGGCCATCTTTTCCCTGCTGATGGTGATTTCCGTGGTGCTGATCGTGCTGCGTCTGCAATACACGGCGCGGGAACTGGAGCGCAGCCATTCGCTTCTGGACAACATCGCCGACCATCTGGGCGAGGGCATCCTGAGTTTCGATGGTCGCGGCAACCTGAATTTCATGAACCAGCGCGCCGAAATGCTGCTGGGCAGGAACGAAACAGAATTGCTGGGCACCAACCTTGATGACATCTGGTCACGGGAAGACGTGCAGAATTCCGGCTTCCGCGCCGCCCTGCGCAGCGGATATTCCTACGACGGCGAGGAATGGTTGCGACGTGCCGATGGCGCGTCTTTTCCGGCGGTGTTCCTGGGCGGCGCGCTGCCGCATCTGGAGGATTCCGACAGCGCGCAGGGCTATGTCGCCTCGTTCCGCGACGTAACCGTGCAACATCAGGCGGAAGCCCGTCTGCGTGTGGCGGCAAGCGTTTTTGAAAACCTTTCCGAAGCCATGACCATCGCCGGGGCGGATGGCAAAATCCAATCGGTCAACCACGCCTTTACCACGATTACCGGCTATACCGAAGCCGAAGCCCAGGGCAAGACGCCGGGCGAACTTTTGGCTTCGGGGCTGCACGACGCGGAATTTTTCCGCGCCATGTGGGCGAGTCTGAACACGGAAGGGCGCTGGCAGGGTGAAATCATCAATCGTCGCAAGAGTGGCGAAACCTATCCCGAATGGCTGTCCATCACGGTGGTGCGGAATGAAGCGGGCGACGTGGAACAGTACATCGGTATCTTTTCCGATATTTCCGAGCGTAAACAGGCGGAAGCCTACATTCACCATCTTGCCTACCACGACCCGCTGACCGGGCTGGCGAACCGTCTGCTGTTCAACGACCGCCTGAATACCGCCATGTCGCAGGCGCACCGCAGCCGATACCTGCTGGCGATCATGCTGCTTGACCTTGACCATTTCAAATCCATTAACGATTCGCTGGGTCATCACGCGGGCGACCTGCTGCTGGCGGCGACCAGCCAGCGTTTGAGCGGTATGCTGCGCGAAGGCGACACGCTGGCGCGTCTGGGCGGGGACGAATTTGCCGTCCTGTTGCCGAACATCACTTCCCACGCCGACGCCGCCATGCTGGCAAGCCGCATGGTGGTGGCTTTTGAAAAATCATTTGAACTGGAAGGTCGGGAAATTTTCATCTCGACCAGTATTGGCATCGCGGTCTACCCCGCCGACGGCAAAAACGCGGAAATCCTGTTGAAAAATGCCGACGTGGCGCTCTACAACGCCAAAGATTCCGGCAGAGCCGCCTTCCGCTTCTTCCTGGAAAGCGACAGCACGGATTCGCTGGAACGCCTCGAACTGGAAACCGATTTGCGCCGCGCTGTCCTGAACAACGAATTGCGGCTCTACTACCAGCCGCAGATCAGCACACGCACCGGCATGATTTACGGCGTGGAAGCGCTGGTGCGTTGGCAGCATCCCACACGTGGGCTGCTCATGCCGGATCGCTTTATCGGGCTGGCGGAAAATACCGGCTACATCGAGACGCTGGGACGCTGGTGTCTGGAAACCGGCTGTCAGCAAATGGTGGCATGGCAAAAAGCCGGTCTGCCCATCCAGCGCATTGCCGTCAATGTCTCGCCGCGCCAACTCCGCAACCCCGATTTCATGGACATGACGCTGGAAATCATCGAAAAGACGGGCATCAACCCGAATTGCCTGGAACTTGAACTCACCGAATCCTCGATGGCGGACGACCCGGAAAACACCTTCAACGTCTTTTCAGTGTTGCGAAAGAAGGGCATCCGCATTGCCATTGACGATTTCGGTACCGGTTACTCCTCGCTCTCCTATCTCGCCCGCTATCCGGTCGACGTGGTCAAAATCGACAAGAGCTTCGTCGACGGCATTATGGGCGGCGAACAGAGTTCGCTCTCTCTGGTGAAAGCCGTCGTGCTGATGGCGCACACCCTGAACATGGAAACCGTGGCGGAAGGCGTGGAAACCGCAGAACAACGCCAGAAACTCATCGCCATGCAATGCGACTTACTGCAAGGCTACCTCTACTCCCGCCCCGTTCCCGCCGACAAACTCATCGAACTGCCTTGCATGGTCGAGGATGACGAGCACGAGATCGGATAGTCAGGGATCAGGAATCAGGAATCAGGAATCAGGAATCAGGAATCAAAGGCAGGGCGGCGAGCGTGTTTTGACGAAGATCGCACCCTGTAGGTCGGGCATGACTTCACATGCCCGACACCAGAGAGCAGGTGACAGGTGACAGTCATCAGGGGCTGCTTTGCCTCCACAGACGGATGACAAACCCCAAACCCCTGCGTCAAAAGCGAGGAGCGCAGCGACGCGGCAATCTTGGCGACCAGAGAGATTGCCACGTCGCTACGCTCCTCGCTTTTGACGGCAAGCGAAGTTGAACCCGACGGTTGTAAACAACGATCAGAAATCAGGGAGCGAGGATCAAAGACAGGGCTGCAAGCGTGTTTTGGCGGGTCACGCTGGCAATATGTTCAACGCTCGTCGCGCGCAACTCTGCGAGAACCGCGCCGATGGCAGGCAATTGGGCGGGCGTGTTGCGTTCCCGATGATCTATCACCCCTCGCCCCTTGTGGGGATGGAGTAAAGGGATTGACCGTTGCGCCTCACAAAAAGCGTGATGGCTTGTTTCATCGGCATTCATGCGATTGCCCCGATTCAACCAGCAGGGCGGAATATCCGGCGCGTCGGTTTCCAGCGCCAGCGCTTCTTCCGGCAGGTTTTGCGCCAGCGACCGGATGCGCGTGCTGCCAGCATAGGTCAGGCTGCCGCCAAAACCCAGTTTGAATCCCAGTCTCAAAAATTCATCCGCCTGTTGACGACTGCCGTTGAAAGCGTGCGCGATGCCGCCCCGAACCCGAATCCGGCGCAGGTGTTTCAGCACGGTGTCAATGGCTTTGCGGACATGCAACACCACGGGTAAATCGAAGGCGCGGGCGAGTTTCAACTGCGCGATGAAGAAAAATTCCTGACGGGCAAAATCCACATCGGCAACCAAGCCATCCAGCCCGATTTCGCCAATCGCCACAGGACGCGCGCTTTTCAGCAAGGCGTTCAACCCATTGAGGTCGCTTTCCGCAGCCTGCCCCACATAAAGCGGATGGATGCCATAAGCCGGATGCAAACCGGAATGACGCGCGCAACAGGCGCCAACCAGCGCGCAATCAGCAAGCCCCACGGCGGGGACTAACATATCGCGGACACCCAGAGCGCAAGCCTCCTGCCAGACCGTAGCGCGGTCAGCGTCGAATTCCGGGGCTTGCAGGTGGCAATGGCTGTCAATCCACATGTCGTGAAAGGGAAGGGGTTTGAAGATGTCATTCCGGTTCGCATTAGAAACGAGACGCGAAGACGAGCCGCAGTGACGCATGGGTACGATGGATTTGGCAGGTCGGCATCTACGATACCGCCGCATGTAAACGAGCAGCGCGCCAGAGAGCGCCCCCTACCCAAACCCGCCCTGAATCAACCGCTTTCCACGTAATAATCAATGCGTCCGCGTGGCGCAAGGTATTCGACGGTTTCCAGCGGGAGGTTGGCGGGGCTGATGACGGCTTCTATTTTCAGGTCGGCGTCCGCCAAGTCAAGCAGGATGGCTTCGGCGCGGGGGATGTCGGGGTCGTAGAGCATGATGAGGGGGTGCATCAGGTCGCAGGCTTTGCCTTCTATGACCAGCCCTGTCGCGCCGTTATCGAGTTGTACGAAGCTGCCGGGCGGGAAGACGCCCAGGGTTTTGACGAAGGCTTGCAGGAAATCCGGATCGAAATGCTTGCCTTCCTGCCGGAACATCTGCCCCAATGCTTCCGCCGGTGTTTTCGCCTGTTTCAAATCGAAGGGATTGCAGAGGTTGTCGTAGCGGTTGGCAATCGCCACGACGCGGGCGAGTTTGGGGATTTTTTCGCCTGCCAGATGGTTGGGAAAGCCGCTGCCGTCCCAGGCTTCGTGGTGGCAGGCGATGACGTTGCGCGCCCCCGTCGCCAGATTTTTCATGCCCGCCACTGCCTTGATGCCGTAGCCGACGTGGGCGCGGTAGAAATCTTCTTCCGGCGGGGTGCGCGTCGCGGCGCGCAGGTGGTCTTTTTTCTTCATGTTGACCAGGTGAATGGCGATGCTTTCGGAACCCAGCAGGGTATCGACGATGCGCCCCACCATTGCTTGCGCGTTGTTGTGCGCTTCCTGCGGGCGGGCGCAAACGTCGCGCAGGATTTCGGAGGCTGTGGCGGCTTCCTGTTCAAATTCGCGTTCCCGCCGCGCCAGCATTTCGCGCTGTTCCTGCACACGCGCCACGCGCGCGCGTTTGGCGTCAAGCATCCCCGCCAACGCCAGACCGCCGAAATCGGTTTCTTCTTCGACTTCGGCTTCCGGCAAGGGGGCGACTGTGCTGCGCTCAGGATTCCAGTCGACCTCGGCAAGCCCCATTTCGCGCAGGGCGTGTACCTGCGCTTCACTATTGATGCGAAACTGGCTGAGTAAAAAGGGATGGTTGAGCCAGCCGATTTCCGCGAGGGAAACGAATACACCCGGTTGCAGGCGGTCGACAGAAATGCGGGGCATGGTGGGTGGCGACGCCATCAAATCATGGACAAGCCGCGTTCCAGATCGGCTTTGACATCCTGAACGGCTTCCAGTCCGGCGGAAATTCGCAGCAAGCCGTCGGAAATGCCGGCAAGGGCGCGATCTTCGGGCGTCAGGCGACCATGCGTGGTGGTGGCGGGATGGGTAATGGTGGTTTTGACATCGCCCAGATTGGCGGTGATGGAGAGCAGTTTGCAGGCATCGACGACTTGCCACGCGGCTTCCTTTGCACCTTTCACTTCAAAACTGACGA
Source organism: Betaproteobacteria bacterium (assembly GCA_025997095.1). GTDB lineage: Bacteria > Pseudomonadota > Gammaproteobacteria > Burkholderiales > Rhodocyclaceae > Azovibrio. The sequence goes on along the minus strand of BNUD01000003.1, from coordinate 32,805 downwards.
TGCCGCCGCCCCGCGTTTGCTGGCGGGCGGCGAGCGCGTGTTGCGGATGCGAGGCGAGGTCGGGATGCCAGACCTTGACGATTTTGGGATGCGCTTCCAGCCAGCGCGCCAGTTGCAGCGCGTTGGCGGATTGGGCTTCAATCCGCAATTTCAGGGTTTCCAGACCTTTCAACAGCACCCAGGCGTTGAAGGCGGAAAGGCTGGGTCCGGCGGTACGCAGGTATTTGAACACTTCGTCGGTCAGTTTTTTTGCGCCGCAGACCGCGCCGCCCAACACCCTGCCCTGCCCGTCCAGATATTTGGTCGCTGAATACACGGAGAAGTCCGCACCTAGCTGTAACGGCTTTTGCAGGATGGGGGTGCAAAAACTGTTATCGACCGCAACCAGAATATCCTGCGCGTGCGCGATACGGGAGAGCGCGGCGATGTCGGCAATCTGGGTGAGCGGATTGGTCGGCGTCTCCAGAAAAAACAGCCGGGTTTTGCCCGGACGGATGGCGGCGCCCCAAGCGTCAGGATCGGTCGCGTCCACGGTCGTCGTGACGATGCCGCAGCGGGAGAGGATATTGTTAAACAGTTGCGTACTCGCGCCGAACAGCCCGTTGGCGGCGACGATGTGCTCGCCCGCCTGCACATGCGCGAGACATAACGCCATGATGGCGGACATGCCACTGGCGGTAGCGATGCAATCTTCCGCGCCTTCCAGCGCCGAGAGCCGCGCCTCGAACATGCTCGTGGTGGGATTGGAGAAGCGGGCGTAAACATTGCCTTCTTCCTCGCCGGAGAAACGGGCGGCGGCCTGGGCGGCGTTCTCGAAGACGAAGCTGGAAGTCAGATACAGGGCTTCGGCGTGTTCACCGAACTGGCTGCGCTCCTGCCCCGCGCGCACTGCGAGGGTTTCAGGAGCCAGCGTGTTGGAGATTGGGGAATTCATTTTTTAATCTTGACCTTCTTCATTGGAAGATAGCCCCAGCACCATCTGGCGGGAATTTTCGCTGTCTTCATCACCCGCCTTGCCGCTGCGGTAGGCTTCGACGACGTTCAGATATTCCGCCGTCACATCGCCGGTAATGTAGCGACCATCGAAGCAGGAGGCGTCGAAGGTGGTGAGGCGCGGATTCAGGACGCTGATGGAGGCTTCCAGCGCGTCCAAATCCTGATAGACCAGCGCGTCCGCGCCGATTTCCAGCGCGATTTCGGCGTCGCTCTTGCCGGTCGCAATCAGTTCGCCGCGCGTCGGCATGTCGATGCCATAGACGTTGGGAAAACGCACCGGCGGCGCGGCAGAGGCGAAATACACTTTCAGCGCCCCGGCTGCCCGCGCCATTTCGACGATTTCGCGGCTGGTCGTGCCGCGCACAATGGAATCATCGACCAACAGCACGCGCTTGCCTTTGAATTCCTGACCGATGGTGTTCAGTTTCTGGCGCACGGATTTTTTACGCATGGCTTGACCGGGCATAATGAAGGTGCGCCCCACATAGCGGTTTTTCACGAAGCCTTCGCGGTAGGGCAGATTCAGCTTTTGCGCCAGTTGCATGGCGGCGGGACGGCTGGAATCGGGGATGGGAATCACCACGTCGATGTTTTCGACCGGAATGTGCTGTTTCACCTTGTCGGCAAGAAACTCGCCCATTGACAGGCGGGTTTCATAGACGGAAACGCCATCCATCATGGAATCGGGACGGGCGAGATAGACGTATTCAAAAATACAGGGCGCGAGCGTGGTTTTTTCGGCGCACTGGCGGGCGCTGAAATTACGGTTGAGATCGATGAACACGGCTTCGCCGGGATCAACATCGCGCAGGACATTGAAGCCCAGGGCATCCATTGTCACGGATTCGGAAGCGACCAGATATTCCGTGCCGCCCGGCGCCGCGTGCGTCCCCACGACCAGCGGGCGAATGCCGTAAGGGTCGCGGAAGGCGAGCAGCCCGTAACCGGCAATCATGGCGACCACGGCATAAGCGCCCTTGCAGCGGCGATGCACGCCCGCCACAGCGGTGAAAATGGCGTCCAGATCCAGCTGGTGCCCCTTGGCGGCGGCTTGCAGTTCGTGCGCCAACACGTTCAAGAGCACTTCCGAATCGGAATTGGTATTCACATGCCGCAAGTCCTGCTCAAACATCGCCCGCTTCAAGACTTCTGAATTGGTCAGGTTGCCGTTGTGCGCCAGCGTGACGCCGAAGGGCGAATTCACGTAAAACGGCTGCGCTTCCGCGAAATTAAAAGCCGAACCCGCCGTCGGATAGCGACAATGACCGATGCCCCAATTCCCCGGCAGCGCCCGCATGTTACGGGTACGAAACACATCCCGCACAAGCCCGGGACCCTTGTGCAGATGAAAGGTACGCCCCTCCGCCGTGGCGATCCCCGCCGCGTCCTGCCCGCGATGCTGGAGCACCATAAGACCGTCGTAAAGAAGTTGATTGACCGGAGTGGTAGCGACGACACCGAGAACACCGCACATGATGATTTCCTGACTTATCTGAATTTAATCCGTTTGGTTATTTCTTCCGGCAACCACGGTTGCAACGCCAGCACGGCAATTTCCAGGGGCGGCGCGAGTTTCGCTTCTGCCCACCAGATTTCCCGTGGCAACGGCGTCATACCGCCGATGATGACCAGAACCAGCACAATCAATACGCCCCGCAGCACACCGAACAGCAGCCCCAGAAAGCGGTCGGCAAACCCCAGCCCCAGCGCGCGAATCGCGCCGCGAACCGCCAGTTGCACCAGCGCCATCAAGACCAGCGTGAGCATAAACACCAACGCCCAACCGGCAAGGATGCGGACATTTTCGTCGCTGACGCTGGCAGCAAACAGGCTCAAGCCGATTTCCGCGCCGAAGGTTTTGGCGGCAAAAAACGCCAACACCCAGGCGAGCAGCGCAATCACCTCGCCCACCATGCCGCGCCAGAGTCCCAGCAACAGGGACACGCCGATGATGCCCATCACACCGTAATCGAAAGCCGTCATCGCCGCTCATTGAGGCACAACAGGGCCGGAAACGCCGATGGTCTTCAATTTGACCAACGCCTGCTCCGCTGCCTCGCGGCTGACGAAGGGACCGGCGCGCACCCGCGTTTTTTTGCCTTCGGGCGCGCTCAAGGCTTCGGTATAAACGGGAATCCGCAATTCATTGAGCTTTTGCTTCAGGTTTTGAACATTGGCGTCGTCGGAGAACGTGCCAATCGCAACGACATGCGGCACGCTCGCGGCAGCAACTTGCGTAGCAGCGGGCGCGGCAGGTTTGGGGGCTGTTGATGTCGCCGCCGGTTTGGGAACAGCAACGGTATCCGGCGACTTGCCTGCCAGAATGGCGGCGGCGCGTTGCGCTTCGACTTCAGCGGCAGTCGGTTTTTTGACTTCGGGTTTGGTTTCCGGCTTGGTTTCCGACTTCGATGCGGCAGGTTTGGTTTCGGATTTGGAGGCCGTCGCCGCTTGTGCGGGCGTGGGCTGCGGCGTGGTTTGCGTTACGGTGACGACAGGTTGAACGGGCGGCTGCGCGGCTTCTATGACAGGTGTGATCCGGGTGGGTTCCGGCAGGGCGGCGGGTTCGACGGGCACGGGGACCGGCACCGGAATAATCGCCGCCTCTGGCTGCAAGGGCGCGAGGGCAGTGTCGTTCTGACCGGGAATACGGATTTCCACGTCCTGCGCGGGCGGCGGCGGCTCGTGATTCATCACCAGCGGCAACGCCAGCACGGCGAAGGCGGCGAAGGCAATCGCGCCGACCAGTCGGCGGCGTGCCCTTTTTTTGAGTTGCAACTCCCCGTCGTCAGCATCGTTTATGCGTGGCATATTCTTGATTTCCCTTGAGTTTCCATATTGGTCAACGCCTTCGACACAAGACCTTCAGGACGGCGGTGACCGTGTGGAAAGAACCAAAGGCGAGAATTCTATCATTTTCGCCCGCCTTTTCCTGCGCCGCCGCAAATGCCGCCGCCGGATGATCGTAACAACTGTAGGAAGCGTTCGGGTCGGCAGCCAGCAAACGCTCCGCCAGAGCCGCCGCCGACAGCCCGCGCGCGCCCTCCAACGTCGCCAGAAACCAGTGCCCGATTTTTCCCCGCAAGGCGGCGATGCTGCCCGTCACATCCTTGTCCGCCAACATGCCGAGCACTGCGTGGGTCTGCTCAAAAAAACCCATTCCGGCAAGATTCCCCGCCAACACCCGCACCGCCTGCGGGTTGTGCCCCACATCCAGCACGATGGCGGGGCGACCGGGCAAAACCTGAAAACGCCCCGGCAACTCCGTGTGCATCAACCCCTCACGAATCGCCTGCATGGAAACCGGCAGACGCTCGCGCAAAGTTTCCAGCGCGGCGATGGCGAGGCTGGCGTTTTTCAGTTGCGCCGCCCCGCGTAAGCCGGGATAAGCGAGATTGCGCCGCTGAACTGCCGCCCCCCCTCTCCCCTGAAACCAGTACCGCCACTGCTGTCGGTTCTCATCATCCTGCTGGAACCCAAAATCCCGCCCCATGAGGAACAAGAGCGTTTTCAATTTCTCCGCATACTCGACAAGGCTTAACGGCGGCTCGGCATCGCCGCACAAGGCAGGACAACCAGCGCGAAAAATACCCGCCTTTTCAAATCCGATGCTTTCCCTGTCCGCACCCAACCAGTCCTGATGATCCAAATCCACCGTCGTCACCAACGCCACGTCGGAATCGTAAAGATTCACCGCGTCCAGCCGCCCGCCCAGCCCCACTTCCAGCGTCAACGCTTCGCATCCGGCGGCGGCGAACACCTGCCACGCCGCCAGCGTGCCGAATTCAAAATAGGTTAAAAACACATCCCCCGCAGCCCGCCTTGCCGCCTCCACTTCGGCAAAGGCGGCGCACAAGGCGGCGTCACTCGCGGGCACGCCGCCAACCCGCACCCGTTCGTTGTAATGCAGCAAATGCGGCGAGCTATAGCACCCCACCCGATAACCCGCCCGCGTCAGGATGGATTCCAGATACGCCACGGTTGAACCCTTGCCATTGGTGCCCGCCACGGTGATGACCGGGCAAAAAGCGTGCTGCCCCAAGGCGTCGCTCACCTGCCGCACCCGATCCAGCCCCAGCTCAATGCCCGCTTGACCTTTGGGGTGCAGGTTTTCAAGGTAGGCGAGCCAGGCGGGAAGGTCGTTGTTGTGCATCATCGCACCGCCCTCCTGATTTCCTCGACACTCGGCATTTTTTTAACATGGAATTCGACAAACGGAATGCCTGCCGCCGCGAATGCCTTGCGCTTGAAGGCGTCGCTTCTGGCACGGTCGGGACGCTCGTGGGTGGCATCTTGCAACTCCACAACCACCCGCACACTGGCATCGTCCGCGCAAATCACGAAATCGGCGCTTTTCTGCAAGACCCGGTTCAACGCCGCCATCCGTTCCTTGCCGCCGCCCACTTTCAGAAAACTGCTCAGTTGCACCTGCGCCAGTACCCGATATTCAGGCAAGGCTTGCAGCAACCGCTGATACAAAACGAGTTCGGATTTGGTCATCACCGGCTTGGGCGTATAAGGATACGCAATCCTGCCTCTCAGCCCGAACCAGAGCGCCAACAAAACAATGACCAGCAGAATGACAAACAGCAGTGCGTTTGTGTCCATGCGCATGGTGTCCATATGCAGCAGGCTCACGCCAGCGCTTCCCAATATCCGATTTTCCTGCCACCGATACGGCGTAACAGACCGCGCCCTTGGAGCGTCTGAAGATTTCGTTCAACCGAACGTCCGGTGATGCCTATCTGCAAGGCAAGTTCCGCGATGGTGATGGTGTTCTTTTCCCGACAGGCAGCCAGAATCTTTTCCGACACACCATCAGGTTCTTTTCCGACGCTTTTCCGACGCTTTTCCGACGCTTTTCCGACGCTTTCACGACGCCCTTCAGCTTCTTTCACGACGCTTATCCGACGTTTTTTCTCCGCTTTCCCGACGTTTTCCAGAGCCTTTTCCGACGTTTCACTCCCCTCTTCCGCCAAAATCAGTTCTTCCACTGGCTGCCGATGCACCGTCACGGTGAACAGACAGCCATCGTGGTCGTCGGAAAAGTCGATGTTCGCCCACGTCTCCAACGCCCGTTTGATGCCCGAACCCAGACCGTGATAAGGCAGCAAGCCCTTTGCCACGTAGGAAACGAGGATGGGATTGCGGATATTGGAGTTTCCGGCTCGAATCTTGTCTACGGTCAGGTTGTTGGGAAGATGACCGGGGCTGATGATTTCGATGCGGTTGTCAAACACGAACAGGCGAATCGGGGCGCTGACCAGATAATCCCGGTGCACCAGCGCATTCACCAGCAATTCCTCGAACACCGCTGCGGGAATTTCCGGCGTACCCGGCGCATTCACACCGCGTCCGGCTTGCACCTTGTGCAGATTCCGCATGACAAAAGCCAGCGCGCCGTCAAAAATCTTCGGCAACGCCCCGGAAAAATCTTCGGTATCCACGTAATCGCTGGCGTGAATTTCATTGCCGGGATAGCGAATCGCTTTCACCACGAATTGCGGCACAATCCACTCCGGCTGTTCGGCAAACAGCAACACGCCCGCCAGATTCAGGCTTCCGTCTTCGACTGCCAGATTCATGTTTTGCAGCAAGCGGGTCAATTCGGCGGACGAATCGGGATATTCGCGCTGATAGACATCGCGTAAAAAATCACGGAAACGCAGTTTATCCAGCTTGTCGACACCCGCCTTGGTCGGCAGTTCGTCGGCGTGAAACTGATTGGAAAACTGGAACAGGCGGCGTAATTCTTCTCTGGAATTCACCCGCCGCTTGTCCGCCCCCGCTTTCAACCAGATGACGCCATTTTTGTCAAAATAAGGTTTGTCCATGCCCTTGGGCACGGTCAGCGCAATCACGATCCGCCCCCCCTTCAACGCCACATTTTTCGTATGCACGACCAGCGGACTCCGCACCAACTGGCTGGCGGCGTTGCTGATGAGTTGATTGACGCGAGCGACATCCTGTTTTGACAAACCCGGCGTCGAGCCGTCATCGGCAACGCCGATCAAAATCTCGCCGCCCTTGCTGTTGGCGAACGCCGCCATCTCGGAAGCCAGAGATTCGGCGTTTTTGACATCCACCTTGAACTGGCGCGTGGAATCTTCGCCAAGGGAGATTTGTTCAAGGATGGATTTGTCGGCAACGGTCATGGCGGCAATGATTTTGAGGTTCGATAAAAATCACGCCGCCGCTGGCAACTTTTGCAACAGCGCCAGCGTTTGCGCCAGTTTGTCGCGCATTTCGCGGCGGTCGACGATCAGATCAATCGCGCCTTTTTCGAGCAGGAATTCGGAACGCTGGAAGCCTTCCGGCAGGGTTTCGCGCACGGTTTGTTCGATGACGCGAGGTCCGGCGAAGCCAATCAACGCGCCGGGTTCCGCCATGACAATATCGCCAACGAAGGCGAAGGAGGCGGAAACCCCGCCCATTGTCGGGTCGGTGAGGATGGAGATAAAGGGCAAACCGCGCTCGGAAAGCCGCGTCAGCGCCGCCGTGGTTTTTGCCATTTGCATTAACGAAAACAGCCCTTCCTGCATCCGCGCGCCACCGGAAGCGGTGATGCAGAGGAAGGGAATGTCATCTTCCAGCGCCGCCCTGACGCCACGCACAAAACGCTCGCCCAGCACGGAACCCATTGAACCGCCCATGAAGCCGAATTCAAAACAGGCGGCAACCACGGGCAGCGTCTTGATCGCCCCTTGCATGACCACAAGTGAATCGGTTTCGCCCGCGCGCTCGGCGGCATCTTTCAGCCGCGCGGCATAGGCTTTGCTATCTTTGAATTTGAGGCTGTCGACGGGCAGCACCTCGCTGCCGATTTCCTGACGCCCTTCCGCATCCAGCAAGATGTCCAGACGTTGCCGCGCTTTCAGGCGATGGTGATAAGCGCACTTCGGGCAGACTTGCAGATTCGCTTCCAGATCGGTGGCATACAGCACCGCCTCGCACGCCGGACATTTGCTCCACAAGCCTTCCGGCAGGGCGTTCCGACGCGGCGCGGCATTGTCGCGGTTGATTTTGGGGGGTAACAGTTTGTTGAGCCAGCTCATGTCGAATTCCTTGTTAAACGATAGATCCCATATGAAAAACGGTGCTGTAGGCAGACCAAAATAAAGCAATAAACCCCAGCGCGCTTACGAACAGTGCGAGAACGACACGACCGGATGAAAAACGCCATCCAGCCCAAATGATGAGCACTGCGCCAAGCGTGGGTAGAATCCACCACCATCCCAACGTACTGAAAAAGAATTTCGTGTATGCCGTTGGCTCCACGCCGAATGCGTTCCAGACTTCAATAAATTGTTCCGTACCAGGCAGTTTGTCATGTTCACGTTTGGCAAACCTCTCCGGTGTGCCATATTGCATGAAATACAGGAAAATGCTTTGCAGCAAAACAAATGCCAATGACGCAATCAGACCAAGGGCACCAATAATTTTTTTCAGCATGACGAACTTCCAGCATCAACGCCCTGCCGCAATTCGCCCATCAAGGCGGCGACCCTTTGCAGTTCTTCGCCCACGGGCGCTTGTTCCAGTTCTTCGATGATGCGGCTGCCGACCACAACGGCGTCGGCGATGGCGGACATTTTTGCTGCCGTTGCCGCGTCGCGGATGCCAAAACCCACGCCGACGGGAATTTTGACGGCGTTGCGGATGGCGGGAATGCGTTCCGCGATTTCGGCGACATTCAACCCCCCGGAACCCGTCACGCCTTTCAGGGAAACGTAATAGACATAGCCATGCGCCAGCTTGCCGACCTGCTCGTAACGCTCCGGCAGCGACGTGGGCGCGAGCAGAAATATCGGGTCGAGTCCACGCTCACGCAAGGTTTGGGCGAAGTCGGCGGCTTCTTCGGGCGGGTAATCCACCACCAACACGCCGTCCACACCCGCCACCTGCGCGGCATCCGCGAACGCCGTCTGCCCCATTGCTTCAACGGGATTGGCGTAACCCATCAGCACGACTGGCGTTTCCTTGTCGCGCTGGCGAAATTCGGCAACGGCGGACAGTACCCTGTGCAAGGTCATGCCGTTCGCCAGCGCCTTTTCGGACGAACGCTGGATGGTCGGACCATCCGCCATCGGGTCGGAAAAAGGGACGCCCAGTTCGATGATGTCCGCGCCGGATTCCACCAGCGTGCGCATCAGCGGCACGGTCAGGTCAAGGCGCGGGAAACCGGCGGTGACAAAGGGAATCAACGCCTTGCGCTGTGCGGCGGCGAGGCGTTCAAAGGTAGATTTTATGCGCGACATATCAGAATTGAATCCCGGATTTTTCGGCGACGGTGTGCATGTCCTTATCCCCCCGACCGGAGAGATTGACCAGCAACAATTTGTCCTTCGCCAGCGTGGGCGCGAGTTTCAGGGCGTAAGCCAGCGCGTGGGAGGATTCCAGCGCGGGGATGATGCCTTCGAAACGACAGAGTTCATGGAAGGCGGCGAGCGCCTCGGCGTCGGTGACGGCGACGTATTCGGCACGACCGCTATCTTTCAGCCATGCGTGTTCGGGTCCGACGCCGGGATAATCCAGCCCTGCGGAAATGGAATGGGTTTCGATAATCTGCCCGTCATCATCCTGCATCAGATAGGTGCGGTTGCCGTGCAACACGCCGATTTTGGCGTTGGCAGTCAGGGGCGCGGCATGACGCCCGGTTTCTATGCCATCGCCCGCAGCCTCGACGCCAATCAGCTTGACCGCCGCATTGGGAATATAGGGATGAAAAATGCCGATGGCGTTAGAGCCGCCGCCCACGGCGGCAATCACCGCGTCCGGCTGGCGACCGAAGGATTCCGGCATCTGGGTTAAACATTCCTTGCCGATGATGGTCTGAAAATCGCGCACCATCGCGGGGTACGGATGCGGCCCCGCGACCGTGCCGATGATGTAAAAAGTATCGGCAATGTTCGTCACCCAGTCGCGCATGGCTTCGTTCAAGGCGTCTTTCAGGGTCTTCGATCCGGATTCCACGGGAACGACCGTCGCGCCCAGCAATTTCATGCGATACACATTGGCGGCTTGCCGCTTCACGTCTTCGCTGCCCATGTACACCACGCATTCAAAGCCATAGCGGGCGGCAACCGTTGCCGTCGCCACGCCATGCTGCCCCGCGCCGGTTTCGGCAATCACGCGCGGCTTTTTCATGCGTTTGGCAAGAATCGCCTGCCCGATGCAGTTATTCACCTTGTGCGCGCCCGTGTGGTTCAGGTCTTCGCGCTTCAACAGAATCTGCGCGCCAGAGAATTTATCGGAGAGCCGTTTGGCGTGATAAATGGGGCTGGGGCGACCGACGTAGTGTTTTAACTCGTGCGCGAATTCCGCCTGAAACGTAGGGTCTGCCTGCGCGTTCCGGTAGGCGGATTTCAGCTCGTCCAACGCCGCAATCAGGGTTTCCGCGACGAAAATCCCGCCATAGCGACCGAAATGTCCCCGGTCATCGGGCAGGTTGTAATTCTGCATGAAAGAAAACTCCAAAAAATATCGGCGTACAAACGCCACAAACGACTATGACCTGTTCCCCGACAAACGCGCTGACGCCACAAAATCAGCCATACGTTGATGGTCTTTAACGCCAGGAGCGGATTCGACGCCGCTGGAAACATCCACGGCGGCGGGACGCACGCGACGCACCGCGTCACCGACATTTTCCGCATTCAAGCCACCGGAAAGAACCAACGGCAAGGGCAGCGCAGGCGGAATCAAAGACCAGTCGAAGACTTTGCCCCCACCGCCAAAGCCCGGAACAAAGGCATCCAGCAGCAAGGCGCGGGCGCTGGAAAAACGGGTGGCGTATTGTAGCAAATCCAGTTCCGGCGTAACCCGCGCCGCGCGGATATAGGGTCGTGCCCAACGCCCACACGCTTCGGGCGACTCGTCGCCATGAAATTGCAGCAGATTCAGAGGCGCCACATCCAGCGCAACCTCTATCTCGGCAGGCGCGGCATTGACGAACAGCCCCACGGCAAGCACAAACGGCGGCAGACGCCGCATCAATGCCGCCGCCTGTTCGGGGCTGACGTAGCGCGGGCTTTGGGGATAGAACACGAAGCCCACGGCGTCCGCCCCCGCTACCACGGCGGCATCGACATCTTCGGGACGGGTCAGACCGCAAATCTTGATTCGGACGGACATCGCCGCACTCCGTAAAAAAACGCCATTTTAACCTTGCCGCGATTCACCACGACGCGATTGTCGTAGAGGCGGGTTTCAAATCCGGGAGCGTCGGCGTCCCCGCCCCGCAAATATCTCGCCCGCCATAGGGCACGGCACGCCGTGCCCCTACATGTGATCCGCCCGTTCCTCGTAGGGGCACGGCGTGCCGTGCCCGAATGCTTGACACGGATAACCGCCCCTACGACGTTTTCACCGGAAACCTGCGCGCCGAATAAACACACCACCCCAACCCCGCCAACGCCAACGCACTGCCAACCACGCCGATCCACGACAATCCGGCATGGTGCGCGGTAAAGCCGCCCAACAGCGCGCCCGCGCCGATGCCAACGTTGAAGATGCCGGAGAAAATGGACATGGCGACATCGGAAGCATCCCAGGCAAGGCGCAGAACATGCAACTGCTGCACCAGCGCAAAACACATCATCGCCGCGCCCCAGGCAACGGCGAGAACGGGCAGGATGTGCGGGAAACGGGCGAGCGGCAGCAACAGCCCCATCGCCAACGCCAGCACGCCGATGGCGACCGGCAGAAAAAAACGCGGGTAACGCTCGCTGTAACGACCAAACAGAAACGAACCCAAAATGCCCGCGCCGCCCATCGCCAGCAGCAGGATGGTGATGGCATGGGAATTCATCCCCGCCACTTCGCGGGCAAAGGGTTCAATGTAGCTGTAAGCGGTGAATTCCGCAGTCACGACGCAAACGGTGAGCACATAAATGGAGAGCAAGGCGGGACGCTGAAAAATCAGCGGCAGACTCCGCAGGGAACCCGCGTTTTTGCTCGGCAGTCTGGGCAGCAGACGGAACAGCCAGATGAGGGTAAAACAGGCGACGCCGCCAATCACCAGAAAAGTCTGCCGCCAGCCGAAGGCTTCGCCAATCACCCGCCCCAGCGGAATCCCCAATACCATCGCCAGCGTGGTGCCGGTCGCCAGCAGCCCCAACGCCCTGGTCGCCTGCCCCGCCGGAGCGACACGCACGGCAAGCGCGGCGGTAATTGACCAGAACACCGCGTGCGTCATGGCGATGCCGATACGGGACACAAGCAGAATGCCGAAACTCCAGGCGTAGGCGGAAAGGACATGGCTGGCGATGAACACCACAAACAACGCCGCCAACAACAGCCGCCGTTCGACGCCGCGCGTGAGCAACATCAAGGGCAGCGACAACAACGCGACCACCCAGGCGTAAATGGTGAGCATCAGCCCGGTTTCCGCCACCGACATGTCGAAACTGCCGCCGATGGCAGACAGCAGCGCCACCGGAACAAATTCCGTGGTATTGAAAATGAACGCGGCTAACGCCAGCGCCGCCACCGCCCACCAACTGCCAGCGGGCGTTGACGGGGACGAGGTTGGGGATGGATTGGGGGATGTGGTGTCCATGAGGGAGCGGATTGTACGCTGAATCAGGGTTCAGGTATCAGAGGTCAGATGACAATGCGCTTCGCTTCGTTGAAACCCACGCTCACCCTACGTACCGCGCCGTAGGGGCGGTTCGCGAACCGCCTCTACCCTTCCAGCAGGCGTAGCGCGGACATTCTGTAGGGTGGATGAGCGCAGCGCTATTCACCATCAAACCTATGTTCGCGCACTACCGCCAAGCGTCGACAAATGGGCGATGGTGCGCGATGAATCGCCGGGCGGTGAAAGGCGCTTCGCTTTTGCCGTCGCTTCGCTTGCTAACATTTGAACGGTTCGAGACAGAACCATCTCAAAGTGGCTTCTTCGTTCCGATCTTGTGGATCATCGACTTCAAAACCCACATCCACGCCGCCAACAGTCTTGATCACAAAACCGTATGCCTGCGAGTAAGGTTTTGGCGGATCAACCGCAAGATGGATCGACTTGCACAGATTGAGAAATTCCCCTATCGGCTGACGGTACTTGAGCAGCGCAGTATCCCGCAACGACACACCGGCATTTCCGAGTGGTTTCTTCGTGAATGGATTGTCATAGAAGATGCAGTTGAATGTTGACGGCGAGCCAAAGTGAAACTCGATATTTCCATACGGAACAATCACCGGAAAACAAGCTGGATCGCCCACTCTGTATATGTTGCCAACTTGTTCGTTGGCGCACACCTCTATTGGGTCGGATACTCCCAAGATTTCGATGAGTTCTTCGGGAGAAATGTCGCGGCGCGGAACAAATGATCCAAACCTTCCGGTCGCCAGAAAATCGAGAAGAGAGATTCGCTGCTTTTTTCTTTTCATCTCACAAGCTCCAGACCGCTCAATAAAGACACTTAATGTTTAAGGCATCGCAGGGTGGAAAAGCGAAGTGCCTTCTACCATTGGACTGCCACCCGCGATGTCCGCCCCACCTTGCTTTTACTCCAATAGTTTACCATTAACATAGTGGTCCACATCTGTTACATCTCCGTCATCAGAGTACCACAATACATCTCCATCTATTTTACCGTGCACGAACGGAATCTCTTTATATTTCGAGCCGTCCTGAAATAGCGTCTTTAGTTGTTTTTCGCCCTCAACATAAGTTGTTTCACTTTCCAGCTTCCCACCTCCATAGCACCTTTCAACCCCGTGAAGTTTTCCGTTCTTATAGTGGGATTCGACAAATATGGAACCATATCTTGATTTTAATTGCCCATTTTTTATACCGTTAACATACTCAATTTCAAGCGTCTCCAGACTCCAATCACCCTGTGAATTTCCATTAAATGTTTTAATGAAACCAGTAAGTTCAACAATGAGACCACCTACAAAATCATCAGAATGCCCGACAAATCGTGCTGCCCCATCAGCCTTTCCATCTTTCATCGGAATATGCGCCACGATACGCTTCTTTTGGTCATAGATAATAAAATAACCGTTAAATGAAGAATCTGTCTCTATCACATCGGATGAGCCTTCAAAAACGCCCAATTCTTCTATATCAGACAAATGTTGAACACATTGCCCGTTGTGAAAAAATTCATACGAATTTCCGTATGCAGACAGTTTGATTGTGTATGTGGCGAACGAGTTTGGTTGCATGTTCGAACTTTCATCTGAAGGTGAATTGGAGAGCATGACGGGAGACGCACACCACGATCGCCTGACATCAAGCAAGAAAGGTAGTAGTCTACTCAAGACAGCTCATAAATCAAGCGTCCAAAGCAGCCCTCGGCAGCCCGCCGCGCCTGACGGCTCCGCCCGACACACTACAGGAATCATGCCTCATGTCATCAAACGCTTCCCGTTCCACCATCATCGCCAGCGTGTTTCTTGCCCTTGGTCTGATCATCGCCGCTTATCTGCTCGGCACCAGATTCAAAACCATTGGCGACAACCATCAGCAAATCTCGGTCAAGGGGCTGGCAGAAAAGTCCGTCAAGGCCGACGCCGCCCAATGGACAGTTGGCGTCAAGGTACATGCCAACACCTATGCCCAAGCGCTCGAACAACTCAGGCAGGCACGACCGGTGCTCGACGAATTCCTTAACGCGCAAGGCTTTCCCAGAGAGACCTGGACCGAAGGGCCGGAACTGATCGCCCCGCATATGGTGGATGACCCGACCAGCGAGCGCTATCGTCAAATCCAGCAAGGCTTCAACGGCACCCAGAGCATACGCATCGAAACCGAAGTGCTCGACAAGGTTGGCGCCGCCTACAAAGCCATCGTCCAGATCGCCGCCGACGGCGCCGTCACCTACCGTGCGCCCGAATACACCATCAAGGATCTCGAAAACATCAAGATGTCGCTCATCGGTGACGCCACCAAAAACGCCCATACCCGCGCCGCAGAATTTGCCAAAGAAGGCGGCGTCAAGGTAGGCGCGATGCGTTCAGCCTCGCAAGGCGCGTTCTACATTCTCGCCGCCGATGGCAATGAAGGCGCGGATGACTACGGCGGTTCCATCGACACAACCACCATCAACAAACGGGCGCGCGTGGTGGTGACGATTGTTTACGGGATTGATTAACGTAACGTTCATGAAACCGGTTTTATTGACGCGGCAAGCGGAGCGTGGACATCGGTCAAACACTGTAGTGGCTGTTGCTCGTGCGGGTAAGTCGGGTGGTGGAAGGCGCTGCGCTTTTGCCGTCGCTTCGCTTCGTCGAAACCCGCTGCCACCCTACGATGTCCGTGCTACGTAAACATCTTGCCGCCATAGGGCACGGCACGCCGTGCCCCTACATATGATCCATCCATTTCCCACTGTCGACCGTTCCCCGTAGGGGCACGGCGTACCGTACCCGAATGCTTGACACGGATAACAGTATCTACATATCCGCGCTACGTGCCATGCTATTAATGCTTGAACAAATCGGGAATAGATTTGACAAATTGGACAAGCTCATCATCTCCTACTTGTTCTGTAAAAGCAATCAGCAACTTATTATCAACAACCATACAAGAAAAAATGGTCAGTATTTTTGTATTACGGAAATAATTAGACCTTGTGGCTGTGCGTTCGGACATTTTTTTTGCGCGATTTTCTTATCTTGATAAGAAATGGTTAATACAGTAACATGAACTTCTCTTTGTTCTCCTGGTTTGGTCAAATGAAAACCTATGCCCTCTGTTACCTTCATAGGCTTTAGCAATTCAGGGTCAAGATAGTTGTGAATCAATATTTTCACTTGCTTTGAGTCAGAGTTCGTTTCTTCCCTCAGCAAGGACACATTTCCTTGCAAAAGACGTTCAATAATCGCCTGCCGAATAGTTATTTCAGGCGACAGCGAGGGAGGCGCTGCGAAACAGGCACATGGAGCCAGAAGCAAGAATAACCTCACACCCCATAAAAATATGCGGTTATATTTTTGAAAACAAAATGCAGGCACAGCAATTACCTCCGAATGTCGAAATGTCAAACCGCCTTCCGCCCTGCAACCATTCAAACTACATGTCCGCGCTACGCACTGCGTACTACTTTATCGCCGATACGCAGGCGGTTCAAGCGATGTCGGATTCGGATTTGCCAACACCCAGCGCACAGCCAACTCGTTCAGACGCAACACTTCATCATTATCTCCATCACCACCTCGGAGCAGTGCGACAAGCTCCGAAACTTCTTTCAGCGCATCCGCTTCAAGTGGTATGCCCGAGGCAAGATGACGCACAAGTGCGTCAAGCATTTTGCGGTAATCCCTATCCCAATTTGCGCCCCCGTTATCCAATATCTCATACGCCACCCGCCCTGTAATGCGGATCACTTCACCCTGTACGGTCGGCGCGCTCCCCTGCGAAGGCACGAGAAAATCCCACAGTTCGGCATGTTGGGCTTCCCAACCGGTTGCTGTGACCTCAATCTGCGAAACGCCATCATGCATCCGCCGCTTGACAACTGGCGTGACACCAAAAAGTTCATACAGTCGCAATAGAGCTGCCTCAGTCTCCGCAAGAGAATCCTTATTGAATTTTTCTCGATGAAACTCAAA
The DNA here is from genome assembly GCA_025997095.1 of Betaproteobacteria bacterium. GTDB lineage: Bacteria > Pseudomonadota > Gammaproteobacteria > Burkholderiales > Rhodocyclaceae > Azovibrio. The sequence continues at coordinate 16,251 of BNUD01000003.1, read as the reverse complement.
ATCCTTGCCGATTCGCTGAACCTCCGCAACAATTTCCTCCGTCACAGACGCTTTTGCATCAATCAAACAGGCGGCGACCTCCACCACATTTTCGATATCCATGTTTCGACATGCGGCGAGCGCTTTCCTCAAGGGCGTCCACCTCATGCTGTTTTCAGCGTGGACATTCGCGCCATGCGCGATCAATGCCTGTACCGCGTGTACCTGAAAACGAGTTGCGGCATGATGTAGCGGCGTTTCGTTCTGATAATCACGGACTTCGATGTCAGCGCCCAGTTCAAGAAGCAGCGTCACATTTCCGCACCACATCCCCGATTGTTCGTGAAGCGCCGTGCACTGATAACGATCTACAGCGTTGATGTCCGCGCCCTGCTCCACAAGCCAACGAACCAACTCATCCGGCACCTGAAAAAAGCTCAAAGCCGTCTGCTTGCTGTAGCCACCGCGCGCATCCAATTCACACGTCTCAAAAACTGTTTTCAGCGCCGCAATATCTCCTGCCTTAATCAATTCATCAAAGTTTTTCGGCAATGTCGACCGCTTCTTTTTAGCCATGATGATCTCCTCTATTCCGCCAATTATTCATTCAATTCAAGCCAACCACTCAACTCACTTCTCCGACTTCACCACCTTCAACGCCGACGCCACCAGCGAGGAAATATCCGCCAGATTGCCCGGAATAATCAGGGTGTTGCCTTGTTTGGCGATGTTGCCGAAAGCATCCACATATTGTTGCGCGACTTTCAGGTTCACCGCTTCGATGCCGCCGGGGTCTTTGATGGCGTTGGCGACCAGACGCAGGGCGTCGGCGGTGGCTTCGGCAACCAAACGCACGGATTCGGCGTCGCCTTTGGCTTTGTTGATGGTGGCGGTCATCTGACCTTCGGACATGGCGATGGCGGCCTGTTTTTCGCCTTCCGCCAGATTGATTTCTTTTTGCCGTTCACCTTCGGATTCGGCGATTTTGGCGCGCTTTTCGCGCTCGGCGGTGATTTGCAGTTGCATGGAGCGCAGCACGGAATCGGGCGGCACGATGTCCTTGATTTCGTAGCGCAGCACTTTCACGCCCCAGGTCAGGCTGGCTTCGTCCAGCACGGCGACAACGGTGCGGTTGATGGTTTCGCGGTCTTCCAGCAACCTGTCCAGATCGCGCTTGCCCGCTTCGCTCCGCAGCGCGGTTTTGGCGAGTTGCTCAATCGCCAGTTCAAAGCTGGAAGTGCCGTAGGATGCCTGCTTGGGGTCTGTGACCTGATAGTAAAGAATGCCGTCAATCTGCACCTGGGTGTTGTCGCGGGTAATACAGACTTGCGGCGCGACATCGTAGGGAATTTCCTTGATGGAGTGCTGGTAGGCAACCCGCTCAAAGAAGGGAATCAGAAGATGGATACCGGCAGTCCAGGTGTCGTGGTAGCGCCCCCAGCGTTCCACCACATAGGCGGATTGTTGCGGCACGATACGCACGGCACGGAATGCGGCAATGACGACGACGACGGCGAGGACGACAAGAAATTGCATATTGTCCATGTTCACTCCTTGTTGGCTTGGTTGGATTGTTGGTTGGCTTTTACATCAACGATGAGCATCGAGCTTTCCTGCGCGACGATGATGAGCGACATGCCGGTTTGCACGGACAAATCCCCGTTCGCCAGCCGCGCCGCCCATTCGCAGCCGCGATAGCGCACGCGCAGATGGGCTTGCGCGTCTGGCAGGGTGACGACTTCGACCTGTTGCCCGATTTCTTCAACGCTGGCATTGGGGTCGGCAGGCGCTTTGGCGCGTTGTAACTGGATGCGCCGCCACGCGATGACGGTACCCGCGAGGGTGGCAAAAGCAAAAACGCCGATTTGCGCGGCGAGGCTGTCCGGCAAAACATACGCCAGCAATGCGGCGACCAGCGCGCCCAGGCTGACAAACAGGAGCGCCAGCGTCCCCGTCATCATTTCCACCGCCAGCAACACGGCCGCCAGTATTAACCAGGTCCACATCATGCTTCTCCCTCAATTTTCTGTTCCCCGCCCTCTGCCCCCGGATGCCAGGCCGCCAGATATTCCCGCCAGTGGGGTTTGTCGAGCCTCGTCAATTCAGCGCGGATGAAGGCTTCTTCCGCCGCCGCTTCCGCCTTGTCCTGTTCCCCGCGCATGAGGCGAAAACGGTTGAACACCAGATAGGTATTCACCACGTCCGTTTCGCAGTAATCGCGGATGTCGTCCGCCTTGCCCGCCTGCCACGCTTCCCAGACCTTGCCGCCATCCATGCCCAGTTTGCCGGGAAAGCCCATGAGTCTGGCGAGGTCGTCCAGCGGCGCGTTGGCGCGGGGTTGGTAGAGCGCCAGCAAATCCATCAAATCGAGATGACGGGTGTGGTAGCGGCTGATGTAATTATTCCATTTGAAATCGCGGGAATCGGCATAGTCGCCGTCGCCCAGATCCCAATAGCGCGGCGCGCTGATGCCGTGGATCAGCGCGCGATAATGCAGCACGGGCAAATCGAATCCGCCGCCATTCCAGGAAACCATCTGCGGAGTGAATTTTTCCACCCCGTCGAAAAAGCGCTGGATGATTTCCGCTTCCGAAAGCGCGGGCGCGGCGAGCGACCAGACCTTGAAACTGCCTCTGGCGCGCAGCACGCAGGAAATGGAAACCACCTGTTGCAGGTGCAGCGGCATGAAGTCATTCCCCGTTTTGGCGCGGCGTTGCTGGAACGCGAGTTCGGCAACTTCGGCATCGGAGAGCGCGGCGTCGAGATGATTCAGACGCCGCAGACCATCGACATCGGGAATGGTCTCAATATCGAAGACCAGAACGGGGCTATGCGGAATCACTTGGCGGGGGTGTCGCCCGGGACGGTTTGTGTCCAATTGCCGGACGCGTCCTGTACCCACCAACCCGCCGGAAGGCGCGGCAGTATGTTTTCCCTGAAACGTTTTTTGAAAGTGTCGGAAATCTGCTGTTCCCATTCGGGATGACCGTTGGCACGCGCAATTTCACGGGTCAGCGCGGCCTTGTCATTCGCATCGCCCGCAATCAGCGCCGCCACCGCCTGACGTTCGGAAAGCGGCACCGATGCCGGGTCACGCACCATGAGCTTGCCTTCTTGCGTCACGCCCAGCGTGCCCGCTTCCAGCAGCGTTTTAATTTTGGGAAAACGCGCCTTCAGGGAATCCCGAATTTGCGTCACGGCAGGCGTATTCACCTGAAGATCTGGGGCTTCCTGCGCGACGGTCTGCGTGGAAAAAACCGCCGCAAAGAGTGCCAACGCCGCCGCCAGGGTCGTCAATAACTTCTTCATTTTTGCACCTCGCTGTTCGTGGGTTTTTGCGCGGCAGGCGCATCCGTTCCCCAAATGTCATCAAGCATCTTGTCCGCCACCTTCTCGGCGGCAGCCGCCGGAAAATAAATATTGATGGTCACACAAGCCGACAACGATCCCGCCACCGCCAGCGCGGCGCACAACCTGAAAAAATTTGCACACATCCGAAACCTCGTTTGATGAGCCAGAAAGAGGGGCTGATTGTACTCCATGACAGGCGTGGGCTGACGATCTGGCAAAACCCGCCGCCCTGCTCTACCAGGGTTGCAAATCCACGATGGCGATGACGCGGTTTTCGTCCTTCTTCACCAACACCGTCATGAAAAGCTCCTTGCCTTTGAGCGGCAAGTAGGCGTCCGCGTCAGGGTAAGCCGCCAGTTTTTCCTGTACCTCTCCTTCAGGATTGTATTTTTTCAGGTCATCCAGAGGTTTGGCCTTCTCCTGGATCACGGAAAAACCTTCCGAAAGAGGACGGTAATATCTCGGTTGTTGGTAAATTTCTATACCCGCCAAAGAGTCAAACACCAGTTCGTTCTGTGTTTCAGTATCCGCATCTGCCGGTAGAAGCGCGGAAATCCATTGCGGTCCGGTCAGAGAAGACTGGCGATACTCTGCCGCCACCTGCTCTGGATTGCGCGTATCCAGATCGGCAGGACTCGTCAGACTGAACTGCCCCGCACCCAACACAACCCACGCCGGGCGACCTTCCGCCACGGAGTTTAGTCCATAGAGAAAAGCGGCGGCCTGCACCGTGATAATGACCGTCAAATCGAATAACAGCAGATGCCGCTTTTTCCCCGGCTTCGCTACCGCCAGCGTAAGACAAGGCCCCAGCACCACATCCACGCCCAGAAGCAGCAAAAAAATATTCGTGACGCCCATCGCCTTGTATAAAGGCGCGGGATACCAGATCCAGAACACCAACGCCAGCGCCAGCAAAGCGAGCGTGGCGGAAACCGAAAGATGCAAAAGGAAAGCGCGAATACGCGAGGAAATAGCAGACATGGCAAGAAAAAAATCAGTGAAATGAACACGCGCGGATTTTACCGCTTCAGACTTGAAATCGCCATATCCCCCGCCCCCAGGCCTCTCGCGTATAATCTGCGCCTTTGCCCCCTCACGGCTCATCAGGAATTCTCATGCTTGACATTCAACTGCTCCGCAGCCAACTCGATTTCGTCAGCCGGCGTTTGGCGACACGCGGAAAAACGATTGATTTTTCCGCATTCACCCTGCTGGAAAACGAGCGCAAGACTTTGCAGACGCGCACGCAGGAATTGCAGAATCAGCGCAACGTGCTCTCCAAACAGGTCGGCGTTTTGAAGGGCAAGGGCGAGGATGCCAGCGCGGTGTTGGCGCAGGTTTCCGCAATCAAGGCGGAACTGGAAGCGGCGGAAATTCGTCTGAACGCGCTGCTGGAAGACTTCAACGCCATTCTGGCGGCGCTCCCCAATTTGCCGCATGAGTCCGTCCCCGTGGGCGCGGACGAACGGGATAACGTGGAAACCAAGCGTTGGGGCGCGCCGCGCGACTTCGATTTTCCAGTACAGGACCACGTTGATTTGGGCGAAGGTCTGGGGTTGATGGATTTCGCCGTCGCCGCCAAAATTTCCGGTGCGCGCTTCGTCGTCCTCAAAAGCGGGTTGGCGCGACTGCACCGGGCGCTCATCCAGTTCATGCTCGACACGCACAGCCGCGAGCATGGTTACACAGAAGTTTACGTCCCCTACCTCGTCAATCAGGATAGTCTTTATGGCACGGGGCAACTGCCCAAGTTTGAGGAAGATTTGTTCAAGACGCCGCGTGGCGACAACGAATCGCCGCTCTACCTGATTCCCACGGCGGAAGTGCCTGTGACCAATATCGTGCGTGGCGAGATTCTTGCGCCCGAGGCGCTGCCATTGAAATTCGTCTGCCACACGCCCTGCTTTCGTTCCGAAGCCGGTTCCGCCGGACGCGACACGCGCGGCATGATTCGTCAGCATCAATTCGAGAAAGTGGAACTGGTGCAAATCGTGCGCCCCGAAAAATCATGGGACGCGCACGAGGAACTCACCCGTCACGCCGAAAACATTCTGGAAAAGCTGGCGCTTCCCTATCGGCGCATTGTGCTGTCCACCGGCGACATGGGCTTTTCGTCCGCCAAGACCTACGATCTGGAAGTCTGGCTGCCTGCCCAAAAAACCTATCGGGAAATTTCTTCCTGCTCCAATTTCGAGGCGTTTCAGGCGCGGCGGATGCAAACGCGCTTCCGCAATGACAAAAACAAGCCGGAACTGGTGCACACCCTGAATGGTTCCGCGCTGGCGGTCGGTCGCACCCTGGTGGCGATTTGCGAAAATTATCAAGAAGCCGACGGCAGCATCAACGTTCCCGCCGCATTGAAACCCTATATGGGCGGGGTGGATAAACTTGGCGCGCGTTAGCGCATCAGACTGCTGACAACCCCCACCAATCCCCCCCGTCAAAAGCGAGGAGCGTAGCGACGCGGCAATCTCTCATTGTCACCAAGATTGCCGCGTCGCTGCGCTCCTCGCTTTTGACGCCGCTGGGCGTCGCCGTCCACTTGGTAGTGTCGCTGTCCCCCTGGGAGCGCAGGCGGCATCAAAGGCGGTTTTAAGATTTTTCGCGTGGAACCAAACCCGCCGGCGGGGACGTCGGCGCTCCCAGGGTGGCGCGAAAGCGTTGCGGTTTGTCGGTTTCATGCAAAAAATTTCCTGCCGCCACAGGGCACGGCACGCCGTGCCCCTACATGCGACCTGCCCATTCCCCGTAGGGGCACGGCGTGCCGTGCCTCGATGTGCCATTCCCCGGCGCACCGTGCCCGAATGCCTGATGCCTGTCCTGCCGCTCCAATAAATTTCACAAACCTCGTTCCCAAGCGTTCATTTCAATAGCGTGACATGGTGTTACGCATTAACCGCAAGGCGTTATGGTGTTCCCAATCGCATTTCATAGGTCGGGCATGTTTCACATGCAGGGCATCAACCGATGCAAAAAGGGTCACGCGCATTTGTCGATGTAACGCCAAGAGACCCGCGAACGCCAAATTGACAGTCGCATGTGACCAACCGCCAAACGCCCTGCATGTGAAACCATGCCCGACCTACGCCCCAGGGCACGGCACGCCGTGCCCGTACAGGTGATCCGCCCGTGCCCCTACTGTGGCGTTCATGAATAAACCTTGATTAATATAAATGTGCTAATCATTTGTTTTCATGGTAACTTTTCAAAAAAACATTAGGCGTATATATAAAACTTATTTAATGAACTCAACACTACACGCCCCTGATTACTGTCACCTGACCTCTGATGCCTGATGTCGGGTTCTTTCTGCGGCTTACCCAAGCTACAGGCGGCGGGTTTGTCAGCCATCTGGGGCGACCTTCCAGCGCCCCATTCCAAACACGAGGGAGCAGGATGCTCCCAGCTCCAAATGGGGTTTGATTGGATCATTCAGGGCAACGCTCCCAGCCCCTGCCGAAAGCGCCGTGCATTTTCAACGTAGTGCAGGGCGCTTTGTTCCAGGCGGGCGACTTCTTCATCGCTCAATTCACGCGCCACGCGGGCGGGAGCGCCGACGATTAACACACGGTCGGGGAAAATTTTGCCTTCGGGAATCAGGGCGTGCGCGCCGACGATGGTGTGGCGCCCAATCCGGCAGCGGTTCAACAGCACGGCGCTCATGCCAATCAGACTGCCGTCGCCAATGGTGCAGCCATGCAGCATCGCCAGATGTCCGACGGTGACGCGCGCGCCGATGGTCAGCGGCACACCCGCGTCGGTGTGCAGCACGGCGTTATCCTGAATGTTGCTTTGCGCGCCGACTACAATCGGCGCATTGTCGCCGCGCAGCACCGCGCCAAACCAGACCGAGGCTTCATCCGCGAGGCGGATGTCGCCAATTACGCTGGCATTGGGGGCAACCCAGACATTTTTCCCCAGTTGCGGGGCAAGGTGAGCAAGTTTGTAAAGGCTCATATTTTTCTGTCCTCTGTCTTCCGTCATCTGTCTTCTGGAATGGAAAGCCGGTCAAGCAGGCGGGTGAGCAGTTGCCAGCACCGGGCGACCGAGGCGATTTCCACCCGTTCGCCTGGCGCGTGCGCGCCGCGAATGTCGGGACCAAACGAGAGCATGGCGAGTTGCGGATGCGCGCGCGCGAGCAAGCCGCATTCCAGTCCGGCGTGGATGACTTCCAGACGGGGGCGGCTGCCAAATTCCTGTTGATAAATGGCGAGGCAGCGGTGCAGGAGCGGCGCATCGGGGTCTGGCGTCCAGCCGGGATATGCGCCTTCTGCCTCTGCCGTGCCGCCCTGTTGTCTGATTTGCTGGATGATGCGCTCGGCAAGCGCATCCCGTTTGGCATCCAGCAGGGAACGCACGTGAAAGCTCGCGCGCACCCCTGCGGAAGAAATCTCCAGCGGCGCCAGGTTGTTGGAACTTTCCACCACGCCCTGAAAATCGGCGCTCATGGCGTTGATGCCGTAGGGCAGGGCGTGTAACGCCGCAAACAGTTCGCGCCACCGCGTTAATCCCCGCTCCGGGCGCGGCGCGGGCGCCAGTGATAAACGCAGATTCGGCTCTTCGCGCCACTGCGGGCGCAGGGCGGTTTCCGCCTGTCGCACGGCGTCCGCCAGCGTTGAAAATGCCTCCGGCGGCAGGGCGAGCAGGGCGCTGGCGGAACGCGGCAGGGCGTTGATGGCGTCGCCGCCTGACAAGGCAGCGACCTCAAATGGTGGCGGCAGTTGCGGCAATGTTGCCAGCAGTATGCGAACAGCGTGGGCGCGGGGCAGGTGGATGTCAATGCCGGAATGTCCGCCGAGCAGCCCATCCACGCGTAGTTCTGCGCCTTGCCAGTCGGCGGGCGCAGGCGTGGCGGCGACCGGCAAACGGGCTTCGACGGTGACGCCGCCCGCGCAACCCAGATAAAACGCGCCCCATTCTTCGGTATCCAGATTGAGCAGGATTTGCCCCCGCAAAGCGCCCGCCCGCAAACCATGCGCGCCGCCCATGCCCGCTTCTTCATCCACCGTGAGCAGAACTTCCAGCGCGCCATGCGGGAGACGCTCATCTTCCAGCGCCGCCAATGCCAACGCGACGCCGATGCCGTTGTCCGCGCCCAGGGTCGTGCGACGCGCCAGCAGCCAACCCGCCTCGATTTCCGGCGTGATGGGGTCGCGCTGAAAATCGTGCGCGTGTCCGCTTGCTTGCTGACACACCATATCCAGATGCCCTTGCAGGATGATGCCGGGCGCGTTTTCCCTTCCGGGCGTGGCGGGTTTGGAGAGCAACAGGTTGCCCGCCGGGTCGATGCTGGATGTGATACCGAGATTTTTAGCCCAGGCGTCGAGGTGCGCGACCAGCGCGGCTTCGTGTTTCGATGCGCGGGGAATCGCGCAGAGCGTGGCGAAGTGTCGCCAGACGGCGTGGGGTTGCAAGGGGGCAAAAACGGAAGCGGCGGGATTGGGTATCATGGCGTCTCTCTGCAAGGCAGGTAAAACAAGGTGGGTAACGATGAGTGAAAGTTTAGAAGACCTGACGCAAGCCGTGTTGAATTTTCGGGATGAGCGCAACTGGGCGCAGTTTCATGGTCTGCGCCATCTGATGGTGTCCTTGAACCTGGAAGCCTCCGAGGTGCTGGAACTCGCGCAGTGGAAAAGCGATGCCGAAATCGAGGCGCTGGCGGGCAATCAGGAACTCGCCGACGAATGCGCCGATGTGCTGGCATACCTGCTCCTGCTCGCCAATCGCGCCGGAATCGACCTGACAGCGGCATTGCACGCGAAACTGGCGAAAAACGCGCAAAAATATCCGGTGGGAAAAAGTTACGGGCGGCGGGATAAATATAGCGCGTTGGGAGAATGTTGATGGATTCGTATCCTGTCATTGCCGCCATAGCGGGGGGATGCTCCCCCGGATTGATGACAAACCAATCTGGGAGCGCCGGCGTCCCCGCCGGCGGTTTTGAATTTGTTTTTGAACACCAACCCCGCCACCGAGGACGGTGGCGCTCCCAGGTGGATTTGAAACCCGCCCCCCACGGATGTCTGTGCTACGCTTGCTCTTGAATGCAGGGTTGGCAATTTTGTTACATACCCAATGCATTTTTTATGGCTTCAGTAGCTAGAGTTACCCCTATTTTATCAGCTTTATCAAGAACCCATTTGCTGACTTTTGATAGTATCTCTTGATAAGGGCGACCATTTTTTAATTCGTTGATAGCGCCATCAATTATTGCTATTTCATGACTGGCATTCGGATTGTCTTTCTCAATGCTAAGTTGCGCGCAGAGTTGCTTCAGTTCTTTAATTAGATGTTCGTTCAGCGTATTTTGTTGAGAATTGACCACATTAGTTTTTTCTACACTGGACTGTGCAGCAACTACCCCAGCTTGATTAATGTAGAAATTATTCGTTGTGTTTTGATTGTCTGTTTTCTTGGGCATATTGATGACTCCTTCATTATCAAATACAAGTTCGATCTGCTGTTTAAACAAAACGGCTTTTGAAAATGGCAAATCAAGATTGGTTATCGAATCTGCGCAAAAACGACCGTTTAGAACAGCCATGAAGTCAGGCGTTGCATTGGCTGACACAGCAATTTTGATTTTCTTGAATTTTTCAGGCACCCCTTTTTTTATGAAGGTGACAAGTGCATTCTGGAAGGATCTGCGTTGGACAAAGAACTCGCTCGGTATGTCGTAATAGAGTGCATGTGGCGTGTATGCTGGCTCTACCAGTTCGGATAGCGCTGGCGTGAATATGTGATTCATGAAGCGAATTTTTCCGCTATCTCTTTGTTTTTTATTTACGGAAAATTTAAGCAATACATTTCGAACCCGACGATGAAGACCGCCACCGACACCAAAATGGGATTCTTTTGCAAAAATAACTAGTTGATGGAGAAAGATTTGATATTCACGCGGATCAAAATCTTCCCATGTGGCGAATTGAGCAATTCTTTTCTTCAAAAAAGCATAGTTTTCTGCTTCCAAAAAATTGGATGCTTTGACCGAAAATCCGAAATATTTTTCCATGTGTTGCATTATTCACCTCGATATCACTTAATGTGAGTTGATGGCTGCTAACGCAGTATAGTATACACTTTCACAGGTGTATACTCACACATACTTTATGCGCCTTTACTCATGCCTTAATGCCTCAATCGGATCTAACCGGGCGGCGCGGCGGGCGGGCATGTAGCCGAAGAGGACGCCGATCAGGGCGGAGAAGGCGAAGGAAATCAGGTTGATGCCGGGCTGGAACTCAAACGGCATGTTCATGAGGGCGGAGAGTCCGAGGCAGGAAACGAGGGCGAACAGGATGCCGACGATGCCGCCGAAAGCGGAAAGGGCGACGGCTTCGATCAAAAATTGCAGCAAGACCTCGTGTTCCAGCGCGCCAATCGCCAGGCGGATGCCGATTTCTCTGGTGCGCTCGGTGACGGAAACCAGCATGATGTTCATGATGCCGATGCCGCCCACCAGCAGGCTCACCGCCGCCACCGCGCCCAGCAGCGTGGTGATGGTGCCGATGGTGCCGGAGAGGATTTCGGCAATCTGGCGGGTATCCATGAGATTGAAATTGTCGTCGTCGTTGTCCGCGATTTTGCGGCGTTCCCGCATCAGTTTGCGGATTTGCGGCATGATTTGTTCGGGCGCCGCGTCATCGCGCATGGACAGCAGGATCACGCTGACATCCTGCGGGTTGCCGGTGAGTCGGCGTTGGGCGGTTCTGAGGGGCATGACCACCACATCATCCTGATCCATGCCCATTGCGCCCTGACCTTTGCTGGTGAGCAGACCGACGATGCGGCAGGAGAAATTCTTGACCCGCAATTCAGCGCCGACGGGATTTTGATGTCCGAACAGCTTACTCTGGATGGTTGCGCCAATAACGCAAACGGCGCGTCCGGCGTGTTGCTCGTCTTCGGAAAAGGTGCGTCCGGCGGCGATTTTCCAGTTGCCCGCGACGAAGTAATCGTTGGTCGCGCCCGTGACGGTGGATGACCAGTTGTTGTTGCCCGCCACCAGAGGCGCGCCGCTGCTCACCATCGGGGCGACGGCCTTGAGCGCGGAAACCTGGGCGCGGATGGCTTCGGCGTCCGCGAGGCGGAAATTGGGCGCGCCGAAAGCGGCGGGACCCATGCGCTGACCGGGGCGCAGGATGAGCAGATTGCTGCCCAGGCTGGCAATCTGCTCGCCCACCATGCGGGTTGCGCCATTGCCGAGCGTGACCATGGTGATGACCGCCGCCACGCCGATCACGATGCCCAATATCGTGAGAAAGGAGCGCATCAGGTTGCGGCGGATTTCCCGCAAGGCGAGCAGGATGGCGTTTATGAACATGTGCGGACTTCCTGTTCGGTGTCGCTGGCGATTTCGCCATCCACAAAATGCACAATGCGGCTGGCGTAGCTTGCCATGTCCGGCTCGTGCGTGACCATTAACACGGTGATGCCCTGTTCGCGGTTGAGTTGTACCAGCAATTCCATGATTTCGTGGCTGCGGTGGCTGTCCAGATTACCGGTGGGTTCGTCCGCCAGCAGCACCAGCGGTTGGGTGACGATGGCGCGGGCGATGGCGACGCGCTGTTGCTGGCCGCCGGAAAGTTCCGCCGGCGTGTGGCGTTCCCAGCCGGAAAGCCCGACGCGCGCCAGCGCTTCGCGTGCGGCGGTGTGCCGTTTGAGGGCGCTCTCGCCGCGATAGAGCAGGGGCAACTCCACGTTCTCTTGCGCCGAAGTGCGGGCGAGCAGATTGAAACCCTGAAAGACGAAGCCGAGATAATGTCGCCGCAACAGGGCGCGCTGGTTGCGTCCCAGACGTTCGACATGCACACCCTGAAAGAGAAATTCGCCCTCGGAAGGCGCGTCAAGACAGCCCAGGATGTTCATGGCGGTGGATTTGCCGGAGCCGGAAGGCCCCATGATGGCGAGAAATTCGCCCTGCCGGATGCCAAGATGGATGCCAGAGAGCGCCAGAAAAGCCGCCTGTCCCTGCCCGTAGGTCTTGCTGATGCCGCGAAATTCGATGAGGGGTTCCAGGGATGACGATGTTGGCGTCGGCGCGGCGCTCATTTTTTGGCTTCCTGATATTCAGTAATCACCGCCGTGCCGGGTTTTAAGTCGCCTTCCAGCACTTCCGTGTGTTGCCCGTTGCTGATGCCGGTTTTGAGGGCGACGGGTTGCGGGATGTTGTCCTGCAAGACCCATACCGTCGGCGCGTCCGGGTTCTGTTTCGGGCGGGGGCGTTCGCGGGGCGGGGCGGGCATCAGGCGGGAGACGAAGCTGCGGGTGTCCGCTTCCGCTGCTGCGGGCGGGACAAAACGCAGGGCGGCGTTGGGGGCGAGAAGCGCCTTTTCGCGGCGGGCGGTGACAATTTCCGCTGAAGCGGTCATGCCGGGGCGCAGCGCCAGATCATCGTTGGCGACTTTGAGGATGGTGGTGTAAGTCACCACATTGTCGGTGGTGGTTGAACCCAGGTCGACCCGTTCGACCGTGGCGGGAAATTTCCGGTTGCCCCAGGCGGCGACGGTGAAACTGGCGCTTTCGCCTTCCTTGACCTGACTCACGTCGGCTTCGTCGACATTGACGTGCAATTCCATCTGGGTCAGGTCTTCGGCAATGGTGAACAACACGGGAATGGTCATCGCGGCGACCACGGTTTGCCCTGGCTCGACCTTGCGGGCGAGTACGACGCCATCGACGGGGGAGCGAATGGTGGCTTTTTGCACATTGGTCTGGTCGGTGGTCAGCGCGGCGCGGGTCTGGGCGACATCGGCGTGGGCGCTGGCGAGATTGGCGGTGGCACGTTTCACGGCGGCTTCGGCGGTGTCCAACTCGATTCTGGCAGGCGCTTTGCCGCCAGAGAGTTCGGCAACATGGCGCATACGGGCGAGGCTGGCGCGATTTTCCATGAGCGTGGCTTCCATCTGCGCGACATGGGCTTCCGCCGCGATGACGGCTGCCTGCGAGCGCGCCACGGCGTCTTTTAACTTTGCGGGATCGAGTTGGGCGAGCAACTGCCCCTGTTTCACCTTGTCGTTTTCACGCACCAACACCGTTTCCAGCGTACCGGAAAGCTCGCTGCCGACATCCACGGAGCGGGTGGGCTGCAAGGCGCCGCTGGCGGAAACGCTGACGGTCAGCGATCCTTCACTGACGGGTTCGGTGAGATAGCGTACCGGCGGGGCAGATGAACCCAGGGTAAAAAACAGCAGCAGAGCGAGGAGGAGGGCGGCGATAATCCACACGCCGCGCCGTTTCTTCAGGGGGATCAATTTTTTGTCGTGCTGCGCGAGCAGCGTTTCCAGAGAAGGGTTGCTCATGATGGATTGGGGGCGTTGGAGGGATGGGTTGTTGTGGATTCCCAGCCGCCGCCCAGCGCCTTGTAGAGCGCAATCAGCGCGGTCAGGGCGTCGCTTTTGGCGGCGATGAGATTGTCTTCGGCAAAAAACAGGGCGCGCTGGCTTTCCAGCACTTGCTGAAAGTCGATCAATCCTGCCTGATACATTTGACCGGAGAGCGTGGCGGCATTTTGCGCTGCTTCCACGGCTTCGGCGTAGCTGGATGTGCGTCGCTGCCCGGCGGCGAGGGCGGAGAGCGCATTTTCCACTTCCATGAGCGCCGACAGCAGGCTTTGTTCGTAAGCCACCCACGCCTGTTCCTGCACGGCGTCTTGCAGGTCGATGCGGCTTTGCAGACGACCGCCGTCAAAGAGCGTTGCCGCCAGTGTTGCCGCCAGCGAGCGCACGATGCTGTCGCCGTCGCCCAATGCGGCGGCAGAGAGCGCCTGCCAGCCGAAACTGCCGCTTAAAGTCAGATTGGGAAAGCGTTCCGCGCCGCGCGCATACACCCGTTCGCGCTCCGCCCGCAGGGTTTCCCGCGCCGCGCGCACGTCCGGTCGGTGGGCGAGGGTGTCGGCGGGAATGCCGATGGCGATTTGCAGCGATGTTTGCGGCAAGTCTGCTGGCGGGTCGAGTTCCGGCGCGAGGCTGCCCGGCGTGAGTCCCAACAACACATCCAGCCGATGCAGGCTGGCGATGCGCTCGTTTTCCAGCGCGGGCAGGGTGGCGCGCGTTTGCGCCAGTTGCCCGCGCGCCTGCTCAACGTCCAGTTCCGTCACCAGACCAGCGGCGGCGCGCCAGCGGGTGATTTCCAGCGTGTCTTCCTGACTTTGCGCGTTCTTCGTGGCGATGGCGAGGCGCATTTGCAAACCGCGGTAGTGCACGTAATCGCGGGCGATTTCGGCGGCGAGCGTGACCCGCGCGGCTTCCAGACGCGCGCCGGATGCTGCCAAATCGGCATCGGCAGCGGCAACTTCATGCCGTGTGCGCCCGAAAATATCCACTTCCCAACTGGCGTCAAACCCGGCGTTGTACAGCGTCCTGCCCCCCTCATCGCCGCCGGGATTGCGACTGGCACGCACCGAAGCGCCCACCGTCGGGTAATAAGCGGAAGCCGCCAGTTCCCGATTTGCCCGCGCCTGCCGCAAACGCGCGTGGGCAAGCCGCATGTCGGGCGCGTTCAAAAGCCCGCGCCCAATCAACGCATCCAGTTCTGTGTCGCCAAAGCGTGCCCACCAATGCGTCAAATCGGGGATTTCCGTTGCGACGCCAGCATACAGCCGCCATTTTTCCGGCACTTCCACGCCGGATGCGCGTAAACTCAAATCCGGCATAGAAGCCAGCGGCGCGCAGGCGGAAAAAATCACCGTCGCGGCAAGCACGGAGCATGTGCGGATGCGGTGTGCGATGCGGCGTACAAGGGTGTGAGCAAGGGACATGCGGTTTGGGAAGGAGGAAAGTGTGCCGTGCAGTGTAGCAAAGTATGAAATGGAAAAGGCGGTTGGAGAAAAATCATTTGTATTCATATGCTTATCAATGTTTCGCCAGGTTTGACACAATGCGGCAAAAAAAGGGACTGGAAAATTCCGACACCCGTCCCCGGACACCTGAAAATCAGGCATCATTTTTGCTCATTGTTTTTAGACCTCAAGAACGGGAAAATTCTGCCGACAAACTATTCAAGGACAGCGGAATCGAGGGAACAACTTCCGCGCCGTTACATTCAAGGAGAACATCATGAACGTCGTTTATAACAGTCCGCACTACTCGGTTCTTTCCTATCCCGCGCAAGAAGGCTTTGAACTGCTCGACAAGGGCGCACGGCGTATTCTCTTTCTGCAAGGCGTCTGCGCGCACCATTTTCGTGACGCCATCAACGACATACCGGAAAAGGAGCGCACGGAAGAAGCAATCGACGCTTTTCTGGACGATTACTGCGTGGGCGGCGAAGCGCAACCCATCGTGTTCCACTGAAAACCAAAATACCCGCCTTTCATGCTTGGCGGGCAACAGAAGGGAAGCAGGATTATGAGTTTCGTCAATCGTCGATATGTTTCTGAATATACCCTGTGGATGCGCGAACAACAGACCGCGCATCCCGAATGGGACGCCGAACAAACCTACGGTCGGGCATTGTGGTGGGATAAATTGCCGCAAGACACAGAACCGCAAGAAGCCGCCAAAGCGTATCCCTACGATGTAAATTTCGGCGCGACAGTTTGAAGGGGCGCAGGGATCAGCCGCCTGAGCCGTTCGTGCCACCTGATCCGTACAAGGGGCGATGGGGCATTGCCCCTTTATTCCGGTTCGCATTAGAAGCGAGACGCGAAGACAAGCCGAAGACAGTGCTACTGCACGGTAAGGCGAAGTCGACAAAGGTTCGTTTTTAATGCGAATCGGAATAACTACTCGTCCAAGCGGACGTGCGTACCGCGCGCCGCTTCACTCCAACGTTGGGCGATAAATGAACATGGCAGCAGAGCCACACCCGAAGAACTACCTTCGTCGAGCTATAGGGGTCGTTCTCTGTTTCTCTCCGCTTGCGTTGCTTCTCACCTCGACCATTGCGGCATTTGCGGGCAGCGAGCGGCATCCGTTC
>BNUD01000002.1 GCA_025997095.1 Betaproteobacteria bacterium | reverse complement strand
TTTATAAATCACCGGCCCCCCCGCGAATCCCACCAACTTTAAACCCCCTTCCCCCCCCCCCCCCCCCCCCCCTCCCCCCCCCCCCCCCCCCCCCCCCCCCCCCCCCGGACCTTTTCCCCAACCAATGCTCGAACTGCGCCGCATCCATCGCCTTGCCGAACAAGAAACCCTGCAAGGTCGGGCAGCCCTGTTCTTTCAGGAATTTGAGTTGGGCGGTGGTTTCCACGCCTTTGGCGCTGACTTCCATGCCCAGTTCGGGCGCCATTGCCAGCGCGGCTTTGGTGACGGCGCAACTGTCGGCGTCATCGGGCAGGCCATTGACGAAACTGCGATCAAGTTTCAGGCGGCTGATATGCAGGCGGCGGACGTATGCCATGCTGGAATAACCAAAACCAAAATTGTCCAGCGCCAACCCGAAACCCAGTCCGCGCAGGAAATGACAGCGTTCAAGCAGCGTTTCACCGGGCAGCATCAGGACGTTGCTGGTGATTTCGAGTTCCAGATAACGGGGGTCGGCGCCGATTTGTTCCAGAGTACGGGTCAGGATTTCCAGAAAATCATCCCGACAGAAATGCCGGGCGGAAATGTTGACGGTCACGGTCAGCTTGCGCGCGCTCCAGGCGACTTGTTGTCGACAGGCCGTGGCGAAGCTCCATTCGTCCAGCGCCAGAATGAGTCCGCTCTCTTCCGCCGTGGAGATGAAGCGTTCGGGCAAAAGCAGCCCCATTTCAGGATGCATCCAGCGTACCAGCGCCTCGCAGCCGACCACGCGACCATCGGAAGAGGAGATCATCGGTTGATAATGGAGCCGTAATTCGTCACGTTCCATGCCCTGCCGCAAGGCGTTTTCCAACTGGCTGTCCGCCAGCAGCAAACCTTGTTCGGGCTGCTTGTCCGGCGCGTCCATGACCAAAGCGCGTCGCGCCGTAACCTCCTGCACGATGCCCAACAGCCGCTGTTGGCGCAAAGCGCCCTGGGTATCGGGCGCGGCGGCTTTTGCGTCGGCATCGACATCGGCATCGGCATCCGCAATATGGCTGATAACGAACGAGAACACCCGGTTCGTTTGCGCCTTGGCGTCTGTGGGCAAAACGCGGCAATCCAGAGAGGCGCTGCCGGATGTCGCGCGCGCGTTGTCCAGCGCCTTTTGCAGTTTTTCGCGGTCTTCCGGTTCAATCCGCGTGAGCAACTGCGCCCATGTCTCCAGTTCTCCCGACGCAAACCCCAACAGGGCGCAAAGTTCATGGGAGGCGAGAAAAAAGCCGTCGGCGCGCATTTCCCAACTGCCCATCTGGAAGAAGCGTTGCGGCAACAGCAGCATTTCGGTCTGTTGCCGCAAACGTTTGCTGAAGGTGTCCAGTTGCGCCAGACGGCGGCTGGTCTGGACTTGACCCAGACGCAAGCGGTTCAAATGGGTCAACCAGAAAATCGCCAGCAAACCGACCATCAGCGTGCACGCCACCAGACTGATCCAGACATTCCACCCCCATTGATTCAAGCGCAACACGTCCGGCGTGCGCGTGTATAACACGCCTTTGCGGTCAGCCAGGGGAACCGAATGGGACAAAAAGAAATGTTGCCGTTGCCATTCGGGTTTTTCGCAGCCTTCGGCGCCCGTCACATGGTTCAACGTATCACCGATGATTTCGACGATGCAGGCTTCCAGCCCCATCCGTTCATCGGGCAAGATGGAAACCAGCAAGGTGTGCGCGTTCACGCTTTCCGCCACCAGCCCCAGCCATTTCTGCTGGCTGTCGGTGGCGGATACCGGATGATAGAGCGTGATTTTTGCGTCTTTTTCCTGCACATAAATCGGTGCTACGACTTCCGCCCCAAGGGGGACGCCTTCTTGCCGCGCCAACCATCCCCGCACCTGGTCGCTGACATCTTGCCCCCGCCGTCCGTGCTCATTTTCCGGTTGATGTCGGGAGGGCGTCAGGTAAGTCAGAGGCAGGTAGTATTCCGCAGGGGGCGCGGGACGACCGTTCGCGTCGCGGATGGTGAAATTCGCATATCCGGCGCGGCGCATTTTGTCTTCAAAGGCGGCGCGCTCGTCATGGCGCACGTAGGGAATCCAGGCGAAATTTTCAGAGCCGGGATGTCGCGCCATCCAGCTTTGCAGAATGGATTGCCATGTCCGCTCGCTCAAATCCGGTCGCGTCCGCAAGAGATCTTCCATGGCAAACAGCATTTCTTCCTTGTTCGCCAGATTGCGAATCAGGATCGTCGCCATTTGCTGACTGTCGCGTTCAAAGCGCGCTTGTATGCGACCCCGCTCTTCACCCAACACATACATGAAGGCAATGACCAGAAGCGAGAACGTCACAAAAATCGGCAACCCCACGCTGACACGCAAGGGTTGCCAGTAATCACGTGGTTTACCGAAAAAGACGAACATCACCGGCGCAACGAGCAAGATGCCAAGAACATCGCCCAGCCACCACGCCAGCGCGGAAAACCAGATTTCATCCGTCGGAATGATACCGGACAGATTGAGCGCCCACATGGCGGGCAAAACGCCGCAAAAGCAGCAGACGGGCACAATCAGGAGCGTGAAGCGCAGCATGTGACGCACCTGAAAATCGGTCAGGCGGCGCGTCAGCCAGTACCCGACCCAGGCCTGAAACAGTTGAATCGGCGCGATGCAGAGCAGGCTCCACCAACCGGAAGGCGCGCCCAGCGTCCAGATCACAACAGATTCCAGCAGGGCTGCCCCCAACAGGATGCCCCACCACAGGCGCATACCAAACAGAATCAGGGCGGCAAGCGCGATCCCGATGGACGGAAACAGGGGCATGGCGAATCCGGGTCGCGCCAAGCCCAGAAAAACAACCCCCACCCCGCTGAAAACCAGCGCCAGCAGCAGGTTTTTATACAGGTCGGACTGGCGAAACGCCCACAATTTTGCGAAAAAATTTTTCATCGGGTTGGGTAGGTGATCAGGTAGATACAAGGGCATTTGGCAGGGTGGAATCGAAAAACGTGCTGATTGTAAACCTTCCGCCGTGATGCGGCAGGCTTTGGGTAGGGCGCGCTCTCCGAGCGCGCCGGACGTTACATCCGGCGGTTTCTACGATCCCGCCCTACCTAATCCAGTCGGCGACAAAGCATCCGCACATCCTGCCCGATACACGCACAACTTTGCAAACCGAATGACCAGCGTTCCGTCAGATTTTCCAGTTCCGGCAGCGCCGCCAACGGGCGGGCGGAGGCGCCCAACAGACAGGGCGCGAGATAGACGAGCAGTTCATCCGCCAATCCCGCCGCGATGAACGCGCCATTCAAGGTCGCTCCGGCTTCGCCATGCACTTCGTTCAGCCCGCGCCGCCCCAATTCTTGCATGAGCCGCTTGAGGTCAATCCGTTCGCCCTGCCCCGCCGCATTGGACGCCTCCGGCAGGCAGAGCCACTCCGCGCCCTTGTCCAGCAAAGGCTGCGCCCTGGTTTTGTCGTCCAAGGCGGAAACCACCAGCGCCGACGCGCCATCCGCAAACAAACGCGCCTCCGGCGAGAGTTCCAGACGACTGTCGAGGATGATTTTCAAGGGTTGGCGGGCAGTCTCCGATTCCGCGGATTCCGCGTACACGCCGCGCACATTCAATTGCGGATTGTCGGCGCGCACCGTGCCAATGCCGGTCAACAGGGCGCAGGCGCGGGCGCGAAAGCGGTGCCCATCCTGCCTTGCCGCCGCGCCGGTAATCCATTGGCTTTGCCCGTTTTTCAACGCCGTGCGTCCATCCAGACTGGCGGCGATTTTCAGGCGCAACCAGGGGATGCCACGGGTCATGCGGGCGATGAAGCCGATGTTGAGTTCCCGCGCTTCTTCTGCCAGCAAGCCCTCTTCCGTGGGAATGCCCGCCGCGCGCAACATCGCCATGCCGCGCCCGGCAACCAGCGGATTGGGGTCGCGCATGGCGACGACGACGCGACCGACGCCCGCCGCAATCAAGGCTTCGGCGCAGGGCGGCGTGCGCCCGTGGTGGGAACAGGGTTCAAGCGTCACATAGGCGGTCGCGCCGCGCGCCCTTGCCCCCGCCGCCGCCAGCGCGTGCACTTCGGCGTGCGCTTCGCCCGCGCGGATATGCCAGCCTTCGCCAACCATTTCATCGCCCTGCGCGAGCACGCAACCGACGCGGGGATTGGGAGAAGTCGAAAAAAGTCCGCGCGCCGCCAGCGTGAGCGCGCGTTGCATCAAACAGAAGTCGGTGGCGGAAAAAAAAGTCACGATTTCACGATTTGCGGGATGGCGACACTTCGCGGATGACACGGGAAAACGCATTCACGTCTTCAAAATTGCGATATACCGAGGCGAAGCGGATATACGCCACCTTGTCCAGCCGCTTCAATTCGGACATCACCAGTTCGCCCACCTGCTGCGAACTGATTTCCCGCTCGCCGGATGAGCGCAGACGCTCTTCAATGGCGTTGATGGCGCTGTCCACCGCTTCGGTTGTCACCGGACGCTTTCTGAGCGCCAAATCCAGACTGGCGCGCAGTTTTTCACGCAAAAACGGCGCGCGCGCGCCATTTTTCTTGACCACCTGCGGCAACTGCACTTCCGCCCGTTCAAAGGTGGTAAACCGCTTGTCGCAGACCGTGCAGCGACGACGACGACGCACCACGTCGCCCTCCTCGCTCAAACGGGTATCGACCACGGCGCTCTCGGCCGCGCCGCAAAACGGGCATTTCATGCTCGCATCCCCCCCCTCCCCTTGCGCTGAGGTTTACCCACAATTCCATATGGATGCCCCAACTCCCCGCGAATGCCAGACAACCGCGTCATTGCGAGGAGCGTAGCGACGCGGCAATCCAGGCTCCGATGGGAGATTGCCGCGTCGCTACGCGCCTCGCAATGACGGCAAGCGTAGTTTCTCGCAGGTTGGGTAAGCGAAGTTGAACCCGACGGTTGTGAACAATCGGCGCGAAGCGCCGCCAACCCATTTGCGGCGGTTGTTATTCTTGCGACGCGTAGCAGCAGAGGACACAACCGTCGGGATGCGCCGCTACGCGGCTTTCCCAACCTACGGGGCATCCATATGGAATTGCGGGTAAACTTCACCGACTCACGCGCCATAAACCGGAAACTTGCGGCATAGCTCGGCGACTTCGCCGCGCACCCGCTTCAACACCGCTTCGTCTTCCGGCGCGTCCAGCACGTCGGCAATCAGGTTGGCGATTTTTTCCGCTTCCAGTTCACGAAAACCGCGCGTGGTCATTGCCGGAGAGCCGATGCGGATACCGGAAGTCACAAACGGTTTTTCCGGGTCTTTCGGAATGGCGTTTTTGTTCACCGTAATGTGGGCGCGCCCCAGGGCTGCCTCGGCAGCCTTGCCGGTAATTTTTTTGGCGCGCAGGTCGACCAGAAACACATGCGATTCAGTGCCGCCGGAAACAATCCTAAGCCCGCGATTTTGCAAAGCCCGCACCATGACCCGCGCGTTATTCAAAACCTGTTCCTGCGTCTGTTTGAAAGCGGGCGTCGCGGCTTCCTTGAAACACACGGCTTTTGCCGCAATCACATGTTCCAGCGGACCGCCTTGCAGACCGGGGAAGATGGCGGAATTCACCGCCTTTTCGTGCGCCGCCTTCATCAGAATCGCGCCCCCGCGCGGGCCGCGCAGGGTCTTGTGCGTGGTGGTGGTGACCACATCGGCGTGGGGCACGGGATTCGGGTAATACCCCGCCGCAATCAGACCGGCGTAGTGCGCCATATCCACCCAGAAAATCGCGCCGACTTCCTTGGCGATTTGGGCAAAACGCGCCCAGTCAATCCTGAGCGAATAGGCGGAAGCGCCCGCCACGATGATTTTTGGCTGGTGTTCATGCGCCAACTTTTCTACCTCTGCGTAATCAATGGCTTCCTTTTCGTCCAGACCGTAGGAGACGACATTGAACCACTTGCCGGACAGGTTCAATGCCATGCCGTGCGTGAGGTGTCCGCCTTCGGCAAGGCTCATGCCCATGATGGTGTCGCCGGGCTTGGCAAACGCCATCAACACCGCCTGATTCGCCTGCGAACCGGAATTCGGCTGTACATTCGCCGCTTCCGCGCCGAACAGGGATTTCAGGCGGTCAATCGCCAGTTGTTCGACCACATCCACGTGTTCGCAACCGCCGTAGTACCGCTTACCGGGATACCCCTCGGCGTATTTGTTGGTGAGTTGCGAGCCTTGCGCCTGCATCACGGCGCAGGACACATAATTTTCAGAAGCGATCAGTTCGATATGATCTTCCTGACGGCGATTTTCGGCTTCAATCGCCTTCCACAATTCAGGGTCGACCTTGGCGAGGGTATCTTGGGCAGAAAACATGGGGCGTTTCTCTCGGCGTTGGAAAAAACGCGATTTTACAGGGATGCGACAGGGAAAAGAAGAATAACAACGACGCTGCTAAAATATGCGCTTGAAGAAAACCAACAGGAGAGCCGCCATGCCCGCATTTCAGGACTTCTACCCCGACCATTTCAGCCACTGCTTCGGCTGCGGCAAGAACAACCCGCAAGGCTTGCACCTCAAAACCTGCTGGGATGACGAGGCGCCGGAAGTCACCCTCACCCGCTTCACCCCGCCCGCCTTCTACAGCGGCGGCGTACCGGAAAACGTGTATGGCGGCTTGATTGCCGCATTGTTCGACTGCCACGGCACCGCCTCCGCCGCCGCCTTCGCTTACCGCGCCGAAGGCAGGGAAATGGGCGACGCGACAAACGAAAATTCGCCCGCCATCCGCTACGTCACCGCGTCATTAAAAGTGGATTTTCTGCGCCCTACCCCGCAACACGAAGAACTCACCCTCCGCGCCCGTCTCGTAAGCCTGGAAGGTCGCAAGGTCAGGCTGGAAATGACGTTGAGCGCAAAGAATACCGTGTGCGCAAAGGGGGAAATGCTGGCGGTGAGGTTTGTGGAGCGAGGGAATTTATTGTAGGCGTCAAAGCACGGAAGTTGCGTAAAGTCCGCGCAGGCAGCATAATCTCCCGAAATGGGAGGAGAAATCATTGCATATCAT
This sequence comes from Betaproteobacteria bacterium, assembly GCA_025997095.1. Taxonomy (GTDB): domain Bacteria; phylum Pseudomonadota; class Gammaproteobacteria; order Burkholderiales; family Rhodocyclaceae; genus Azovibrio. The sequence goes on along the minus strand of BNUD01000002.1, from coordinate 89,371 downwards.
TGCAAAGAAAAGATTGAGAGATTTTTGGGAGAGCCAACCAGCTTATCGCGATGCGATCATCCCGATGACGGAGTGGTTTCGGCATATGGAGAAAGCTGGCTACCGGACGCCCCAGGAACTGAAAGCCGAACTGCGTTCAGCCAGTATTCTCAAAAATAGTCGCGTGGTGTTCAACATTGCCGGAAACAAGTATCGGCTTGTACTTGCCATCGACTATGAACGGCAAATCGGCTACGTGCGCTTTGCAGGAACGCACACACAATATGACGCCATAGACGCGGAGAACATCTGATGAACATCAAACCCATACACAACGAAGAAGACCTCGAAACTGCGTTTGCGCGACTGGACAAACTCTGGGGGGCAGCAGCAGGCACGCAAGAAGGCGACGAACTGGAAATCCTGACGGTGCTGGTTGAGAAATACGAGGATGAACACCATTCTATGCCGCCATCAGACCCCATCGAAGCCATTAAATTTCGCATGGATCAACAGGAACTAACGCCCCGTGACCTGGAACCTTACATCGGCTCCAGCGGGCGTGTTTCGGAAGTGTTGAACCGCAGACGCAAATTGAGCCTGTCCATGATTAAGCGCCTGCATGACGGTTTACGCATTCCCTACGAAAACCTGTTGGCGGTCTGACTCACCTGCGCGCGCGAAGGGGGAAATGCTGGTGGTGAGGTTTGCGGAACGGGTTCAGGAATCAGGGGGCAGATGACAGGAATCAACAGGCACGACGGCGCAACCGCCACCCGCCGCTCTTGCAAAATTTCTTCATTCGTTGATAATCAAACGACTATGAACGCAATCATCGAAAACATGTTGCAAGGTGTGCGAGATAATTTCTCGCTCCTTAGCCACTCCTCCTACCATTTTCCGAACCCTGACGGATTTGCGGAAGATGCGCGCGCCCTGCGTGGTGATGCCATCAGTCTGGCAAAAGACATGAACCACGCGGTACAGACGTATGAGCAAAACAACCGCCGCCAGCGTTAAAAGTCATTCCCGCGAACAGACACATGAACTTACGTTTCAGCATCACGAAACGGAAAGTCCGGTTCTTCCTGTTGCACAACTGGAACACCTGCATTCATTCCGCCCTGATATTGTCGATTGGGTCGTTCAGCAGACACAGGCAGAAGCCGAAAGCCGCCGCCGTTCTCTGGACAAAATCAACCTCTACGTCTTCACACAACGAATTCTTGGGCAAATTCTGGCATTTCTGCTGGGACTTTCCGGCATTTTGGGGGGCGGGTACATCGCCCTGCGAGGTCAACCGTGGGCGGGTGTCGCCATTGCTTCCGCCGTCATTACCGGTCTCGCAGTCACTTTTCTGACGGGCAGGGAAAACAAGGCTTCTTCCTCTCCCAATCCCAAACCCCCTTCTTCCAACGAAAAAAACCGCGCCGCTTAAATCAGCGCCTATCAACCTTCGCGGCGCTCCGCCGTCTTGACGCCATCTGTGTCTTCTGCCTTGTGAACCGCATCAACCGTCAACGCGTGGGCGTTTTCATCGTGCTCGTGCGAAGCGGGGGCAATGCGGGTCGTTACGGGAAGGGGCGCGGCAAAACCGACGGCGTGCATACCAAAAGATGAAGATTCCATGATGGCTTCTCCTGACGGGTGAACGATTTCATCATAGTACTCCGTGTTCGGGATGCAAGCTGTAAGCTCATGTGTCAGGTGCCCCTTCCTCCTTGTGGGCTGAGGATTACCCATAATTCCATATGAATGATCCGTAGGCTGGGAAAGCCGATGAGCGGCGCATCCCGACGGTTGTACCATTCGGCGCGAAGCGCCGCAAGAATAACAACCGCCGCAAATGGGTGAGCGGCGCTCAGACCGATTGTTCACAACCGTCGGGTTCAACTTCGCTTACCCAACCTACGAGAAACTAAAGGGGCGATCTTCGTCAAAAATGCAACGCCCGTTTGTCACACGCCAGCGCCGCTTCGTGCAGGACTTCCGAGAGGGTTGGGTGCGCGTGGCAGATGCGGGCGAGGTCTTCTGACGCGCCTGCGAATTCCATTGCGGTGACGGCTTCGGCGATCAGGTCGGAGGCGCCCGCGCCGATGATGTGTACGCCTAAAATCCGGTCAGTCCGGGCGTCCGCGAGCATTTTGACGAAGCCTTCCGGAGCGCCGATGCCCAGGGCGCGACCGTTTGCCATGAAGGGGATTTTGCCGATTTTACAGGCAATGCCGTCGGTCTTTAATTGTTGCTCGGTCTTGCCAATCCAGGCGATTTCCGGCGTGGTGTAGATGACGGAAGGAATCAAGTCAAGGTTACAGTGTCCGGCTTGTCCGGCGATGATTTCAGCCACCATGACGCCTTCTTCCATCGCCTTGTGCGCCAGCATGGGGCCGCGCACAACGTCGCCAATCGCCCATACGCCGGAAAGATTGGTTTTGCAGTGGGCATCGACTTCGATCATGCCGCGCTCATTTAATTTCAAGCCCACGGCGGCGGCGTTCAAGCCTTCGGTGTTGGGGACACGACCGACGGAAACAATCAGACGGTCGGCTTCGAGTTTTTCCGCTTTGCCGTCCTTGTCGGTATAAGCGATGCTGACCCCTTTTTTGCTCGCCTTCACCGCGCCGATCCTGACGCCAAAATTCAGGTCAAGCCCTTGTTTCGTCAGGATTTTTTTGGCTTCTTTGGCAATATCAATGTCGGCGGCGGGCAGAAGATCAGCGCCGCCTTCAAGGATTACCACTTCCGCGCCCAGACGTTTCCAGACGGAACCCATTTCCAGACCGATGACGCCCGCGCCGATGATGGCGAGTTTTTTGGGCACGGCGTTGATGTCGAGCGCGCCGATGTTGTCGCAGACGATCTGGTTGTCGACGGGAATATCGGGCAGATGACGGGCACTGGAACCGGTCGCAATGATCACCTGTCTGGCTTCGACCGCTTCCTTGCCGACGGCGACTTTCCAGCCGTCGGCGCTCTTGCCGACGAAAGCGCCGTGTCCGGCGAGGAAAGTCACCTTGTTTTTCTTGAACAGACCTTTGATGCCAGCGGTCAGCTTGCTCACGATGTCGGTCTTGCGGGCAATCATTTTCGGCACGTCGATTTTCGGCGTGCCCACGCTGATGCCCTGTTCGGCAAAGTCATGCGCGGCTTCGTGGAACAGGTGCGAGGTGTGCAAGAGCGCCTTGGAAGGAATGCAGCCGACATTCAGGCAAGTGCCGCCCAGGCGGGGTTCGCCCTTGGGGTCGGCGTAGGGGTTGGATTCGCAGCAGGCGGTCTTGAAGCCGAGCTGCGCGGCGCGGATGGCAGCCACATAGCCGCCGGGACCGCCGCCGATAACGAGGATGTCGAATTGTTGGGTCATGTTTATCGCTCCGGTGAGGGAAAATGGGCAAGGCGAAAATGCTTAAACTCCCCTCTCCCCTTGTGGGAGAGGGGACGTAATAAGCCTCTCCCACAATGTGTGTGGGAGAGGGAATCGTTAAACACCCAACAGCAGCCGTGTCGGGTCTTCCAGCGCTTCCTTGATGGCGACCAGACCCAGCACGGCTTCGCGTCCGTCGATGATGCGGTGGTCGTAGGAGAGCGCCAGATAGTTCATCGGGCGGATGACGATTTGACCGTTTTCGACCACGGCGCGATCCTTGGTGGCGTGGATGCCTAAAATCGCGGATTGCGGCGGGTTGATGATGGGGGTGGAGAGCATCGAGCCGAAGACGCCGCCATTGGAAATGGAGAAGGTGCCGCCAGTCAGTTCTTCGATGGAGAGCTTGCCGTTCTTGGCCTTCACGCCGAATTCGACAATTGCTTTTTCGATGTCGGCAATGGAAAGTTCGGAGGCGTTCCGCAGGATGGGCACGACCAGACCGCGCGGGGAACCGACGGCGATGCCGATGTCGACATAGCCGTGATACACGATGTCATTGCCATCAATGGAAGCGTTCAGAATGGGGAATTTTTCCAGCGCGGAAGAAACCGCCTTGACGAAAAAGCCCATGAAGCCCAGACGCACACCGTGCGTCTTTTCAAATTTTTCGCCATATTGCTGACGCAACGCCAGAATCGGCCCCATGTTCACTTCATTGAAGGTGGTGAGGATGGCGTTTTCGTTTTTGGATTGCAACAAACGCTCGGCGATGCGGGCGCGCAGACGGCTCATGGGGACGCGCTGTTCGGCGCGTTCGCCCAAGGACAAGGCGGCGGCGGGCGCAACGGATGTGGCGGTAACAGGTGCGGACGCGGCAGGCTTGCCCGCATTCACGGCGTCTTCTTTGGTGATGCGACCGTCACGCCCCGTGCCGGTTACGGCGGCGGCGGGCACGCCTTTTTCTTCCAGAATCTTGCGGGCGGCGGGGCTGGCGGCTGCGCCCGCTGGAGCAGCGGCGGCTTTGGCAGCAGTTGTTGTGGCAGATGCGGTGGCAGGCGCGGCATCGGCGCTCGCTTTGGCGCTGGTGTCAATGCGGGCGATGAGTTCGCCGGAGGTGACGGTTTCGCCGTCGCCCTTGACGATTTCAATCAGCACGCCCGCATCGGGGGCGGGCACTTCCAGCACCACTTTGTCGGTTTCGATTTCGACCACGATTTCGTCGCGGGCGATGGCTTCGCCGATTTTCTTTTTCCAGGCGGTCAGGGTGCCTTCGGAAACGGATTCGGAAAGTTGGGGGACTTTAACTTCGATAACGCTCATGATTCATTCCTCTGATTTATTGGTAATCGATTTTGCCCAGGGCGGACTCAATCAGCGCCTTGGTTTGGGCATTGTGTTTGGCAAGGTAGCCGACCGCCGGGGAAGCGGAGGCGGGACGAGCCACCAGTAGCAGGTTTTGTTCTGAATCGACAGGACGCAGCAAATGCTGACGCGAGGCAAACCAGTACCATGCGCCCTGATTGCGCGGTTCTTCCTGACACCAGACAATTTCTTTCGCCTTCGGATATTTCGCCAGTTCAGCGGCAAACGAGGCTTCCGGGAAGGGATACAACTGCTCAATCCGCACGATGGCGATGTGGTTGAGTTTCTGTTCCCGCCGCGCCGCCAACAGGTCGTAGTAAATTTTGCCGGAGCACAGCACCACGCGCGTGACCTTTTTGGCATCGAGGGCATCGACCTCACCGACGACCCGATGGAAGCCGCCGTTCGCCAGTTCGTCCAGCGTGGAAATGGCGTCCTTGTGACGCAGCAGCGATTTCGGCGTCATCACGATGAGGGGTTTTCTCTGCTTGCGTAGCGCCTGACGCCTGAGCAGGTGGAAAATCTGGGAGGGCGTGGTGGGAACGCAGACTTCCATGTTCATTTCAGCGCAAAGCTGCATATAGCGTTCCAGACGCGCGGACGAATGCTCCGGCCCCTGCCCTTCGTAACCGTGCGGCAGCAGCATCACCAGACCGCAACCGCGTCCCCACTTGGCTTCGCCGGAGGAAATGAACTGGTCGATGACCACCTGCGCGCCATTGGCGAAGTCGCCGAACTGCGCTTCCCAGACGACCAGGCCGCTCGATTCGGCGGTCGCGTAGCCGTATTCAAACGCCAGCACACCTTCTTCGGAAAGTACAGAGTCATAACACTGGAAACGCCCCTGCTCTTCCTGCAAATGCGCGAGCGGATGGTAGGTGCCGTCGTACCAGGTTTGCCGCTTCTGGTCGTGGAAGGCGGCGTGGCGGTGGAAGAAGGTGCCGCGTCCCACGTCTTCACCGGAAATCCGCACGCTGTAGCCTTCGGAAAGCACGGTGGCATAGGCGAGGTTTTCCGCCATCCCCCAGTCAAAGGGTAATTCGCCCTTCCCCATGAGGCGGCGGTCTTCGACGATTTTCTTGACGCGGCTATGCAGAACAAAATCTTTCGGCAGCGTGGTGAGGCGTTCCGACAGACGGGCGATTTCCTGCACGGGCACACGGGTATCGAAAGTGTCGATGTATTGCCTGGCAGTGTAGCTTTTCCAGTTCTGGGTTTGCGTGCGCTTGTAGCCGGAGAGCACCGGGTTGTAGAGCAGATCGCCCTTGTCGAGATGGTCGCGGTATTCCTGAATCATGCTGTCGGGGTCGGACGCCGCCAGCGAGCCTTCCGCCACCAGTTTGTCGGCATAAACCCTGCGCGAGCCGGGATGCGCCTGCACCTTGCGATACATCAGGGGCTGCGTCACCATCGGCTCGTCCTGCTCGTTGTGCCCCAGCTTGCGGTAGCAGTAAAGGTCGATGACCACATCCTTGCCGAATTCCTGACGATACTCGACCGCCAGTCTGGTGACGAGCGCCACGGCTTCCACGTCGTCGCCGTTCACGTGAAAAATGGGCGCTTCCGCCATTTTGAAAATTTCGGTGCAGTAGTAACCGGAACGGTAATCGCGCGGATCGGAGGTGGTAAAACCAATCTGGTTATTCACCACGATATGAATCGTGCCGCCCGTGCCGTAGCCGCGTGTTTGCGCGAAATTGAGCGTTTCCTGATTGACGCCCTGCCCTGCCACGGCGGAGTCGCCGTGAATCAGCACCGGCACGATTTTCTTTTTGCCGCCCTGCCCGTAGCGCAACTGGCGGGCGTAAACCGAGCCTTCCACCACGGGATTGATGATTTCCAGATGCGAGGGATTGAACGCCAGCACCAGATGCACCGCCCCGCCCGGCGTGCCCACGTCGGACGAATAACCCAAATGGTATTTAACGTCGCCCGCCGAGAGGTCGGAAGCCTTTTTGCCTTCAAATTCGGCAAACAGCATGGAGGGCGGTTTGCCCAGGGTGTTGACCAGCACATTCAGCCGCCCACGATGCGCCATGCCGATGACAATTTCCTGCACACCGTCGGAACCCGCAGCGCGCACCAGCTCATCCATCGAGGCAATCAGGGATTCGCCGCCTTCAAGCGAAAAACGCTTTTGCCCGACATATTTGGTATGCAGGTAACGTTCCAGCGTTTCGGCGGCGGTAACGCGCTCCAACAGGCGTTTTTTGGCTTCCGCGCTGAACGTGCCCCTGCCGCGAATCGGTTCCAGCCGTTCCTGCAACCAGCGTTTTTCGCTGATGTCGGTCAAGTACATGTACTCGACGCCAATGGAGCCGCAATAGGTTTCCCTGGCGGCGGCGAGAATGTTGGCGAGCGTGGCGCGCGCCTCGCCCATGCGAAAAGAGCCGGTATGAAAGGTGCGGGCAAGGTCGGCATCGGAAAAATTGTAATGGGAAAGCTCAAGTTCAGGGATGAAGGGGCGTTCCGCGCGTTTCAGAGGGTCGAGGTTGGCGCGGCGATTGCCCAGAAAACGGTAGGCGTTGATGATTTGCAGCACGGCGACCTGTTTGCCATCGTCTTCCGCCACTGGCGCTTGCCGAAAACCGCCCTGCTTCGCCTGTTCCGCAAAGGCGGCGATGATCGGCGTGTGCGCCACATCTTTGCTGACATAGCCGGGCTGCCTTGCCAGTCCATCAAAATAAACGCGCCAATCCTCTGGCACCCGTTCGGGATTATCCAGCCAGGTTTCATACAGGTCTTCAACGAAGGGCGCGTTGCCGCCAAAGAAAGGGGTGCTTGCAAATTTCTGTTGCATCATTTTGGGTTCCACTCTGTTGTGGGTTTTTAATTCCATGAACATGTTCCGTGGGCGCAGTGCGCCGCTGGAAAAAGAGCGACACGCAATGTGTCGCTCATGTTCCTGAAACCGGGGGGGGATTAACGTTTATCCAGTGGCACGACATCACGCCGCGCCGCGCCGATGTACAACTGACGCGGACGCCCGATTTTGTATTCGGGGTCGGTCAGCATTTCTTCCCATTGCGCCATCCAGCCTACCGTCCGCGCCAGAGCGAAGATGCAGGTAAACATGGAAGTGGGAATGCCGATGGCTTTTTGCACAATGCCGGAATAAAAATCCACATTGGGATAAAGCTTCTTCTCGATGAAGTAGTCGTCTTCCAGCGCGATTTTTTCCAGCGCCAGCGCCAGTTTGAACAGACGGTCATTTTCCAGACCCAGTTCGGTCAGCACGTCTTTGCAGACCTTGCGCATCAGCTTGGCGCGCGGGTCGAAGTTTTTGTAGACGCGATGCCCGAAGCCCATCAGCTTGAAGGAATCGTTTTTGTCCTTGGCGCGGGCAATGTATTCGCCGACATGGGAAACGTCGCCGATGTGTTCCAGCATGTTCAGGCATGCTTCATTCGCGCCGCCGTGCGCCGGCCCCCATAAACAGGAAATCCCCGCCGCGATGCAGGCGAAGGGATTCGCCCCGGAAGAACCCGCCAGCCGCACGGTGGAGGTGGAAGCGTTCTGTTCGTGATCGGCGTGCAGGGTGAAAATCGTGTCCAGCGCGCGCACCAGCACGGGATTGGGTTTGTATTCTTCAGAGGGGACGCCGAACATCATGTACATGAAGTTTTCGACATAGTTCAGGTCGTTCCTCGGATACATGAAGGGCAGACCGGTGTTGTACTTGTACGCCATCGCCACGATGGTCGGCAGTTTGGCAATGACGTTCGTGAAACTGACATCACGGGTCTCGCGGACGCTGTAATCCATTGACCGATAGTAAAACGCCGACAGCGCGCCCACGACGCCGATGATGACCGCCATCGGGTGCGCGTCGCGCCGGAAGCCGTTGTAGAAACGGGTCAACTGGTCGTGCACCAGGGTGTGATAACGGATGGTGTTTTCAAATTCCACCTTCTGTTGCGCGTTCGGCAGTTCGCCGTTACGCAGCAGGTAGGCGACTTCCATGAAATTGCAATTTTCCGCCAATTGCTCAATCGGATAGCCGCGATACAGCAACTCGCCCTTGTCGCCGTCGATGAAGGTGATGTGAGATTTGCAGCTTGCCGTGGACAGAAAGCCGGAATCATAGGTGAACAGACCGGTCTTGCCGCCCAATGTGCGAATGTCGATGCAGTCGTTGCCGTGCGTGGGGGTCAGCACATCGAATTCGACGGGCGCTTGTCCCGCGATGTTCAATACTGCCTTGGTGGTTGAAGTCATGCTTGTCTCCTGTTGTGGTGTGGTATTGCTGTACACGTTGCCCATAAAATATGGGCAACGCCTTTTGCCGCATCGCGTAAAAATCCGGTCAGGCGGCGGTTGCCGCATTCCCTCTACACTGTTGCAGCATGGCGACAATCGGCGCCAGCCGCGTGTCTTCGCACGCTTTCTGACCACTGATCAAATGCCATAATTCCAAATCGTCATAATCGGCAAGCTCGACAAAAGCCTGCTCTTCTGCGGCAGAGAGTTTTCCGAATCCTTCTTCCAGAAAACGCCCCAACGTCACATCCACTTCCAGCAACCCGCGCCGGGTGCAACGCCAGCGCAGGCGCTGAAATGCAGCGCGCTCCATAAATCAGACCGCCCGCGCCAGCATCATGTCCTTGATTTTGCCAATCGCCTGGGTCGGATTCAGACCCTTGGGACAGACATCCACGCAGTTCATGATGGTGTGGCAACGGAAGAGCCGATAGGGGTCTTCCAGATTGTCGAGTCGCTCGTTGGTCGCCTGGTCACGGGTATCCGCGAGGAAACGATAGGCGGCGAGCAAACCGGCAGGCCCCACGAATTTGTCGGGATTCCACCAGAAAGACGGGCAGGAAGTCGAACAACAGGCGCAGAGAATGCACTCATAGAGACCGTTCAGTTCTTCCCGTTCTTCCGGCGATTGCAGACGTTCGCGCTCCGGCGGCGGGTCGTTGTTGATCAGGTAAGGCTTGATGGAATGATATTGCTTGAAGAACTGCGTCATATCCACAATCAGGTCGCGGATCACCGGCAACCCCGGCAGGGGACGCAGTATGATGGGCTGTTTCAGGGTGTCGATGTCGATCAGACAGGCCAGACCGTTTTTGCCGTTGATGTTCATGGCATCGGAGCCGCAAACCCCTTCGCGGCAGGAACGGCGGTAAGCGATGCCCTCGTCTTTGGCTTTCAGCTTGGTGAGCGCGTCCAGCAGTTTTCTGTCTTTGACATCCAGTTCGACAGAAATGTCCTGCATGTAGGGACGCTCGTCCTTGTCCGGATCGTAGCGGTAGATTTTGAATTGCACCGTGCGTGTAGTCATTATTTTTCTCCTTTAGTACGACCGGGTCTTCAGGGCAACCGGTTCACCCGTCAGCGGTTGCAGATGCACGGGCTTGTAGGCGATGCGGTTGCCTTCGCGGAACCAGAGGGTGTGCTTCAACCACTCTTTGTCGTTGCGCCCGTTGGGGAATTCCGGCGTATCCGGCGCGTCGTCGCGCACATGCGCGCCGCGTGATTCCTTGCGCGCTTCGGCGGAAATCATGGTCGCCTTGGCGACTTCAATCAGATTCTGGGTTTCCAGCGCCTCGATCCGGGCGGTGTTCCAGGTTTGCGACTTGTCCTTGATTTCCAGGTTGTGCACCATCTTTTCGACTTCGAGAATCTGCGCCGCGCCCTTTTGCAACAAATCGGAGAAACGGAACACGCCCGCGTGCGCCTGCATGGTGCCCGCAATCGCCGCGCGCGCTTCCGCCACGCTGACGCCGCCTTGACGCTCATTTAACGCATCCAGACGCGCGCGCGCCTTGTCGGCGGCATCGGCGGGCAGGTCGCGGTGGGCATGACCGGCTTTCAGGTCTTCTACAGCCGTATCGCCAGCGGACTTGCCGAACACCAGCAAATCGAGCAGGGAATTGGTGCCCAGACGATTCGCGCCATGCACGGAAGCGCAGGCGCATTCGCCCGCCGCGAAGAAGCCCGGCACCACGGTGCTGGCGCCATCCGCGCCCGGCGCAACCACGCGACCATCGTAACGGGTGGGAATGCCGCCCATTTGATAGTGGCAGGTCGGTACAACGGGAATCGGTTCCTTGATGGGGTCTACGCCCGCAAACTGAATGGAAATTTCACGGATGCCCGGCAGACGTTTCAGAATCACCGCCGGGTCAAGGTGGGTGATGTCCAGGAGCAGAAAATCCTTGTGCGGGCCGCAACCGCGACCTTCCTTGATTTCGGTCGTCATGGCGCGGGAAACCACGTCACGCGACGCCAAATCCTTGGCGTTCGGCGCGTAGCGTTCCATGAAACGCTCTTTGTTGCTGTTTCTCAGAATGCCGCCTTCGCCGCGCACGCCTTCGGTAATCAGCACCCCCGCCCCGGCGACGCCAGTCGGGTGGAATTGCCAGAACTCCATGTCTTCCAGCGGAATCCCCGCCCGCGCCGTCATGCCCAGACCATCGCCCGTGTTCATGAATGCGTTGGTGGAAGAAGCGAAAATGCGCCCCGAACCGCCGGTTGCGAAAATCACGGCGCGCGCGTGGAAAATCACCACTTGTCCGGTTTCCATTTCCATCGCGGTCACGCCGACCACATGACCTTCGCTGTCACGAATCAGGTCGAGCGCCATCCATTCGACGAAGAACTGGGTGTTCGCCTTGACATTGCGTTGATACATGGCGTGCAGCATGGCGTGTCCGGTACGGTCGGCGGCGGCGCAGGCGCGACGCACCGGCTTTTCACCGAAGTTGGACATGTGACCGCCAAAGGGACGCTGGTAAATTTTGCCGCTGTCGGTGCGGTCGAAGGGCATACCGTAGTGTTCCAGGTCGACCACCACTTCCACCGCCTTGCGACACATGAATTCGATGGCATCCTGATCGCCCAACCAGTCAGAACCCTTAACGGTGTCATACATGTGCCAGCGCCAGTTGTCTTCTTCGGAATTGCCGAGCGAAGCGGCGACGCCGCCCTGAGCGGCAACGGTATGGGAACGGGTGGGAAACACCTTGGACAGCACGGCGGTTTTCAAGCCCGCCTCGGACAGTTGAATGGCAGAACGCAAACCCGCGCCGCCCGCGCCGACGATGACGGCATCAAATTTATAAACAGGGATATTCACGCTTACAGTCTCCAGAGAATCGCGGCAGCCCAGCCGGCATAACCCGTCAGGGCGAGGAGGGTCAACACATGCAGGGTCAAACGAATCCCCACGGGTTGCACATAATCCATCCAGATGTCACGCACACCAATCCAGGCGTGGTAAAAGAGCGACAGCGCGAACAGGAAGGTGGCGAACTTGACCGCGCCCAGCGCGAACACCGCGCGCCACGCCTCAAAATCCGCAGGTTTGACCACCAGCAAAATGGCGATGAGAAACACGCTGTACAGCGCCATCACAACGGCGGTGACGCGCTGCACGAGCCAATCCTTGAGGCCGTAATGCGCCCCGACAACAATACGCTTAATCACAACAGAATCCCCCAAATCAAGGTCACGGTGATCAGGATGCTCACGACGAACACGGCGATGGCGGAATTCCGCGCGGATTCCTTTTCAAGACCCACATGCGCGTCCAGAAACAGGAAACGGATGCCCGCGCAGAAGTGGTGCGCGAACGCCCAGATCAACCCCGCGAAAATGACTTTGGCGACCCCGCAGGAAGCCAGTTCCCGAAACGTGGCGAAGGCTTCGGGCGAGGTCACGCTCAACTGGAAAAGCCAGAGCAAAGGCCCCAGCAGCAGGAACAACCCCAGACCGCTGACGCGATGCAAAATGGAAAGTTTGCCCGGCAAGGGCAATCTGTAAAAAATCAGGGACGGAAGATCCAGATTTCTGGGACGCTTCCTCGTACTCGCATCGGTCATGAACATCATCCTCGAAGGGTCAAAAAAATCAGCGGCACACCGCCAACGCCACTTTTAACAACGCGCAAAGGCACAGGGCGTGTAATTATACGACAAACCCCGCCCGCGAAATTTCCTCTCTTGCGCGGATGGGGCATGTCCCCTTACACATCCCTTTACACGCCCTTAATTTCAGCTCAACTCGTTGTAATAATGATACCGATCGGTGGCGTAGAAACCGCGTCGCCACTCCACCGGCTGATCGCCGTAGGTGTAAGTCACCCGCTCCACCAGCGTGAGCGGACTTGTCTCCTCCACCTTCAGCAATTGTGCTACCCGCCGTTCCGCCGCCACCGCGCGCAGGCGCTCTTCGGCGCGAATCATGCGGACACCAAAACGACGTTCAAAAAGACTGTAGAGCGAGCGATCTTCCTGCTGCAAGACATCCAGCGTCAACGCACCGAAAATCTCGGCGCGCAGAAACATCTGGTCAAACACCACGACTTCATCATCGAAACTCAACAAACGCTCCAACGCCAGCACGGATTCGCCGGGCGCGAGATGTAACGCCGCCGCCGCCGCGCGGTCTGCGGGCTGCAACTCGCAAGACAGCGGGATGCTACGCTTCTGCCGCGCCTTGCCGTCATCCGGTTTCAAGTGCAAAAAGCGGTAATTGGAACGCGGGTCGTTGTGCGATTCGACAAAAGTGCCCTTGCCCTGACGCCGCACCAACAGATGCTCGGCAGCCATTTCGTCAATGGCTTTCCTGACGGTGCCCTGACTGACGCCAAAACGCGCCGCCAGTTCCGATTCGCTGGGAATCGCCATGCCCGGTGCCCACTCGCCCGCGCCCAAGGCGCTCAACATCAGTTCCTTGATTTGACGATACAAGGGGCTGAACGTTGGCGAGACTGCCGGACGAACGGCGTGCGGCGCTGTATGCGTCGCAGGCGAGGGTGCGGCAGGAGGATTGAAATCGGCTGACATGGTGACGCATTACAACACAAAAAAAACAGCCTGTCTATCTTATATAAGACATCAAATCTCATTGACACCGCAAAGGCGAACTTCTAACATAGCCCGTCCATGTGCGCTTTGCATTTTTCCCCTGGCGGAATGTGCGCCTTGCCAAACCCGCGCTCCTGCCTTCGGAGCGTCCCATAACAGAGTTACAAACTTCACAGGAGCACCCCTCATGTCCAAATCCCCCGTGCGCGTTGCAGTCACCGGTGCCGCCGGTCAAATCGGTTACGCCCTGCTCTTTCGCATCGCCTCCGGCGAACTGCTCGGCAAAGACCAACCCGTTATCCTGCAACTCCTCGACCTGCCGCAAGCGCAAAAAGCCCTGCAAGGCGTCATCATGGAACTCGATGACTGCGCCTTCCCGCTCCTGGCTGGCGTCGTCGCCACCGATGATCCCAACGTCGCCTTCAAGGATGTTGAAGTCGCCCTCTTGGTCGGCGCGCGTCCGCGCGGCCCCGGCATGGAACGCGCCGACCTCCTGCAAGCCAACGGCGCCATCTTCACCGTGCAAGGCAAAGCCATCGCTGAAAACGCCAGTGAAGACGTGAAAGTGCTGGTTGTCGGCAATCCCGCCAACACCAATGCCTACATCGCCCGCGCCGCCGCCATCAAGGTCGGTCGCACCAATCCTGCCAACTACCACGCCATGCTGCGCCTGGATCACAACCGCGCCCTCACCCAACTGGCGCAAAAAACCGGTCGCCCCGTCGCTTCCCTGAAAAAGCTCATCGTCTGGGGCAACCACTCTCCTTCCATGTACGCCGACTACCGTTTCGTGACCTCGAACGGCGAAAAGGTCAAAGACCTCATCAACGACGCGGCCTGGAACAATGACATCTTCCTGCCCACCGTCGGCAAACGCGGCGCCGCCATCATCGACGCGCGCGGTCTCTCGTCCGCCGCCTCCGCCGCCAACGCCGCCATCGACCACGTGCGCGACTGGACGCAAGGTTCCGACGACTGGGTAACGCTGGGCATCCCCGCCCCCGCCGACAACGGCTACGGCATCCCCGAAGGTCTGGTATTCGGCCTGCCCTGCGAAGTCAAGGGCGGCAAATTCACCCTCATCAAAGGACTGGAAATCGACGCCTACTCACGCGGCAAAATCGACGCCACCCTGAAAGAACTGGAAGGCGAACGCGCTGCTGTGGCGGATTTGCTGAAGTAAGAAAGCCAACGTAAACGCTTAAAAAAACCGCAGTGGAAGCTGCGGTTTTTTATGCAGGCAGGTGGATGAGCGCCGTGTTAGGCTTGTCCAATATTTTCGCTCAAACGGATGTCGCTGTCGCGGGCGGCACCGCTTCACTTCAACATCAGGCTTAAAAATGACAAAGGCACAATCACCACAAGTTGATTTGGATGCAGAGCTAACAAAATTACGTAACGTTGTGGCAACCAGAAAATTAGGTGGACTAGCAAATGATACAAAATGGAAAGAATTAATTGATCACTGTTACGCCATGAATTGGGGGGGACCTTTTTATCGTTGCAAATGTATTGATGGTGATGATGTGCGTGAATTCAATGCTGAATGGCATGCCATACCGTATCCTTTCATGAAGATCGAATGGCTGGATATTCAATGCACGGAGACTTTCCAGCGTGGAAATTTACTCCAAAAAGAAAAGATTGATCATTCTCACGAAATAGAAAACATGCTCCGTAAAATTGGTTTTGATTACAAAAAAGGCAAAGAATGTTTCCGTATTTTTGGATACGCTCCTAGAAACGAAGATGGTTTCCATCCTATAGGAGCAAGTGCGTAGCCCGGACATCGTGTAGGGTGGAAAAGCGAAGTGCCTTCCACCATTGGACTTACCCGCCCGAGCAGCAGCCACCACAGCGTTTGGCAGAGTTCGCGCACAAATGTCATGTGGTGGATAACGCTGCGCTCATTCACCCGCACTGGGAGCGATGGCGTCCCCGCCATCGTACGACGGCGAGGACGCCGTCGCTCCCAAAGGACGCTTGCCCGTCCCCGTTGTGCGTTCAATGTCGGGTTGCGCCTGCGGTTTATTCCCCAATCCCCGCCGCCTGATTCCTGATGCGGTAGAGCCGGACAACCGGATAGATGAGCAGCAGCGCGGCGAACCCTACGGCGAGCAGCGGCCAGCGCACGGGGTGGTTCCATTTGCTTCTCAAGCGGGCGCGTTCGGTGTGATCCAGGCGTTGGTATTTCAGGCTGTTGTTGCCGACATCATTGGGTTTGCGGTTTTTCAGCCAGGTGTGCGCCAGGGTGTAGGTTTTGGGGTGAAAGGCGAAAATCCAGGGAACGTCGCGTTGCAGGATGCGGTTCATCCGGCGAATCAGCAGCAGGCGTTCCGGGGCGCTTTCCATGCTTTTCATTTTTAGAAACAGGCGGTCGAATTCCGGGTTTTCATAATTGGCGTGGTTTTCGCCGCCGTGGTGCACCTGACTTTCGCGTCCATGCAGCAGGAAGAAAAAATTTTCCGGGTCGGGGTAATCGGCGTTCCAGCCCACAAAGAACATCTGCGCGGTGCCTTTGGAGAGTTTTTCCTGAAAACGGTTGAAATCGGTGGAGCGCACGACCAGTTGCGCGCCGATTTTCTGGAACTGGCGGGCTTGCCAGTCCAGCCGCGATTTGTCGCCCATGCCGCCGCTGGTGGTGTCGAGGTTGATGATGAGCGCCTCGCCGGTTTTGGCGTTGCGTCCATTCGGCCAGCCCGCTTCCGCGAGCAGTTGCCTTGCCGCTTCGATGGATTTGCGGCGAGGCTTGCCGTCCGCCCAGTCGTAGACATAAGGATTGATGCCCGCCTCGCCTTCTTCAAAACCGAAAATGCCGGGCGGGACGGGACTCATGCCGGGAATGCCGCGCCCGTTCATGAAGATGGAGATGAATTCTTCCTCGTCAATGGCGATGGCGATGGCTTGCCGCAACCGGGTCGCCGCCGCGCTGTCGCCGCCTAGCAGCGGGTCCAGCATGTTAAACCCCATGTAAAAAATGCTGGGGCGCACGGAAGTCAGGAGCCGGATGCCTTTTGCCCGCATGTCGTCGGTCAAACCCACTTCGCCGCCAATGGCGACCCGCACGGCCTGGTCGAAGTTGTCGGACGCGATGCCGGATGCGTCGTAATAGCCTTGCAAAAACTTGTTCCAGTAGGGAATCGCCTCTTTTTCGCGGGTGAAGACGGCTTTGTCGATGAAGGGCAACGCCTTGCCGCAATCGGCGAGCAATCCGGCGGCGGCGTCTTCCGGTTCGCCTTCGCAGGGGTAGGTTTCGCCCTGAAAATACGGGTTGCGGGTCAGCACCATGCGCCGGTTCGGATCATTTTCGGTGAGCATGAACGCGCCGCTGCCGACCGGCCACCAATCCAGAGTCAGATTTTTTCCCGCCATCCCCGGCTGACTGAAAAAACGGTCGGCTTCGCGCGGCACGGGGGCGAAAAAGGGCATGGCGAGCCAGTAGGCGAATTGCGGGTCACGCCCCTTGATGCGGATGCGAAAAGTGTAGGGATCGACGGCTTCGACGCCCGTGAGGGGAAAGGCGTCGAGGTCAAGCCATGCGTCGGGTTGCTGGCGATTGGCGGCGTCCAGCGCCGTGCCCAGTTCACGAAGCCCTATGATTTTTTCCGCCATCATGCCGAAAATGGGCGAATGCAGGCGCGGGTGCGCGAGGCGTTTCATCTGGTAAATGTAATCGGCGGCGGTCAGTTCGCGTGTGCCGGTGACGGGAAAATCGCCCACGCCGAATTTGTCCGCCAGGTCTTCACGGCTCAACGTGAGATACAGCGGCTTGCCGTTTGCATCCTGCGCGAAGGCGGGATGCGGCTGGTAACGCTGACCGGGTTTCAGACGCAATTCGTAAATGCTCTCCGCCACTTTTTCCGCCTGCGCGTCGTGCGGCAGGCGACGACCTTTGGCGTCGTACAGTTCCGGCTCCGGCACTTTGTCTACGGTTGCGGGAATGAGTTCATAGGGACGCTTCAAATAATGGTATTGCAGCGGCGGCGCGTAAATCTGGGCGATGAAGGTGAATTCATCTTCGGTGTAGGACATCGCCGGATCAAGGTGGCGGGGGCGTTCGGTGAAGGCGGAATACAGAATGTTGTCGTCCGCTTCGGAGCGCGGATAAGGATCGTTCCAGGTTTCACCGCAGGAGACGAGCAGGAGCGTTGCAGAGAACAGCAGGATTTTTGGGGCTGCGGCAAAATTTGCAAACATGGCGAACAGGATGGCGAAGACAGGAGTGAGCGATGATACCCAGTTCTCGGAAAAGCGTACCGAAAACCATTAGAATACGCACCCTTCGCCCTTAACCGTGATGCCATGTCCGACGCTGCCACGCCCGATGCCAAATCCGCCGCCCAACCGGAATTGCTGATTCATGCCCGCTGGATTGCCCTGGCGCACACTGAAACCCTGCTGGAACAGCACGCCGTCGCCATCGCGGACGGGCGCATCATCGACATTCTGCCCTCGCATGTGGCGCGTGAGCGTTATCACGCGAAAGAAACGGTGACGCTCCCGGAACACCTGCTCATCCCCGGTCTTGTCAACCTGCACACCCACGCCGCGATGAGCCTCATGCGCGGCATGGCGGACGATATTCCCCTGATGCGCTGGTTAAAGGATCGCATCTGGCCTGTTGAAAACGCGCTGATTTCGCCCGAATTCATCAGCGACGGCACACGCCTCGCCTGCGCCGAAATGCTGCGTGGCGGCATCACCTGCTTCAACGACATGTATTTTTTCCCCGGTGACGCGGCTGCCGCCGCCGTGGGATTGGGGATGCGCGCCGTGCTGGGCGTCACCGTGCTGGAGTTTCCTTCCGGCTATGCGAGCGACGCCGCCGATTATCTCGACAAGGGATTGGCGGCTCTGGACGCCTGGCGCGAGCATCCGCTCATCAACTTCTGCCTTGCCCCGCACGCGCCTTACAGCGTGAGCGACGCGAGCTTTGAAAAAATCCAGACCCTCTCCGCCCAACTGGAAGTGCCCGTGCATGTGCACATTCACGAAACCACCGACGAAATCCGGCAGCATCTGGAAGAACACGGTTGTCGCCCCCTGCATCGTCTGAACAGACTGGGGCTGCTGGGGCCGCAACTGATCGGCGTACATGCCGTGCATCTGCTGGACGACGAAATCGCCACCCTTGCGCGTAACAATTGTAACGTTGCCCACTGCCCGACTTCCAACCTGAAACTGGGTTCCGGCATCGCGCCCGTTACCGAAATGCTGACGCAAGACATCAACGTGGGACTGGGTACGGACGGCGCAGCCAGCAACAATCGCCTCGACCTGCTCGCGGAAATGCGCCTGGCCAGCCTGCTCGCCAAGGGCAAAAGCGGCGACGCCGGCATTCTGCCCGCGTGGAAGGCGCTGCAAATGGCAACCCTGGCGGGGGCGCGGGCGTTGGGACTGGAGCGCGACATCGGTTCCATCGAGATTGGCAAATATGCCGACCTCACCGCCGTTCGCATGGACACGCTGGAACTTTCGCCCTGCTTCGACCCCGTTTCCCATCTCATCCATTCTGCCGGACGCGAAGATGTCAGCCATGTATGGGTGCAAGGCAGATGTTGTGTTTTCGATAAAATCCTGTTGCATTTCGATAATGCCAATTTGAAAAATAATGCCAGACTGTGGCACAATCGCATAGTTACCCACCTCCAGCCGGATGCGATCTGAAAGTAACCTCACCGCGTTCCGGTTCCTTCTTCAATAACAACCCACGCAAGGAAACAACATGATCAAGACAATCGCCAGAAACTCCCTCGCTCTCGCCCTGTTGGCTACCATCGGCATCACCGCCGTACAAGCCCAGGAACGTGTTTATGTCATCGACCAGCGCGATGTCGTCGCCATCAGCGGCACCGGTCTCTGCTGGCGCACCGGCTACTGGACGCCCGCCGCCGCCGCCAACGATCCCGCTGGCTGCCAATGCGACCGTGACCTGCTCCCCGCCGGCAAGTGCTCCGCCGCTCCTGCTGCGGCAACGCCCGCACGCCCCGTTGCGCCCGCTACCACCCGTCCCACCTCCGGCAAAATCACGATTGCCGCTGACGCCCTCTTCGACTTCAACAAGGCTGTGCTGCGTCCCGAAGGCAAGGCCAAGCTTGACGAACTGGCTGCCAAGTCCGGTGAAATCAACCTCGAAGTCATCCTCGCCACGGGTCACACCGACCGCGTCGGCAAAGACCGCTACAACCAGCAGCTCTCTGAAAAGCGCGCTGCCGCCGTCAAGCAATATCTGGTCGGCAAGGGCGTTGAAGCCAACCGCATCTACACCGAAGGCAAGGGCAAAACCCAACCCGTCACCGGCGACCAATGCAACAACCTGGGCGCTGAAAGCGGTCGCAACAAGAAACTGGTTGAATGCCTGCAACCCGATCGTCGCGTTGACATCGAACTGATTGGCACCACCAAATAAGTTTCATTGCTTCCCCCAAAGCCCTGCCTCGCGCAGGGCTTTTTATTTTTCGCTTTAACGACGACCAGCCCTGCCGCTAAAAACAACTGCCGCTCACAGCGCGGCTTTCTTCTACAATAATGGACTTTCGTTCCGCCAGACCATCATGAGCGCATCTCCGACTCCCACCGATACCACTTCCACAACTTCCCTGCTGCAAAACCTTGGCGAAGACTTGCTGTATCCCGATTTTTACTGGCAGATTCCTTTTGTGCTGGTCTGTCTGGGAATCGCCTGGATTCTGGCGCGTCATTTGCGCCGTCGGCTTGCCGCAACGCAAGACCGCCTGGGGCTTTGGCAAGCCCTGCTGGAACAGACATTCCCCATCTTCTCCGTGCTACTGCTCGCCATTACCAAATCGCTTTTGCCCTTGGTGCAACTGGACAAAATGCCGCTGTATTTGTTCGATCTTTTCATTCCGCTCCTCTTGTCGCTCACCGTGGTGCGCGCCTTGCGTCACATGCTGCAACGCAGTTTTCCACGCGCCAGTTGGATCGCCAGCATCGGGCGCGTCTTTTCCATTCTGGTTTGGGGCTGGCTGGCGCTGTTTCTCTCCGGCGTCGCGCCGGAAGTCATCCGTACGCTGGAAACAGTGGGATTTCGCATTGGCGCGCAGCAAATCAATCTGTGGATGATCGTAAACGGCGTGGTGGTCATCGCGCTCACCCTGCTGGCTTCCCTCTGGGCTTCCAGTCTGGTGGAAGCCAGACTCAAGGGCGCGCAGGAAATCGACGTTTCGCTGCGGATCGTGCTGGGGCGCATGTGCAAGGCGCTGTTTGTGCTCTTTGCCGTACTCATGAGTTTTTCCCTGATCGGGCTGGACATCACCGCGCTCTCCGTGTTCACCGGCGCGCTGGGCGTGGGGCTGGGCATGGGCCTGCAGAAAATCGCCAGCAATTATGTTTCCGGCTTCATCATTTTGCTCGACCGCTCCATCCGCCTGGGCAACATTATTCAGGTGAGCGGCGACGTGAGCGGCACAGTCACGCAAATTACCACCCGCTACACCGTGCTGAAAAATATGGTAGGCATGGAATTCATCGTCCCCAATGAATCGCTGGTCGCCAATATCGTGCAGAACCAGACCTTTTCCGATTCCCGCACACGGGCGCAAACCAGCGTTTCCGTCGCCTATTCCAGCGACCTCGAAAAAGTGTTGCCGCTTCTGGAAGCCATCGCCCGCGCACATCCCCGCGTGATTGCCGACCCCGCTCCGCTGGCCACGATTGCCCGCTTTGCCGATAGCGGCATTGACCTTGACCTGGGATTCTGGATCAGCGACCCGCAAAACGGCACATCGCTTTTGCGCTCGCAAATCAATCTGGAAATCTGGCGACGTTTCCGCGCCGAAGGCATCGAAATCCCCTTCCCGCAGCGCGAAGTGCGTCTGCTGGAATCCACCGCCCAAT
Organism: Betaproteobacteria bacterium; assembly: GCA_025997095.1. GTDB lineage: Bacteria > Pseudomonadota > Gammaproteobacteria > Burkholderiales > Rhodocyclaceae > Azovibrio. The sequence goes on along the minus strand of BNUD01000002.1, from coordinate 67,993 downwards.
AACTCAAACGATCAATGCTGCTCAAACTCGAACAAGCCAGCCTCGCCTTTGGGCATGTCCCGCTGCTGGACAAAGCGGATTTTCAACTCGACGCGGGCGAACGGGTCGCCCTGATCGGACGCAACGGTTCCGGCAAGTCTTCCATGCTCTCCGCATTGGCAGGTCAAGGTACGCTGGACGATGGCAAGGTCTGGCGGCAGCCCGGCGCGCGCATCGCCTACGTGCCGCAAGAACCAATGATGGACGCGGCGCAAACGGTGTTTCAAAGCGTGGTGTCCGGCCTGGGCGGCATCTCCCGTCTGCTTGCCGAATACCACCACGTTTCCCATGCACTATCGCAAACCGATACCAAACATTCCGAACTGCTGCCCCGACTGGAAACCCTGCAACACGCGCTGGAAGCCGAAGGCGCGTGGACATGGCAGGCGCAGGTCGACCGTGTCATCAGCCGTTTCGGGCTTGACCCGGAAGCGTTAACCGGCACGCTCTCCGGCGGGCAGAAAAAACGCCTGGCGTTAGCGCGCGCCCTCGCCTTCAAACCGGACGCGCTGCTTTTGGACGAACCCACCAATCACCTCGACATTCAGGCGATTGAATGGCTGGAAACCCTGTTGCACGAACTCAACGTCAGCCTGCTGTTCATCACTCACGACCGGCGTTTTCTCGAACATCTGGCAACGCGCATCGTCGAACTCGACCGGGGCAAGCTGTCCAGCTACCCCGGCAGCTTCGCGGAATACCAACGCCGCAAGGAAGCGCAGTTGCAGGAAGAAGCCGTCCTCAACCGCAAATTCGACAAGCTCCTGAAAGAAGAAGAAGTCTGGATACGCAAGGGGGTGGAAGCCCGCCGCACCCGCGCCGTGTTTCGTGTGCAACGGCTGGAAAAACTGCGCGCCGAGCGCATGGAACGCCGCGACCGCCTGGGGCAGGTCAAACTGCGCCTCGACGCGGGTGACAAAAGCGGCGAACTGGTCGCGGAATTGCAACATGTCAGCAAGGCGTTCGACGACAAAATCATCGTGCGCGACTTCTCCACCCGCCTCCTGCGCGGCGACAAAATCGGCTTGATTGGCGCCAACGGCGCAGGCAAGACCACCCTGCTGCGCCTGATTCTGGGCGAACAGAAAGCCGACTCCGGCACAATACGACGCGGCACGCGGCAGGAAATCGCCTACTTTGACCAGTTCCGCGCCCAGCTCGACCCGGAAGCCAGCCTCGCCGAAGTCATCTCCCCCGGCTCCGATTACGTCGAAATCGGCGGCGCGAGAAAACACGTTATCGGCTATCTGGAAGATTTTTTATTCGCCCCCGAGCGCGCCCGCTCGCCGGTCAAATCCCTCTCCGGCGGCGAACGCAACCGTCTGCTGCTCGCCCGTCTGTTCGCCCGTCCCGCCAATGTGCTGGTGCTGGACGAACCCACCAACGACCTCGACATGGAAACGCTGGAACTTCTGGAACAACTGTTGCAGGAATACAGCGGCGCCCTGTTTCTCGTCAGCCATGACCGCGCCTTTCTGGATAACGTGGTGACGCAAACCCTGGTCGCGGAAGGCGACGGACTCTGGCGGGAATACGCGGGCGGCTACGAAGACTGGTTGACCGCAAAATCCAGATCGCCCGCAACGAACAAGCCCGCCGCCCCCGAAAAAACCGCGCCGCCGATCAAGACCGCGAAAACGGTAAAGCCCAAAAGCGAAAAACTCACCTGGAAAGAACAACGCGAACTGGAAACCCTGCCCGACCAGATTGCCGCGCTGGAAGCCGAACAAAAAAATTTGACCGCCCTGCTCTCCGACCCGACGATTTACCAAAGCGCCCCCGAAAAATCACGCTCCGCCGCCTGCCGCCTCTCCACCATCGACGACGAACTCATGGCATTGCTGGAACGCTGGGAAACCCTGGAAAGCAGAACAAACACGTCACCATGAAACTCATCACCCTCTACACCGCCCCCAACGGCTGCGCCCGTTTCCGTGAAGAATCCATCGACCTGCCGGAAGGCACGCCCGCCGCCCGACTCTCCCGACGATTTCCCGCCACCGGCTTCCAACTGCGCCACTCGCCCGTCGGCTTCAAAAGCGAATTCCACTGCACGACCTCGCCACAATTGACCATCATCCTCTCCGGTCAAATGGAAATCGGACTACGCGACGGCAGCGCCCGCGTTTTTTCGGCAGGCGAGTTTTTTTACTCCAACGACCTTGTGCCCGCCGGAGAAACTTTCAACCCGGAATTACACGGACATTGCAGCCGACAATTGGGTGATGAGCCACTGGAAACGCTGTTTTTGAAGGTTTAAAAAAACACACGTTGTCATCCAGCTTGCTGCCTGTTTTATTGAATACACCGTCTGGCACACGGGTGCCCACCCTTGTCCTGTAAGATGGATTTTGGTAGGTCGGGCATAGCTTCACATGCAGGGCGCTTGACAGTTGATCACATGCCGACGTCAATTTTGCGTTCGCTGGTCATCGCGGCGCTATGTCGACAAATTCGCGCAATCCTTTCTGCGCCGCCCAATGTCGGGCACGTGAAACGTGCCCGACCTACCAGGCTTGACAGACCAGAAATCTATCGCTGTGTCCGGGATTTTTTGACCACTACAGCGTCCGGCAAGGTCATTTGCGGAAACCGCCCCGCCAACGTCTGCCAATCAAAACACGCTCCCGGGTCGCTCTTGCGTCCCGGCGCGACATGTTCGTGACCGGCGATGGCGGTAATCGGATAGGCGGCGCAAATCGCATCCAGCAACGACCATAGCGCCGCATATTGGGCTATCGTAAAAGGCTGGCAATCGCTGCCTTCCAGTTCGACGCCGATGGAATAATCATTGCACTGATCCCGCCCCTGCCATGACGAATGTCCGGCGTGCCAGGCGCGGTCGTCGGCGCTGACGAATTGCACGAGTTCACCGTCGCGGCGCAGGAAAAAATGCGCCGAAACTTTCATGTCGGCAATCTCGGCAAAATAAGGATGCGTCGCGGGATTCAGGCAGTTGGTAAAAAATTGTTCCACATACGCCCCGCCGAATTCCTCTGGTGGCAAACTGATGTTGTGCAGCACGACCAGCGACACCTCATCGCCCTCCGGACGTGCGCCAAAATTGGGACTATCCACCCGCCGCGCGGTGTTTAACCAGCCATCGTGCCAGGCTGTCGTCAATTTCCACTCCCCGTTTCCTGAAATTCACATTTCAGTTCGACCGACAACGGCATCAGGATTGGCGGTGTGAGGGCGAAGCCGGATTGAATCTGTTTAACCCGTTCCGGCGGCGTCGGATGGGTGCTCAAAAAAGCGGGGATTTTGGAGATTTCAGGGTATTCCTGTGTAATGTAGGTAAAAAACTCGTCCGCGCCGTTGGTGTAGCCATAGCGTTTTTGCAAGGCGGCGAGCGCGGCTTCGTCGGCGGCGCTTTCCTGTTCCCGCGAAAAGGACATTTGCGTCAATCCGATTGCCCAGCCGACCAGCGCGCCGCCGTCGGAATTGCCAATCAAGGCGCTGAACAGCACGGCGACCGCGACGCCACCGCCGATGGAAACAATCGGGTCGCGGTGTTTAATATGGGCGATTTCATGCGCGAGCACCATCGCCAGCGCGTTTTCCGACTGGATATGTTCCAGCAGCCCGCGATTCACCATGACATTGCCGCCCAGGCTCGCAAAGGCATTGGGTTCGCTATCCGCACGCAAATGCACACGAATGCTCATTTCATCGGGAAGTTCCATCGTTCGCGCCAGTTCATCCGCCAGCGTTTGCAATGCCGCTTCGCTTTCGCTCTGGCAGGTGGGCGCGGCATCGCTGGCGGGTTTTTGCGCGACGACATCGTTTAACGCGGCTTCGTAGCGAAAAGGAATCTGCGGCGCGAACAGCCTTGCCGCGAAAAAAACCACGACCACCACCGCTACCGTCACCAGACACACGCCCAAGGAAAGCCGCAAAAAATCGCGCAAGGGCGTTTTTTCGCTGACATTGACCTCGTGCGGCACCTCTGGATTGGAATAGCTGCCCATATTGATTTACAGGGTTTGCGGATTACCGGCGTTTGCAGCGGGAGAAGCAGCAGGCGCGCGCCAGGCGGTGCCGTAAGCCATCAGTTCCGCGCACGCCAGCCCGCCCTTGCCTTCCCGATTGCCTTGCTGCGAAAAAGACAGGGTGCTGGTTTCCAGACGCACATTGAAAATGGCGTTGGCGCCCATACGCTCGGCTTCTTCTTTCATCCGCAAAATGGCTTCGCGGCGTCCCCTGTCCAGCATGGTTTCAAAGCTGGTGAGGCGACCGCCGAAAATCCCCTTCAAACCGGCAATCATCTGCCGGAAATAGTCGCTGCCCATGATGACGGAGCCGGAAACCAGCGCAAACTCCTGCCCCGCGTACTGCGTGGGCGGCATTTTTTCGTTGAACAGAAGAATGTGGCGCAGGCGGAATTCGCGGGTTTTGATGGAACGGTAATGCCGACTTTGCCCAATCGAGCCAAACACAAAGCCCACAATCAGCAGGATAACGACAAAGCCAAGCGCAATAAGATCGCCCATGTTTACCCCCGCCGTTCCAGCACCACCGCCGTGCCATAAGCCAGAAGCTCCGCCGCGCCCGCCGCGATGTTTGCGGTACTGAAGCGCACATTGATCACCGCATTGGCGCCTACGGCGCGCGCCTGGGCCACCATGCGGTCGACCGCTTCCTGACGGGATTCGTTCAGTAGCTCGGTGTATCCCTTGAGTTCGCCGCCGACAATGTTTTTCAGGCTCGCCATGATGTCGCGCCCCACATGCTTGGCGCGTACCGTACTGCCCTGCACCAGCCCCAAATGTTGGGTAATGGCGTAGCCGGGGAAGTATTCAATATTGCTGAGTTTGATTCCAGAAGCGTCGTATCCCATTTTGCGGACATCCTTTCTGCCATCGGGCAAGGTTGGGGGGTAAATCCTGTCGAATCATACAGGTTTCGTTCATGGCGGGGGGAGCATCCTGCCATAGTCCGCCTTTCCCAGGATTGATGTTCCATGAGTGCCCGCAAGTCATCAACGCCTACCGCATCGCCACCATCGCCCGCGACGCCGTGCGTTACCGCCCGTTGGCAGGCGAAACCCTGCGCCGGGTGATCGCGGGGCAACTTTATATCCCTCAACTGGCGCAACAACTCCTCGCTTTTGACGGTAAGCGTAGTTGAACCCGACACTGATCCGTCAATCTGGACGCGCGATAAATCGCCAATGTCGGGTTGCGCCTGTGGCTTACCCAACCTACAACCTGGGAGCGCCGGCGTCCCGCCGGCGGTTTTAAGATTTTTCGTGCAAAACCAACCCCGCCGGCGGGGACGCCGGCGCTCCCAGGTTGGTTTGTCAGCAGTCTGGGCGGTTTTTTCGATGCCGCCCTACCTAAAACCTGTGGCAGCCTATGGCGTATTGGATTGCCGGATTAATAATACGAATCACCTTCCCGCCGCCACCCAAGTCAGCAGCGCGTCTATTGCCCGTTCTCCTGCGCCTGAATTTTTGTGGTTGATCAGGAATGTCACCGCGTAACGTCTGCCCTGTTCATCCTGCACATAGCCTGCCGCTGCCTTGACGCCATCCAGCGTGCCGGTTTTGATGTGGGCGCGTCCGGCGGCGGGGGTGCCGCGCAGACGTTTTTGCATGGTGCCGTCAATAGAGGAAATGGGGAGAGAAGCGATGAACTCCGGCATGTAGGCGCTTTGCCAGGCGTTGATGAGCAGGCGGTTCAGGTGTTCGGCGCTGATTTGCTCCCGTCGTGACAGACCGGAGCCGTTTTCCAGCACAAGTTCGGGGAAATTCAGCCCCTTGCCGCGCAACCATGTGTCGGTGCGTTGTGCAGCCGCCTCCGGTGTGCCCTCTTCTCCGCTCAACGCCAGAAAAAGCTGGCGTGCCATGACGTTGTTGCTCCATTTATTCACGTCGCGCACGACTTCGGCAACCGGCGGCGAGCTTTGTTGTGCCAGTCGCGTGGCGTTTGCCGGAACCTTTCCGGTGCGGACTTTTCCCTTCAGGCTACCGCCCATTTCCCGCCAGAGGGCGCGAAACAATCCGTCGATGTGGATTTCCGGCGGCAAGGGCGAAAGCAGCAGGACTTTTTCACCGCAACTGACAGGGTAACTGCCGCTGATTTCCAGCCGCCCCGCCTCGTTGCGGATGTTCAGGCGGTCGCGCCAACCGTCGCAACCGCCTTTGCCGGGGGTGAATTGCGCCACGACGTGCAGGCGGTCGTTCGGGCTTTCGTTGATGAAGCGGATGGCATCCTTTTCCGGTCGCAGGATGAAGCGCATGGCGTAAAAATCGACCATCAGCGCGTCCGGCCCGACGTTATAGGCGCGTAACGGGCGCTTGTCGAAGGCGGCGGGATTGTAGGGCGGCAGACTGAAACGCGAACGGTCAAGCACCAGATCGCCGCTGATATGTTGTACGCCGCGCGCGCGCAACTGTCGCAACAAGATCCAGAAATTTTCCAGATTCAGTTTGGGGTCGCCGCTGCCCTGCATATAAAGATTGCCGCGTAAATTCCCGTCCGCGTCAGGTTCTGTTTCGCTGTAGAGATTGGTTTGCCAGGTCGCAGCGGGTCCCAGCATTTCCAGTGCCGCGTAAGTGGTGACGAGCTTCATCACCGACGCGGGATTCATCGGCATCCCGGCGTTGTGGGCGAGTAGCGGCGCGTTTTGATCAAGCGCCTGTACCGTGACCGCCACAGCGTTTTCCGGGATTTTTGCGGCGGCAAGCGCCTTGCTGACAGCGGGCGGAAGGGGTTGTGGCGTTTGTTGCGCCGACGCCTGACTGCCAAAGAGGATGACCGTCAGGATGAGCGCCAGTTTTGCAGAATTGGGGATGGACATGGGGGACGTGAGTTTTGTTATTCGACCGTCACCGACTTTGCCAGATTGCGCGGTTTATCCACGTCCGTCCCTTTAATCAGCGCCGCGTGGTAGGCGAGTAGTTGCAGGGGAACAACGTGCAGAATGGGCGAGAGGTGATCGTAGTGTTCGGGCAGGGCGATGACGTGCACGCCCTCTTCGTCTTCAGAGCGCATGTGCGTCCCCTGATCGGCGAAGACGTAGAGTTCGCCGCCACGGGCGTGGACGACTTGCAGATTGCTGTTGAGTTTTTCCAGCAGGGCATCGTTGGGCGCGACGGCGACGACGGGCATGTCTTTGTCCACCAACGCCAGCGGCCCGTGTTTGAGTTCTCCGGCGGGATAGGCTTCGGCGTGGATGTAGGAGATTTCTTTCAATTTCAACGCGCCTTCCAGCGCAATCGGAAAATGGCGCCCGCGCCCCAAAAACAGGGCGTGTTGCTTGTTGGCGAAGCGACGCGCCCAGGCTGCGATTTCCGGTTCCAACGCCAGCACTTTCTGGATGGCAACGGGCAGATGGCGCAATGCTCGCAAATGCCTGACTTCTTCGTCTGCGGGAAGCCGTCCTTTTTGCTTGGCGAGCACCAACGTCAGCAGGAACAGGGCGGCAAGCTGCGTGGTAAAGGCTTTGGTGGAGGCGACGCCGATTTCCGGTCCGGCGCGGGTGATGAAGCGCAACGCCGATTCGCGCACAATGGCGGATTCAGCGACATTGCAAATCGCCAGTGTCATCGGCTGTCCCGATGCTCTGGCGTGGAGCAATGCCGCCAGCGTGTCAGCGGTTTCGCCGGATTGGGAGATCGCGACGATAAGTTGCTTGGGATTGGGCACGGAATCCCGATAGCGGTATTCGCTGGCGAATTCCACATTGACCGGAATTTTGGCAATTTGTTCAATCCAGTAGCGCGCCACCATCCCCGCGTGATTGCTGGTGCCGCAAGCCAGAATCAGCACCGATTCGACCTGCCCCAGAATCCCGGCGGCGTTTGCGCCGAACAACCCGGCTTGCAGATGCGTGGTGGCGCTGACCATTTCCAGCGTATTCGCCAGGGCTTCGGGCTGCTCGAAAATTTCCTTTTGCATGTAGTGGCGGTAAGCGCCCAATTCCACCGCGTCAGCGGTCAGTTGGGAAACCACAACCGGACGCGTGACGGGCTGCCCGTCCTGCCGGAAAATGGAAAAGCCCTCTGGACGCAACAGGGCAACATCGCCGTTTTCCAGATAAATCATCTGGCGCGTCACCTTTAACAGCGCGGAAGTGTCAGACGCGGCGTAATACCCCTCCTCACCCAGCCCCAGCAACAGCGGGGCACCTTCCCGCGCGACCACGACCTGTCCCGGCGACGCTTCGGAAACTACGGCAATGGCGTAAGCGCCTTGCAGACGCTGGCAGGTCAGGCGCACGGCTTCGGCAAGGTCAGACGTGGTTTTCAGATGGAAATCAATCAGATGGGCAATGCTTTCCGTATCGGTTTCGGAAGTGAACTCATAACCCTGAGCAATGAGTTCCGCCTTCAGTTCGGCGTAGTTTTCGATGATGCCGTTATGCACCACCGCCAACCCGTTGGAAATCAGGGGATGCGCGTTTTTTTCCGCCGGAGCGCCATGCGTCGCCCAACGGGTATGGGCAATGCCGGTCGAGGCGAGCAGCCCTTCCGATTTGGCTTCCAGTTCCGTCACCCGTCCCAAAGCGCGCCGACGTTCCAGTTTTCCCGCCTGCAATACCGCCAGCCCGGCAGAGTCGTAGCCCCGGTATTCGAGTTTTTTCAGTCCCTCAATCAGAACAGGAACCACGTTATTTCTGGCTGTCGCCGCCACAATGCCGCACATGGGTTTGTTCCCGAAAAATCAAAGCAAACATTCTACCGTGAGCGTCCGGGATTGACACAGACTTCACTTTCAGGGCAGCGCGTCGCCTGTATCGGCAGGAGTGTCGGGGCTGACCGCCAGCCAGGTGTCGAAGGCCGCCGCTTCGCCACGCGCCATGCGTTGCCGAAAGTAGCTTTCGGTCTTGAGCGCGGAAACTTTCTCTGCAATGGCCATGACAAAGAACTGGTTCATCGACACCTTTTCTTCTTCTGCCACGCTACGGGCATATTCAAACAGGGATTCGGGAACACGCAATGCATAGTTGGACATTTTTCAATCCTTTCGTGCCAGCAGTGGCACGTATTGTTGGTAAAACTCACCGGGCGTGAGCAGGGGCAGGCGAAAACGATGCGCGGCTTTGGCAAAATCCGCCGTGTTCAAACTGACGAGCGCATCCGCCCGACCATTGAGCGCGGTTTCCAGCACCATTTCGTCAGCGGCATCGCGTGTTTGCGGACGCCACAGGTAATAAAGGTTTACCGGCTCAACATGCAGGCAGAGCGCATCCAGAAAGGCATCCGTCATTGCCAGTGTGCGTCCGCCCGGTTGCAGGTGTTCCGGTCGCTTGAGCACCGCTTCGTATTCCAGCAACAGGGGCACGGAAGCCAGCGCCGTAAAACGCCCTTCGTGCAGCGCCCGCAGCACGGCAAACGATGCCCCCCGGCGGCTGCGTGCGGCAGAGACGAGGATATTGGTATCAAGGACGGCTCTTATCATATCGAATATGATATGAAATATACGCTATATCGTCAACTCGTGTGTTATTTTTCAGAAGAACAGGCCATCGCATGAATGCCAATGAAATGCCCAACAATCGCGTCAAAAGCGAGGAACAGAGCGACGCGGCAATCCAGGCATCAGGGATCAGGTGACAGATGTCAGTACTTTCTGGCGACAAAGCCGCTCCTGATGACTGCCACCCTGGGAGCGCCGGCGTCCCCGCCGGCGGTTTTAAGATTTTTCGCACGGAACCAAACCCGCCGACGGGGACGTCGGCGCTCCCAGCGATGTAGGTCGGGCATGGTTTCACATGCAGGGTGTTTGGCGATCGGCAACGAATAATGGCTGGTCAACCGCGTCAAAAGCGCGGAGCGCAGCGACGCGGCAATCTCTCGTTGTTGCCAAGATTACCGCGTCGCTACGCTCCTCGCTTTTGACGGTGACGGTAAATCGGGCATGACCATCGCATGATTGCCCTGCCCTCACTTCACAAAATCCCCACATTCGCTTCATTCGCGCTTCACATAGCGCGTTTAGCATCTCCTTATCAACCACAGGAGACGCATCATGTTACGAAACACTTTGGCGCACTTCGCGCAACGGGGCGGGGAATGGCTGATCGTAGAATCGGTAATGGATATTCCCCACGCAGTGGAGAAAAAATGTCTGTCTTTTGGCGGCTGCGTGGCTTTTTCGTGCTGCATGGCGCTGGCGGCGCTGTGCTCGCCCGTGACGAAAGCAGAGGTCGAAGACGCCCCGACAAAAACTGAAAGCCCCTACTTCTACCTGCCCGGCGGCAACCCGGCTGTGGATGCGTTGCCGCTCAAGGCGACCGATGTATCGGTGCGTATTTCCGGTGTAATTGCGGATGTCACGGTAACGCAGACCTACAAAAACGAAGGCGCGCGCCCGATTGAGGCGAAATATGTTTTTCCCGGTTCCACCCGTGCGGCGGTACATGCCATGAATGTGCGGCTGGCAGACCGGCTGATTACGGCGAAAATCCGCGAAAAGAAAAAAGCGCAGCAAGAATATGAACAGGCGAAAAGCGAAGGTAAAACAGCGGCTTTGCTGGAACAACATCGACCCAATGTCTTTCAGATGAACGTCGCCAACATTCTGCCCGGTGATGATGTCCGGGTTGAATTGCATTACACCGAATTGCTGACGCCGGAGAACGGACGCTATCAATTCGTTTTCCCCACCGTCGTTGGTCCGCGCTACAACAGCCCGCAGTCCGCTTCGGCGCAGGAAAAATGGGTGGCGCAACCGACCTTGCCCAAGGGCAAGGATTCGCCCGCGAAATTTGATCTCCGGGTGGCGCTGGATACGCCCATCAGCATCAAGGAAGTCAGTTCGCCTTCACACGCGATTGACTCCCGCAGCGAAGGGGAGCGTCACGCCGATATACGCATCAAACCGGACGCAACACGCGCCGCCAACAATCGTGATTTCATCCTCGATTACCGTCTGGCCGGGGATGCGGTTGAATCCGGCGTGATGCTGATGCGCGGTCAGGGTCAAGACGCGGAAAACTTCTTTCTGGCCATGGTGGAACCGCCCAAGACCACTCCGGTCAGCGTCATCGTGCCGCGTGAGTATATTTTCGTGGTCGATATTTCCGGCTCCATGCACGGGTTTCCGCTCAATACCGCCAAGGTGATGATGAGCGAATTGCTGCGTGGATTGCGACCGGGCGATACCTTCAATGTGCTCCTTTTTGCAGGGAGCTGCGAATTGCTAGGCGAGCATTCCGTCGCTGCCACACCGGAAAACATCGCCAAAACCATGCGCCTGATTGACCAACAAAACGGGGGCGGCAGCACGGAATTGATTCCCGCCTTGCGGCATGTTTATGCCCAGCCGAAAAATGGCGACAGCTCGCGCACCATTGTGGTGGTGACCGATGGTTACGTGTCGGTAGAGAACGAGGCTTTCAATCTGGTGCGCCGCAATCTGGGCGAAGCCAATCTGTTTGCCTTCGGCATCGGCGCCTCGGTGAATCGCCATCTCATTGAAGGGCTGGCGCGGGCGGGCATGGGGGAGCCGTTCATCATCACCAACCCCGATGAGGCGGCAGAGCAGGCATCGCGCTTTCGCCAGATGATCTCCTCGCCCGTGCTCACCAACGTGCGGGCGAATTTTACGGGGGTGGAGGCTTACGACGTGGCGCCGCAGAGCTTGCCGGATGTGCTCTCCGAGCGCCCCGTCATCCTCTTTGGCAAATGGCGCGATGCCCCGCAGAGCAAAGCGAAGAAACAATTTGTGATCGAAGGCAAAGGGGCGCAGGGCGCTTACCGGCAGACCTTTCCGCTGCTCGAAATGCTGGACAAAAACGAGGCGTATTTTTCTGCACTGCAACATTTGTGGGCGCGGCAGCGTATTGCCGAACGCTCCGACCAGGAAAACCTGACAGGCGACGGCAGACTGCGCGAGGAAATTACGCAACTCGGTCTCGCCTACAGCCTGCTCACCCAATACACGAGCTTTATTGCGGTCGATGAGCAAAAACGTCACCCGAACCCCGGCGACGTGACCAGCGTTAATCAGCCGCAGCCTTTGCCCGATGGCGTCAGCAATCTGGCGGTAGGCGGGGCGTTTGTACCCAGTACGCCGGAGCCGGAGAGCTTGGGCGCGTTGCTGCTCACCCTCTCCATGCTGGCAATGCTGGCGCGGCGGCGTGCCCGCCAGCGTCGGCATCATTTGACGTTGTGAGAACTCGGTTGAATCCGCCAAGTTCGCCGTTGCCGGGAGCGCCGGTGTCCCCGCCGGCGGTTTTAAGATTTTTCGCGCTGAACCAAACCCGCAGGCGAGGACGCTGGCGCTCCCAGGGTTTCAACCGGAATTAGTTTTACGATGAATGTGGCGGAAATACGCAAAATGAACAGCTTTCACTTCTCCATGCGCCGTCTTGACCGACTGCCCCCTGCATTCTGGCTGGCGTTGGCGGTGGCGGCGATGTGGCCGCAACTGATGTGGATGGCGCGGCGGATGCTCGACGGCTCGGATGACCCGCTCGGCGTGGTGGCGTTGGCGGCGCTCGTGTTTCTGGGGTGGCGTTATCGTGGCGAGTTGCGGTGCACGCCGCGTCCGGCGTGGTTTTCCGGGGCACTCCTGCTCGTTGCGCTGGCGGGGGCGCTGGAATCCGTATTGCCTCCCATGCTCTCGGCGCTGCTGGCGTTGCTCGGGTTCGCATCGCTCATGCTGGCGCTCCTTCCCGTCGGGGTCGCCAGCGCGCCCGTGCTGGGGTTGGCGATACTCTCCCTGCCGTTGATGGCTTCCCTGCAATTTTATGCGGGCTATCCGCTGCGGCTCGTGGTGGCGGAACTCTCGCGCTGGCTGCTCATGCTCGCGCATCACGTTGAACGCGACGGCGTGGCGTTGCGGGTGGATGGGCAACTGGTGCTGGTCGATGCCGCCTGTTCCGGCGTGCAACTGGTCTGGCTCGGCTATTTCACCGCCTGCGTCACCGCCCTGATGGCGGGCTGTAACAACACCCGCTTTCTGCGTCGACTGCCCGTTGTCGGGGGAATCATTCTCGTGGGCAACGTGTTACGCAATACCGCGCTGGTGGCGTTGCAAGCGGACGGCAACGCCGCGTCCGGCTGGTTGCACGAAGGGATCGGGCTGCTGACGCTGGCGGTGGTCTGCGCGTTGATTTTTTGGCTGATGCAACGCCGGAAGGTTGAGGCGAAGCACGCCCCTTCTCCCGCTGTACGTTCCGGGCGCGGGCGCAAATCAGCGTGCTTCAATCTGTTGGCGATGCTGCTTTTGTCCGCCTGCGCGCTTTTACCGGTCGGGCGCGTCCGCGAGACGCATTCCACTGCGCCTGCCGCCGCCGTTGCCGTGGAATGGCCTGCCACCTGGCAGGGTCGTCCGCTGCGTCCAATGGCCTTGTCGGAGGTCGAGCGCCGTTTCGCGCGGGGGTTCCCCGGCAGCATTGCCCGCCTCAGCAGTGGTCGTGACATGTTGGTCTGGCGTTACGTGACCAGACCCACGCGCATGTTGCATCCGGCGGTTGATTGTTACCGCGCCCTGGGCTGGCGCATCCGTGATGAGCGGCTCGAACAGGTGGCGGATGGCGCGTTGCCCGGCAAACGCTGGCGCTGTTTTACCGCAGAGCAAGGCGGCGAAGCTGTGCGTTTGCGCGTTTGCGAGCGTATCGAAGACGAAAAAGGACAGGGTTTTACCGATACTTCAGCCTGGTATTGGAGCGCCATCAGCGGGCAGTCCGCCGGACCGTGGCAGGCGGTGACGGTAGCCAGCCCGTTGTAAGAAGCTGTTTTAGAAATTGGCACGAAAGATGCTGTAGAGGGACATTACAGTTGATGTGGAGAAGATAATGTACCCAAGCGATCTGACAGAAGCGGAATGGAAGTGTTTGGCACCCTATCTGGTCAAGCCCTTGCCGACGGAACGTCGGCGAGGGCGTCCGCCGAAACAGGACTTTCATGCCGTCGTGAATGGCATGATGTACGTGGTCAAGACAGGGTGCCAGTGGCGGATGTTGCCAAAGGATTTTCCACCCTGGCAAACCGTGTATGGATGCTTCCGACGCTGGCGACTGGAAGGACGTTGGGCGCGCGCCATGAACGCCCTGCGCGAAGCCGCGCGGCAGAAGGCAGGAAAACATCGGGAACCTTCGGTCGCCATCATTGACTCACGTTCCATCAAGAGCGCCGGAAAAGGGGGCAGCGCGGTTATGACGCAGGCAAGAAAACCAAGGGTCGAAAGCAGCATATCGCAGTAGATACGATGGGATTTATACTTGCCGTCGTCGTCCACTCAGCCGGTATTCAGGATCGTATCGGCGCTCGCGCCGTACTGATCCGGCTGTTTCGCTGGCTGCCGAATATTCAGAAGGTTTTTGCCGATGGCGGCTACACCGGCAAATTAATCGGCTGGGTAGCGGACATGTTTGCCGCAACGCTGGAAATCGTCAAACGAAGCGATGCCGGAAAGTTCGTCGTCTTGCCCAAACGATGGATCGTTGAAAGAACCTTCGCCTGGCTGGCGCTCTGCCGTCGCCTCAATCGTGATTATGAAGTCATCCCCCAACAGTCCGAATCCATGATCCAACTCGCCATGATCCGCTTGCTCGTCAAGCGACTTGCTGATTTTTAAAACAGCTTCTAATGGAATCCTGAGATCAGGGATCAGGTGACAGATGTCAGTACTTTCTGGCGGCTTTGCCGCCCCTGATTACTGTCACCTGACATCTGATACCTGAATTGCCGCGTCGCTACGCGCCTCGCTTTTGACGGCAAGCGTAGTTTCTCGTTGGGTAAGCGAAGTTGAACCTGACACTGATCCGTCAATCTGGTTCGAAGAGCGCGCCGTTCGTTACATCCGGCGGTTTCTACGATCTCGCCCTACCTGATGAAAAACGCCGTGGCGAGCCTGTTTTTGATGACAATGCGCTTCTACAAATTCACCACATCCCGATACTCGCCCCGTTTTTGATTCCTGTCACCTGACACCTGATCCCTGTTTAACAGTATACTTGCGGGCTTTCCCTGAGCCGACGCCAGGGCGTTCAGAACAACGAGGATTCTATGGAAAAGGATTTGCGCGAGGCCGCGCTTGATTATCATCGCTACCCTACTCCCGGCAAGATTTCTGTTCTTCCCACCAAGGGGCTGACCAACCAGCGGGATTTGGCGCTTGCCTATTCTCCCGGCGTCGCCGTCCCTTGCGAGGCCATCGTGGAAGACCCGACGCTGGCGGCGGAATACACTTCACGCGGCAATCTGGTCGGCGTCGTCACCAACGGCACGGCGGTGCTTGGTCTGGGCAACATCGGGCCTCTCGCCGCCAAGCCGGTGATGGAAGGCAAGGGGTGCCTCTTCAAGAAATTCGCCAACATCGACGTGTTCGACATCGAACTCGCGGAAAACGACCCGGACAAACTGATCGACATCATCGCCTCGCTGGAACCCACCCTGGGCGGCATCAATCTGGAAGACATCAAGGCGCCTGAGTGTTTCTATATTGAAGAAAAACTCAAGGAACGGATGAACATCCCCGTCTTTCACGACGACCAGCACGGCACCGCCATCATTTCCGCCGCCGCCATGTTAAATGGTCTGCGGGTCGTCGGCAAAAAAATTGAAGAAGTCCGGGTGGTGTGCTCCGGTGCGGGCGCTGCCGCCATCTCCTGCCTGAATCTCTGGTGCCATCTGGGGGTAAAGAAGGAAAACGTCACCGTCTGCGATTCCAAGGGCGTGATCTGGATCGGGCGTGACGAAAAACTGGATGTCACCAAGGCGCAATACGCGCAGAACACAAAAGCGCGCACGCTGGGCGATGCCGTCAAGGACGCGGACATTTTCCTGGGGCTTTCCACCGCTGGCGTGTTAAAACCCGAAATGGTCGTCAGCATGGCGCCCAACCCGCTGATTTTCGCGCTCGCCAATCCGACGCCGGAAATCATGCCGGAACTGGCAAAAGGCGTTCGCCCGGATGCCATCATCGCTACGGGGCGCTCCGACTACCCGAACCAGGTCAATAACGTACTCTGCTTCCCCTTCATTTTCCGGGGCGCGCTGGATGTGGGCGCCACCCGCATCACCGAAGAAATGAAGCTGGCGTGCGTCCATGCCATCGCTGAAATGGCGGAAGCGGAAATTTCTGACGAAGTGGCGATTGCCTATCCGGGGCATCAACTGGAATTCGGGCGCGAATACCTGATCCCCAAGCCTTTCGACCCACGCCTCATTGTGCGTATCGCGCCAGCGGTCGCCCGTGCCGCGATGGAGTCCGGCGTGGCAACGCGCCCCATTACGGATTGGGACGCCTATCGCCAACGCCTGACCGAATTCGTCTATCAGACTGGCGCGGGGATGCGCGCCATTTTTCAGACCGCCCGGCAAATGCCGAGCCGTCGCGTGGTTTACGCCGAAGGCGAAGATGTGCGGGTGCTGCGCGCCGCGCAAATCGTGCGCGAAGAAAAGTTGGCGCATCCGATTCTGATCGGGCGTCCGGCGGTCATCGCCCAAAACCTGCAAAAAGCCAATCTGAAAATTCGCGCGGGCGTGGATTTTGAAATCGTTGACCCGGATAACGCCGATCATTATCAGGAATGCTGGCAAGCCTATCACCAGTTGATGAAGCGTCAGGGCATTACCCTTGAGATGGCAAAGTTGCGCGTTCGTTCCGACAGCACCGTGTTAGGCGCGCTGCTCGTCAAGCTGGGTCACGCGGACGGGCTGATTTGCGGGCTTTCCGGGTATTTTGACCTGCATGTGCGCGAAATCGACGAAATCATCGGCAAAGCGCCCGGTCACAACACCCTGGCCGCCTTGAATCACCTGTTGTTGCCGCGCCGCGCCCTGTTCATCGCCGACACGCATGTGAACGAAAACCCCAATGCCGAACAAATCGCGGAAATCACCCTGATGGCAGCCGAAACCGTGCGCCGCTTTGGTTTTACGCCCAGAATCGCCCTGCTTTCCCATTCCAATTTCGGTTCCTCGCAATCGGCTTCCGCCATCAAGATGCGCCACGCGCTCGCCCTCGTGCGGGAACAGGCGCCGGGGTTGGAAATCGACGGCGAAATGCATGGCGACACGGCATTGTCCGAACGGGTACGCCAGTCTTCCGACCCGGAATCCCCCTTGAAGGGCGAAGCCAATGTGCTCATCATGCCGAATCTGGATGCCGCCAACATTTCCTACAACCTGCTCAAAATGACGGGCGGCGATGGCGTCACCATCGGTCCCATCCTGATCGGCGCGGCGAAACCCGCGCATGTGGTCACGTCGTCCGCTTCGGTGCGGCGCGTGGTCAATCTCACGGCATTGGTGGTCACGGAAAAGAGCGCCGGATAAAAGCCACGTGTAAAAAGATCACAAGGTCGTGCCCTGCGCGCGGCCTTGTGCTTTAATAGCGCATTTCATCTGCATCCGTTACCCGGAGATTTCCCATGAGCCACGAAAAATTCCGCCTGGTCACCCGCAGCGACTTTGATGGTCTGGTCTGCGCCGTTCTGCTGAACGAACTCAACCTCATTGATGACATCAAGTTTGTGCATCCCAAAGACATGCAGGATGGCAAAATCGACATCACCGCCCGCGACATCACCACCAATCTGCCCTACGTTGCCGACGCGCATCTGGTCTTCGACCACCATCTCTCCGAGAGCATCCGCAACCCCGGCGAACACACAAACTACATCATCAACCCGAACGCCCCTTCCGCCGCGCGCGTGGTGTATGACTACTACGGCGGCAAAGGCGCGTTCCCCGAAATCTCCGATGACATGATGGAAGCGGTGGACAAAGCCGACAGCGCCCAATTCTCCCGCGACGAAATCCTCACCCCCACCGACTGGGTATTGTTGAATTATCTGATGGACGCCCGCACCGGTCTGGGGCGCTTCCGCGAATTCCGCATCAGCAACTACACGCTGATGATGGATTTGATCAAATACTGCAAGCATCACAGCATCGCTGAAATTCTCCAGCTCCCCGATGTCAGGGAACGCAGCGACCTGTATTTTGAACACGCTAAAAAAGCCGACGAACAAATTAAACGTTGCGCCAAAGTGTATAAAAATCTGGTTGTGCTCGACCTGCGCGACGAAGAAACCATCTACGCCGCCAACCGCTTCATGATTTACGCCCTGTTCCCCGAAACCAATATCTCCATCCACATCCTCTGGGGCTTGCAAAAACAAAACACCGTTTTCGCCACCGGCAAATCCATCCTCGACCGTTCCAGCAAAACCAATGTGGGCGAATTGATGCTCTCCTACGGCGGCGGCGGACACCATGCGGCAGGCACCTGCCAGGTGCAAAATGAGCAGGCGGAAACCGTGCTGCAAAAACTCATCCAGCGGATTAACGCCGACGGCTGAAATTTTCATTCTTTTGGCACGACTCGAAACCCGCCTGGGAGCGCCGGCGTCCCCGCTGGCGGGTTTGGCTCCGCGCGAAAAATCTTAAAACCGCCGGCGGGGACGTCGGCGCTCCCAATTTCCCGTAGGTTGGGTAAGCGAAGCGCAACCCGACATTTAACGATTCAGTGAAGCACAACGATTTTTTGTCGAGCAAGCGTCCTTTGGAAGCGACGGCGAAGACGCCATCGCTCCCGGCGCGTAGATGGGTCAGCGAAGTTGAACCCAGCGCTTGTCGAAGCGCCAAGTACAACCGTCGGGATGCGCTGCTCATCGGCTTTCCCAACCTGCGGGGCATCCTCAGCCCATCATGCGTATCTCTCAAATCCAGCAAACCCTCACCCAATCCGGCGCGAAACCCATCCATACCGACCGCATCCTGCGCGCCTGGCTTAGTGGTCGTGCCTTGGACGCCGGGCCACGCAAGCACGCGGCGGCAAAAACCCTGCCGCTTTCCGTGCGCGCCGCTTTGCCCGAACTGGAAACAACGCTTGGGCGCTTCGCCATTCCAGAACGCCAGCATCCCGACACCGACGGCTCCACCCGTCTGCTGGTGCGGCTTGCCGACGGACAAACCGTTGAAAGCGTCTTGCTGCCCAAAAAAGGCGTCTGCGTTTCCACTCAACTCGGCTGTGCCGTCGGCTGCACCTTTTGCATGACCGGGAAAAGCGGTCTGCTCCGCCAACTCACCAGCGGCGAAATTCTGGCGCAAGTCGTCCTGGCGCGTCGTCTGCGCCCCGAAACAACCTTGCGCCGCGTCGTGTTCATGGGCATGGGCGAACCCGCGCACAATCTGGAAAACGTCTGCGACGCCATTGACGCGCTCGGCACATGGGGCGGCATCGGGCACAAGAATCTGGTCGTCTCCAGCGTCGGCGACCCGCGCCTCTTCCCCCGCCTGCTCGCGGGGAGGGTCAAACCCGCCCTGGCGCTCTCGCTGCACAGCGCCCACCATGTCACCCGCCGCGCCCTGCTGCCCAGAGCGCCCGACCTGACGCCAAAAGCCCTGATTGATGCCGGAGAAGCCTACGCCCGCGCCACTGGCTACCCGATTCAATACCAGTGGACGCTCCTCGCTGGCGTCAACGACAGCGAAGAAGAACTGGCAGGCATCACCCGCCTGCTGCACGGCAAATACGCCATGCTGAACCTGATTCCCTGCAACGAAAATCCGGGACAAAACCACCAGCGCCCCACCCTGCCCGCCATCATCGCCATGACCCGCCGCCTGAACCGCGCCGGCATCCTCACCCGCATCCGCCATTCCGCCGGACAGGAAGTGGAAGGCGGTTGCGGGCAGTTAAGGGCAAGAAGCGTTCAGGTGTCAGATGTCAGAGGGCAGGCATCAGGAATCAAAACCGAAGCCACGCCTCTCAGGGCAATCGCATGAATGCCAATGAAATGCCCAACAACCGCGTCAAAAGCGAGGAGCGTTGTTTCTCGTAGATACGGTTATCCGTGTCAAGCATTCGGGCACGGCACGCCGTGCCCCTACGGGAAACGGTCGACAATGTCGGGGAATGGGCGGATCACCTGTAGGGGCACGGTGTGCCGTGCCCTATGGCGGCAAGATGTTTGCGTAGCGCGGACATTTGTAGGGTGGAAGGCGCTTCGCTTTTCCACCCTACGCGGCTGCCCTGCCTTTACGGCTCCATATTCAACCTGTCCAGCCGATAGCGGAGTGAGCGGAAGGAAATGCCCAGTACTCTTGCGGCTGCGGTGCGGTTGCCTTTGGTTTGTTCCAGCGCCGCCTGGATGGCGTTGCGTTCTATGCGGTCAAGAAAGTCTTCCAGGGTTTCCGTGTTGCGGGTAACGCCCTCTTCGCCGGCTTCCAGCGGGATGTTAGCGGTTTCGTTGCCCAAACACAGGTCGATGGCGCTGATTTGCTGGCTGGCGCAGAGCGCTACGGCGCGCTCCAGAATGTTTTCCAGTTCCCGCACATTGCCGGGGAAGGAATAGGCGTGTAGCGTGCCCCAGGCGGTGGCGTCGAGGGTGGGGGCGGCTTCGCCAGCCAGGCGGGTGAGGATGGCGTTTGCCAGTTCCCGGATGTCTTCGCGCCGTTCGCGCAAGGGGGGCATACGCAGCTCGATGACGTTCAGGCGGTAGTACAAATCCTGCCGGAATGTGCCTTGTTCCACGCAGTCGTGCAGATTTTTGTGAGTGGCGCACATGATGCGGACATCAACGGGTTCTTCGGCGGTGCTGCCGACCTTGCGGACTTTTTTTTCCTGAATGGCGCGCAGCAGTTTGACCTGCATGGGCAGCGGCAGGTCTGCCACTTCGTCCAGAAACAGGGTGCCGCCGTGCGCGGCCTGAAAGAAGCCTTCGCGGTCGCTGTCCGCGCCGGTGAAGGCGCCTTTGCGGTAGCCGAAAAACTCGCTTTCCATCAGGTTTTCGGGAATCGCGCCGCAGTTGACCGGCACGAAAGGCAAGGTTCGGCGCGTGCCTTGCGCGTGAATCTGGCGGGCGGCGATCTCCTTGCCGCTGCCGGATTCGCCGGAGATGTAGATGGGCGCCTGACTTTTGGCGAGTTTGGCAATCAGGGCGGCCACTTGCCGCATGGCGGGCGAGTTGCCCATTACCATGCCGCTTGTGTCGATGGCGGCTACGTCGGTATGGTCGGCATCGATGCTGGTAAAGCGCAGCGCCGATTTTACGAGGGCGCGCAGTTGTTCCAGACCCACGGGTTTGGAGAGGTAGTCGAAGGCGCCGGCTTTCAGGGCGGCGACGGCGTTTTCGGCGCTGCCGTAGGCGGTGATGACCGCAACCGGCGTGTCGATGCCCGCTTCCGAAATGTGGCGCACCACGTCCAGCCCCAAGCCATCGGGCAGGCGCATGTCCGTCAAGCAAAGCTGGTAGCTTTTTTCTTTCAGGAGGGCGAGCGCCTCGCCCACGGAACCGGCGCAGTCGGCATCCAGCCCCATCCGCAACAGCGTCAGTTCGATGAGTTCGCGGATGTCGGCTTCGTCGTCTATGACCAGAACGCGATTGGCGGTATTTCTGGCGTTTCCTTTCCCTGCGATTGCTGCGCTTGGTTCTGCCACGATGCCATCCTTTCTTTCAAAATGAAGTGTCCGCCGCCGCCGCCCAAACCTTCCGCGCTCAAGAGCAGGCGCGCGCCGTTGGCGTCGCAGAGTTCGCGGGCGATGTGCAGCCCAAGACCTGTGCCGCGTACCGAAGTGGTAAAAAACGGGTCGAAGATTTGTTCCCGCAGCTCCGCCGGAATGCCGGGGCCATCGTCAATGACGTGCAATTCTACGCCGTCGCCGGGCAAGCGCACTTCCAGCCGCACGGAACTTTTTTTCCTGGTGGAATAGCGCAGGGCATTCATCACCAGATTCCAGATGACCTGATGAAATTGTTCCGGCACGAAGCCCATTGTGGCTTCCGGCGGCGCGTTCACCGCAATCACGCCCTCTTCGAGGTTTTCCTGATGCAAAATGGTTTTGGTAAATTCGTTCAGATAATGGCGCAGCGCGATGGACTCGCGCCGTTCCGGCTCTTCCCGCTGCACGATGCGCTGCCGCCCCATCACCAGCACATCCCGAATGATGCGGTCGAGGCGTTCGGTGTTATCGCGGACGATGTGGACGAGGCGGTTTTGCAGGGGCGAGTCGGCTTCTTCCATGAGCAGTTCGCTGGCATGGCTGATGGCGGCCAGAGGATTGCGGATTTCGTGCGCGATGCTGGCGGTCAGGCGACCGAGCGAAGCGAGTTTTAACTGTTGCGCTTCGTCGCGCAGCTTGCCTAAATCTTCCAGAAAAATCAGCGCCGCGCCGTTGCTGGCATACGCATCCGCAAAGCGGGCGGTGTAGGTGCGTCCGGTGGGGCCGACGAGTTCGATGGCGCCCTGGGAATGCCCCGCCCGCCAATTCTGATAGCCCAACGCCAGTTCGACCGCCACGCCGGAAAGCGCCGTGCCCTCGATATTGAAATGCTCCAGAATGGAACGGGCGGAGAGATTGCTGTTTTGCACGCGACCTTCCGCGTCGACCACCAGCACGCCATCCTGAATGCGCTCCATGATGCGTTCGCTGATTTGCCGCTGGTTATCCCGCTCGATTCCCCGCTTTCGCGCCAATTCCGCATTCGCCAGCCCGCGCCGCCCCAACAGGTTGGCGGAAATGGCGGTCGCAAAAAAACTTACGCACAAAAAACCTGTTCTTGCCATCCGCTCACCGTCGTCAATGCCGTACACGTGGCTGGCGAATTCCATCCCCATTGAAGAGAGCGAGATCAGCGCGGCGTAAAAGAGCGCGAGACGCCCCTGCGCGACCAGACTGGCGCCCGCGACGGAAACCAGCAACAGTCCGCCTATGCCGCTGCGAAAGCCGCCCATCAGGAACAGGATCATGTTCAGGCAGAGCGCGTCGACGATGACCTGAAGCGTGACCTGCATGTAAAACCGTTTGCGAAACAAAAGCGACCACGTAAGCCCCAGCCCCGCCAGCGCCACATAAAGACCCGCCGTGTAGAGGATGAAATTTTTATCGGCGCCCTTTATGAACTCGGAGGTGATCCAGGGCATGAAGGGCATCGCGCCCAACAGCACTGCCTGTATTACCCGATAGCTGTTATAGAGTCGAAATGAGCGCCAATGCTGGGCTTTTTCATCAGCAGGCGAGATATAGAGGTTCGCGGTCATGCCCCGCCCCCCAGTTTTTTGTGTTCGGCGCAGCAATAACGCCGCCCGTCGGCATCCGTCAGCATTTCGCGTTCCGGCACGAAAACGCCGCAATGGGCGCAGGCGAGCACGTTTTCCACGCCGGGCGTCGCTGGCGGTGGTTTCATTTTGGGCGTTTTGGCGGGCGCCAAAAGACGCCAGATGACCCAGCCGATCAAGGCCATCAGGATGAGGCGCAGCATCATGCTTTTTCCAGTCTGGCGAATGCCAGCGCCAGCCATTTCGTGCCCGCGCTGCCGAAATTGATGTGTACCCGGGTGTCGCCCGCGCTGCCTTCTGCGTCGATGATGACGCCAAAGCCGAATGTGGCGTGGCGTACATTCATGCCCACTTTCAAACCGTCGGGCAACTCGATGGCTTTGGGCACGCAAGAATCCCGCCGGGTTTTCCGCTGCCCGTCCGACCACGCGGGCATCGCTGGCGCGGACGCGGGTTTGGAGAGCAGTTTCAACAATTCCGGCGGCGCTTCATCGAGAAACTGCGAGGGCAGGCAATAGCGGGTTTGACCGTGCAACATGCGACTTTGCGCGTGGCAAAGGTAAAGCCGTTGGCGGGCGCGGGTCATGGCGACGTACATCAGGCGACGTTCTTCTTCCAGCCCCGCATCCTCCATCGCGTTGTCGTGCGGGAAAAGCCCCTGCTCCAGCCCCGTGATGAATACGGCGTCGAATTCCAGACCTTTGGCGGCGTGGATGGTCATCAGTTGCACGGCGGCTTCATCCTCGCCCGCCTGATGCTCGCCCGCTTCCAGCGAGGCGTGCGCGAGAAAGGCGGCGAGCGCACCGCCTTCGGCTGCGGATTCGCTCGCCGCTTCCCCCTGCGCGAACACGGCGGCGGCATTGATGAGTTCATCCAGATTTTCCAGTCGCTCGCGCCCTTCTTTTTCGTTCAGATAATGCTGCTTCAAGCCGCTTCGCTCGATGACGTGTTCCACTGCTTCCGGCAGGGGCAGCCCCTGGGTTTCCACGCGCAGACCTTCCATCAGCCGGATGAAGCCACCCACGGCGATGGCGGATTTGCCAGAGAGCGACGCCGCCGCGTTGTAGAGGCTGGCATTCAACTGATGCGCCGTCGCCTGCAAACTCTCCAGACTGCGCGCGCCGATGCCGCGTGTCGGAAAATTCGCCACGCGCAAAAAGGCGGTGTCATCGTCCTGATTGCCAATCAAGCGCAGATAGGCGAGCGCGTGCTTGATTTCCTGCCGTTCAAAAAAGCGCAGCCCGCCATAGACGTGATACGAAACGCCGCGCGCGACCAGGGTTTGTTCCAGTACCCTTGATTGCGCGTTGGAACGATAGAGAAAGGCAATCTGCTCGCGGCTCATGCCATCCTCCACCAGCGCAATCGCCTCATCGACGGCGAAATTCGCTTCGTCATAATCAGAAACGCCCTCGAAGACGCGAATCGGCTCACCCTCGCCCGCCTCCGTCCATAAATTTTTGCCCAGACGGTTGCGGTTGTTTTTAATCAGCGCATTGGCGGCGTTCAGGATGTTGCCGTGCGAACGGTAATTCTGTTCCAACCGGATAACATTTTTTTTGGCGAATTCGCGCTCAAAGTCGCGCATGTTGCCCACTTCCGCCCCGCGAAAGGCGTAGATGCTCTGGTCATCATCGCCGACGGCGAACATGGTCGCGCCGTTTGCGTTGCCGCTATTCGCCAGCAGTTTCAACCAGTCGTATTGCAAACGGTTGGTGTCTTGAAACTCGTCAATCAGAATATGACCAAAGCGTTGCTGATAGTGCCGCCGCAAGGGTTCGTTACGGCGCAAGAGTTCATGGGCGCGCAGCAAAAGCTCGGCAAAATCCGCCACGCCCTCACGCTGACACTGCGCCTCATACTCGGCGTAAAGTTCCACTTTTTTGCGTGTGATCGCGTCGTAGGCTTCCGCCCCGCTTGCGCGTATGCCCTGCTCCTTGTGCGCGTTGATGAAATACATCAGCTCACGCGGCGGATATTCATCGTCATCCACAGAAAGATTTTTCAAAAGCCGCTTGATGGCGGCCAGCTGATCGGCGGAATCCAGAATCTGAAAGGTCTGCGGCAAACCCGCCTCGCGGTAATGGGCGCGCAACATGCGGTTGCACAAACCATGAAACGTGCCAATCCACAAACTCCGCAGATTGACGGGAATCAAGGTGGCAAGACGGGTTCGCATCTCGCGCGCCGCCTTGTTGGTGAACGTGACGGCGAGGATGGAATGCGGATTCACCTGTCCATGCGACAACAGCCAGGCGATGCGGGTGGTCAGCACCCGCGTCTTGCCGCTGCCCGCCCCCGCCAGAATCAGCCCATGCGTGGGCGGCTCCGTGACCGGCAAAATCACCGCGTCACGCTGCGGTTCATTCAGGGCGGCGAGAAAATCAGGCATGTTGCACCTCGCGCCACCACGCCAAAACCTGCGCCACCGCCGCTTCGATGCCCATGTGCTCGGTATCCAGCAAACGGGCATCCGGCTCTTGTCGCAAAGGCGCGACAGGACGCTCGCGGTCGCGCTGGTCGCGCGCTTCCAGATCGGCAAGGATGGCGGCGTAGTCGGCAGACACGCCCCTTTCCTGCAACTGCTTCATCCGCCGTTCGGCGCGTACGCTGGCGCTGGCGGTGAGAAAAATTTTCAGGGGCGCTACGGGAAACACCACGGAAGCCATGTCGCGCCCGTCGCCGACTAACCCCGGCGCGCGATGAAACGCCCGCTGACGAAAGAGCAGGGCTTCCCGCACGGCGGGCAGCGCGGCGACCTTTGACGCTCCGGCGGAAATCGCCTCGCTGCGAATCGCCTCACCCACTTCCCGCCCATTCAAACGCACGCTGTTTTCCGCAAACGCCACATCCAGACGGGCGGCAACGGCGGCGACGCCCGCCTCGTCCGCCCAATCCACGCCCGCCTCCCGCGCCGCCAACGCCGTGAGCCGGTAGAGCGCGCCGGAATCCAGATAATGAAAACCCAACGCCGCCGCCACCCGCGCCGACACCGTGCCCTTGCCGGAAGCGGTCGGTCCGTCAATGGCAATCACCGGCGCGGGGCGGGCGATGCGGGTAAAGGCGTCGAAATAATCGGGGAAAGTCTTGGCAGTGCACGCCGGATCGTTAATCCGCAGCGGCACGGCGAACGACGCCAGCGAAAAACACATCGCCATGCGGTGATCGTCATAGGTGTCGATGATGGCGGGTTGCAGAGGATGCCCGGCGTCCGGCGGGATGATGCTCAGATAATCGTCGCCCGCTTCCACCCTTGCGCCCAGTTTGCCAAGTTCCTTCGCCATCGCCGCGATGCGGTCGGTTTCCTTCACCCGCCAACTGGCGATGTTGGTCAGACGGGTTTCGCCCTTGGCGAACAGCGCGACAATCGCCAGCGTCATGGCGGCGTCGGGGATGTGGTTGCAATCCAGGGTAATGCCCTGCAAATCGCCACGCGCCGCCGTCATCCAGTCCTGCCCCATGTCCATCACCGCGCCCATTTGCGCCAGCGCCTCGGCAAACCGCACATCGCCCTGAATGGAATCCCGCCCGACCCCCTCCACCCGCACAGGATGATCAAGGGCAGCGCCTATCGCGCCCAAGGCGAGGAAATAGGAAGCGGACGAAGCATCGCCCTCCACCTGCACCACGCCGGGCGACACATAGCGCGCGCCTGCGGGCACGGTAAAAGACTGCCAGCCCTGCCGATGAACCCGCACGCCAAACCGCGCCATCAGATTCAGGGTAATTTCCACATAGGGTCTGGAAATCAATTCGCCTTCCACTTCCACGCTCGTTTCCACGCCCGTCAGCGGGAGCGCCATCAACACCCCCGTCAAAAACTGGCTGGACACATCGCCCCGAATTTTGACGACCTTGTTGTTTTCGCCTCTGTCCTCTGTCTTCAGCCCCCTGATCTGCAAGGGCGGATAACCCGCCTTGTCCAGATAGCGAATGTCCGCGCCCAACTGCGCCAGCGCATCGACCAAATCTCCAATGGGACGCTCGTGCATACGCGGCACCCCCTTCAACACATACTCGCCGCCCGCAAGCGCCAAAGCCGCCGTCAGGGAACGAAACGCCGTACCCGCGTTGCCCAAAAACAATTCCGCCCGCAAAACCGGAACCCGCCCCGCGCAACCTTGTACGCGCCAGTTGCCTTCCCCAAGCTCGACGGGTTCCACCCCCAAGCTCCGCAAGGCTTCCAGCATCCGCGCCGTATCATCGGAAGCCAGCAAACCGCGCACGTCCGTCACGCCCTCCGCCAACGCCGCCAGCAGCAAGACCCGATTGGAAATGCTCTTGGAACCCGGCAAACGCATCGCGCCATGCGCGGCTTGCATCCGGGGTAAATCAATAAAATTCATGTCCAAAAATCCTGTTTTTAATGTGTTGCTGACATGTGTCGTTTGACATCCATGCTTTGATGCAGAATGCGAATCACCTCAACCGGACAGCTTTCTGACTGCCGAAAAAACACCAGATGCCGCCCTGTCGCATACTTGAAATAACCTTTTCGCACCTCATCGCAAGCAACGCCTTTCCGCTTGCCTTTACCCATGTCTTCAAGCGCGGCAAGCAGATTCTGACAGTAGTGGTCAGCTTGATGCGCAGACCAGTTCTTCAGGGTATAAGCCCAAATATGCTCAAGGTCAGCGATGGCACGCCGCGATAGCCGAAAGGATTGAGTGCGCTTACTTGCCACGCGCTACACCATGCTGTGTCCGCATTCTGTTCAGAAATTCCGCCTCGTCGAACGCATCAGGAAAACCCGATTCCTCGCCGACAATCAAAGCCTCTTGCAAGGCATTGCGCCTGGCTTCGTGTTCTTCGAGCAAACGTAATCCGGCGCACATCACATCGCTGGCGGAATCATAGCGTCCCGTCGCCACTTGAGCGCCAATGAACTCGGAAAAATGCTGATCGAGAGAAACGGATGTCGTCGTACCCTGTGCCATGAAAGCTCCTGCAAACTTGCTGAGATTCGCTATAAATTAGCATATTTTTATACATCTACCCGCCCCGCGTCGGTTTGTTCGCGGTTTTTTGGGGGTTCTTTTGACTGCCCCGCCCGGATTTTTTCGCGGGGGTTTGCTGCGGCTCCGGTGTCTGCTCCGCTTCTTTTTGCTGCGGTTGGGCAAGCGCTTCCGGTTTTTCGGCTGATTCATACAGCGGCAACACGCTTGGCAACTGCGCTTCGATTTCCCGGATGCGATTTTCGCTGGATGGGTGCGTGGAGAGAAAGGGAATGGACGCGCCGGAATTGGCTTTATCCATTTTTTGCCACAGGCTGACCCCGGCGCGCGGGTCGTACCCGGCGCGGGCGGCGAGTTCCAGTCCGATCAGATCGGCTTCGCCCTCGTCATCGCGTGAAAATTGCAGGTTCAAGAGGTCGTTGGCAAAATCGAAGACTCTGGCGAATTGACCTTTGCCGACGACCATGCCCAACACCGTCGCGCCGATTGAGGTCAATTGCCCCTTGGCAGCTTGCGCGCGCGCATGTTCGCGCAGGGCGTGGGCGATTTCGTGCCCCATGACCATCGCCAGTTCGTCGTCGGTGGCTTCCAGCTTGTCAATCAGTCCGGTGTAAAAGGCAATTTTGCCGCCGGGCATACAGAAGGCGTTGATTTCTTCGGAGCGAATCAGATTGACTTCCCATGTCCACTGGGCGGCATCGGCATATTTTTCGGTGTCGGCGCTGACGGCCACGGCGACGGGAATCATGCGTTTGCCGATGGCATCCAGACGTTTCGCCTCTGCGTCATCGGCGGGCACCCGTTGTTCCTTGTTCTCGGCTTCTTTCAGCCGCTTCTGATAGGCATTCTCCGCCTGTTTTTCCAATTTTTCAGCGGACACCATCGTGCGAATGCCAGACAGCGCGCCGACCTTGACGCCGACGGCGGGCGTGTCATCCTCCGCTGGCAGAACGCCGAATGTGCTGCATCCCGAAGACAGCAGCAGCATGACCAGAAACGCGACCATGCCGATTTTTTTGCCGTAAATCATGTTCAATCCTCATGCAAACAACATCAAGCCCCCTCTCCCACAAGGGGCGAGGAGAGTTTACTGCTTCCTCTCCCCCCATTCCCTTCTCGCCTTGCGCGCGACCGCGAAGCGTTCTTCCAGCGCCCTGCCGTCGTTTTCTTCCAGCGCGGTTTTGAATTCGTTCAACTGTTTTTGATAGGTTTCGACTTCTTTCAACAGGGCGTCGCGGTTGGCGAGGCAAACATCGCGCCACATCTCCGGGTGGCTGGCGGCGATGCGGGTGAAATCGCGGAAGCCGGAGGCGGCGAAGTCGAAAAACAGCCTGGCGTCCGGGCGTTCCGCCAAATCGCGCACCAAGGCGAACGCCAGCAGATGCGGCAGGTGGCTGACGGCGGCAAAAACCCGGTCATGCTGTTCCGGCGTGAGTTCGCAGATTTCCGCGCCGCATAACGCCCATGCCCGTTTCACTCTGTCCAACTGCCCGTCATCGTTTTCCGGTAGCGGCGTGATGACGACTTTGCGCCCTTGATACAGGTCGCGCTTCGAGGCGGCAGCCCCGCTGTTTTCCGCGCCCGCGATGGGATGCGCGGGCACAAATTGCCCGACCTTGTTGCCAAACGCGGCGTAGGCGGCGCGCGTCACATCGGTTTTGGTGCTGCCGCCATCGGTGACGACCGTATCCGCGCCGATATAGGGCGCAATCTGCGCGAAGATGGCGGGCATTTGTCCCACAGGCGTGGCGATCAGCGCCAAATCCGCATCGAAAAGTTCATGCGCCGGATTGATGCCCGCGCGGTCAATCAACCCCAATTTCTGCGCGGCGGCAAGGCTGGCGGGGCGGCGACCGAACCCCACCACTTCCCGCACCGCTCCGGCGGATTTCAACGCCAGCGCGAACGAGCCGCCAATCAGCCCGACGCCGAAAATGACGATTTTGCCGAATTCGGGTTCGCTGTTCATGGCAGCGCGGTTTCCAATGCCGCCAAAAACCGTTCATTCTCCTGCGCCGTCCCGATGGTGACGCGCAACCATTCCGGCATGGCGTAGCCCACCAAGGGGCGGACAATCACGCCCTGGCGCAGCAATTTCTGATTCACTGCCGCCGTAGTCCGGGCATCGCTGCCCGCCTTGAAAGTGATGAAATTGCCATGCGAGGGGATGTATTCCAGCCCCTTCCGTACAAACCAGTCGATGATTTGCGTCATGCCCTGGCGGTTGAGTTCGTAACTTTGCTGCACGAATTCATGGTCAGAAAGCGCCGCCGCCGCCGCCGCCAACGCCAGATTGTTGCAGTTAAACGGCTGGCGCACGCGGTTGATAAACTCCGCCACGGGCGCGGCGGCGATACCGTAGCCGATACGCAAGCCCGCCATGCCGTAAATTTTGGAAAACGTCCGCAACACGATGAGATTGGGGAACTCCTGCACCCAGTCCGTCGCGTCGTAGCGGACATCCGGCGTGAGGTATTCGCCATACGCCTCATCCAGCGCGACGATGACATGCGGCGGAACCTTCGCCAGAAAAGCGCGCAAGGCTTGCGCCGAAAGCAGCGTCCCGGTCGGGTTATTGGGATTCGCAATCCAGACCACATGCGTATCAGAACGAATCGCGGCAAGCATGGCGTCAAGATCATGCGCGAAGGCTTTGGCGGGCGCCACAATGTTTTCGCCGCCCACAGACAGCGTGGCGATGGGATACACGGCGAAGGCGTATTGCGAATACACGGCGGAACGCCCGCTATCCAGAAACACGCGGGCGATGAGGTCGAGCACGTCGTTGGAACCGTTACCCAACACCACCTGCCCCGCCGCCACACCATGCCGCGCCGCCAGCGTTGCCGTAAGCGAAAACTGGTCGGGATAACGCTCGCCCCCCCCCAAAGCGGAAATGGCGGCCTCCTTCGCCTTCGGACTCATGCCCAAAGGATTTTCATTGGAAGCCAGCTTGACGATGGATTCGACCGGCAGCCCCATTTCACGCGCCAGTTCGGTAATGGGTTTACCGGGCTGATAGGCAGAAATGGCGCGAATGTAAGAGAGTGAAGAACGCGCGGGCAGCGCGTCGTCATTAGAGGTGTTTTGCGACATGGCGGTGTGTGTAGAGGGGGGATGAACAAGGCGGCGATTTTAGCATGTGGATTCACACCCTCTCTTCTCGTGGGAGAGAGGCTGTCAATTCCTTCACTCCCTCCCCCTCGTGGGGATGGTTTGGTTTGGTTCAGCACGGAACTACGCTTGCACATACTGAACCATACCCCCACAAGGGGCGAGGGGTGATTCTTCGGTTGCGCCTTCGGCTTGCCTGGTCTACATTCGCCCTTTTCGATTCAAAATTTCTCCCTCTCATGAACGCACAGACGCCGACAAACACCTCTGTTCCCGATGGTTCCGCCAATCCTTTGCGGCATCAATGGACGCTTGCGATTGACATTCAGGAACTGAAAAAAAAGCGCGAAGCCTATCTGCGCCACATCGCCCGCACGGTCAGAATTCCTGGCTTTCGCCCCGGCAAAGCGCCCCTTCGTCTGCTGGAACAGGATTATGGACAGGAAGCGGATCAGGAAACCTTGATCGAGTTATCAGAGTTGGCTTTGCAACAAGAAGCAACTGCCAGAAATCTCCAGGTCGCTACCGCCATCAGCATGACCGCGACGACCTCTGACGATCCGGCGAAACTGAAATTTTTGGCAACGATTGAGGTTTATCCGCACGTCGAACTGGCGGATCTGTCGCAAATTTCCATTGAGCGTCCAATTCTGGAAATCACCGCCGCCGATATTGATGAAGAACTTCAGGAGATGCGATTGGAACAAGGAGACGACAAAACCGTCACGCGAGGGGCGGAATCGGGTGATTTTGTGACCATCAGTTATGATGGAACGCTAAATGGCGCGCCACTCCCTGAAAATGAAACATTTACGGATTATGAGATCACGCTGGGGGAAACCGATGCGGCGTGGCAAGCATTCGATGCTGAAATCGTCGGCATGAAAGCGGGCGAAGTGAAAAATTTTGAGTTCACTTACCCGGACGATCATGAGACCAAGGCGCTGGCAGGCAAGAAGGCTCAAATTCACCTGACGGTCTCCGAGGTCAAAACATGGACACCCGCAGAACTCGATCACGATTTTTTCACCCGCTACGAAATTGATGATGGCGATCTGGATAAACTACACGCCATGATCAGGAAAACCCTGGAACAAAAGGCAGAGAAGCTCGTTTATGGATTAACCAAAAGACGGGTTTTTGATGCCGTGCTGGCGGCACACCCATTTCCCGTGCCGGAAGAACTGGTTAAAGAGAAAGCCCGGCAATTACAACAGGAAGATCGGGACAAAATGCAGTCGTTTGTCAATATGATGGGCAGCCTTAAAGATGCCCCATCCGACGCATCGAATGAGGCTCAAGCCGCATGGTTCCATGAGAAAGCCCAAAGGGATGTGCGCCTGAATCTTGTTTTTGATGAAATCAACAACATCCATGAATTCCGGGTGACGCCAGAACAAATACAGGCGCGCATCAAAGAGCTTTATCGGGTTTATCATCAAGCCTATGATACCGATCACATCAGGGATAGCGCCGCTGTGTATTTGATGGAAAAACAGATTGTCGACTGGCTGCTGGACAAAATCAATGTGGTCGATGTGCCTTACAGCTATGAAGCGCTGAGTAAAATGAGAGCCGACTTGCTCACATCCCCCGTGCCAATTATCTCGCCCATGCCGATATGAAGCGCTGAGTAAAATGAGAACCGACTTGCTCAGCCCATACACGCTGTCAGATTAATGAAACCATCCGGGCGTGTTTCCTGGGAGCGTCGGCGTCCCCGTCGACGGGGTGGCTCCGCACGGAAAATCTTGAAACCGCCTTTGATGCCGCCTGCGCTCCCGGCAACGGCGAACTTCCCCAATCTGCGAGGCGATGTCGGGCACATGAAACGTGCCCACCTACACTTCCCAACCCCCCGCGAATACCCAAAACCGCGTCAAAAGCGAGGAGCGGAGCTGAACCCAACACTTATCCGTCAATCTGGTCATCCGCCCGGTATCAAATAAAAGTCGCTACCGAAACACCAAAACGTTCCGCCAGCGCACGAATCTGGCGAACGTTGAGTTCCCGTTTGCCCGCCAGAATTTCCGAAACCACGCCTTGCGAGCCAATGTCCGGCAGGTCGCTTTGCTTTAATCCATGCGCTTCCATCAGAAATTTCAGGGCATCAATTCCGCTCGCTTCCGGCAAGGGATGTTGTTTTGCTTCATAGTCAGCAATCAGGTCGCCCACGATGTCGAGCAATTCTGACGCCGGATTCGATTCATCGCCTCCTGCTTCTACCAACAATGTTTCCAGCAGGACGTTCATACGCGCATAGTGCGCTTCGTCACGAATCGGCATGATGTCGGTCGCGGCGCGAAAACATTCCCATGCGGGAAGAAGATGCTTGATGTCGGTTTGCGAGTTCATGATTTCCAGTTCCCTTGGTCATATTCCTTATGGGTGAGTACCGTCTTGACGTACAGCACCTGCTTTTCAAAGCGGATATAGGCAATCAGACGATATTTGTTGCCCCCGATGTTGAACACCGTCAGCGCCCCTACTTTGTCCACGGCATGAAACGCTGCCTTGAGTTCCGCCCAATTGGAAAAACGATTTTTCTCGATGACACGCCGCCATCCCTGAAGTGGTATGTCGGCATCAGGATACGCAAGGGCAAATTCCCGCAAGGCGCGATTACTGATGAGTTTCATACTGCACAGTATATCTCAGTTTGAGATTAAATCGTGGTGAATTTTCCACTTTTTATGAAGCAACCATTACGGATAGCGATGCCAATGCTTTTTTCACCCCTTCGCTGCAAACTCCCGCATGAACTTCACCAGCGCCGCCACGCCCGCCAGTGGCATGGCGTTGTAGAGTGAGGCGCGGATGCCGCCTACGGATTTGTGTCCTTTCAAGCCCATGAAGCCCGCCGCTTCGGAGGCGCGGACGAATTCGGCTTCCTGTTCCACGCTGGGCAGGCGGAAGGGGATATTCATGAGGGAACGACATTCGGAGGCGACCGGATTCTGGTAAAAGCCCTGGCTGTTGTCGATGGCGGCGTAGAGGAGCGCGGCTTTTTCCTGATTGATTTCCGCGATGCGCGCCAAACCGCCCTGCGCTTTCAGCCATTTGAAGACCAGACCGGCGAGGTAGATGGAAAACGTGGTCGGCGTATTCAGCATGGAGTCGTTTTCGACCTGCACCTTGTAATCCAGCAGTCTTGGCACGTTTGCGCCCGCGTGACCCAGCAGGTCTTCGCGCACGATGACGAGGGTCAAGCCGGATGGTCCGACATTCTTTTGCGCGCCAGCATAAATAATCCCATAACGGCTGACTTCCATAGGGCGGGAGAGAATGTGCGAACTCATGTCCGCAACAACGGGGATATTCGCGGGCGTTTGCGGCAGATGGGCTTCGTCCAAGAATTCGACGCCGTGGATGGTTTCGTTGGTGCAGACGTGCAGGTAGGCGGCTTGCGGGTCGAGGTTCAGTTCGTCCTGACGCGGCAGGCGGATGAAGCCGTCGGCGGGCTGACCTTGCGCTTCCGTGCTGCCCGCAAGACGCGCTTTGCCGATGCGTCCGGCTTCCTGATGCGCTTTTTTCGACCAGGCGCCGGTCGCCACATAATCCGCCGAACGCCCATTTAACAGGTTCATGGGCACGGCGGAAAATTGCAGGGTCGCGCCGCCTTGCAGGAACAGCACTTTGTAATTTTGGGGAATGGCGAGCAGTTCGCGCAGGTCGGCTTCGGCGGTCTGAATGACTTCGGTGAAGTATTTGCCACGATGGCTCATTTCCATGATGCCCGCGCCAACGCCGTGCCAATCGAGCAGTTCCGCCTGCGCTTGTTGCAATACGGCTTCCGGCAGGGTGGCGGGACCGGCGCTGAAATTCCAGATACGACTCATTCGGCGTCTCCTTCGTCGGCGGCGGGCACGTTGTCAACAATGTCGTCAGGCGTGGCGCCAGATTCGGCGTTGTCACCCATTTCTTCATCATCCACGCCGGTTTCCGCCACTTTTTCCAGTCCGGTGAGTTTTTCGCCGCTGTCCAGCGCGATGAGGCGAACCCCCTGGGTGGCGCGTCCGAGTTCGCGGATTTCGGAGACGCGGGTGCGAATCAGCACGCCGCCAGTGGTAATCAGCATCACTTCGTCTTCGTCGGTAACGAGCTTGGCGGCGACGATGTGACCGTTGCGTTCGCTCACCGCAATCGCCTTCACGCCTTGCTTGCCGCGACCGGAATGGCGGAAGTCGCCCAGACGGGTGCGCTTGCCGTAGCCGTTTTCGGTCGCCACCAGCACGGTTTCTTCTTCGTTTTCGGCAACCAGCAAGGAGATGACTTGCTGACCGGGTTGCAGCATCATGCCGCGCACGCCGCGCGATTGGCGTCCCATCGGGCGCACCTGATCTTCGCCGAACCAGACGGCTTTGCCGCCGTTGGAAACCAGCACGATGTCGCTCTCGCCAGTGGTGAGTTCCGCGCCCACCAGCACGTCGCCTTCGTCCAGATCGACGGCGATGATGCCCGCCTTGCGGGGATTGGAGAAGT
The DNA here is from genome assembly GCA_025997095.1 of Betaproteobacteria bacterium. Classification (GTDB taxonomy): domain Bacteria; phylum Pseudomonadota; class Gammaproteobacteria; order Burkholderiales; family Rhodocyclaceae; genus Azovibrio. The sequence continues at coordinate 32,434 of BNUD01000002.1, read as the reverse complement.
TGGCAAGCGAGGTTTTTTTGACCACGCCCTGCACGGTGCACATGAACACATACTTGTCATCAGAGAATTCCTGCACCGGCAGAATGGCGTTGATTTGCTCGCCTTCTTCCAGCGGGAACATGTTGATGATGGGACGCCCGCGACTGTTGCGGCTGCCTTGCGGCACCTCGTAGACCTTGAGCCAGTAACAACGCCCGCGATTGGAGAAACAGAGAATGTAATTGTGGGTATTGGCGACAAACAACTGGTCGATGAAATCTTCATCTTTCATCTGCGTCGCCTGTTTGCCGCGCCCGCCGCGCCGTTGGGCGCGGTAATCCGCCAGCGGTTGCGACTTGATGTAGCCGGTGTGGGAGAGCGTGACCACCAGGTCTTGCGGCGTAATCAGGTCTTCAATGCCCAAATCCTGCGCGTTGATGACGATTTCGGAACGACGTTCGTCACCGAACTGGTCGCGGACGGCGGTTAATTCTTCGATGATGATTTGGGTGATGCGCGCCGGTTTCGCCAGAATATCCAGAAGGTCGATGATTTTTTCCAGCACTTCGCCGTATTCGGCAACGATTTTGTCCTGCTCCAGACCGGTCAGTCGTTGCAGGCGCAGTTCCAGAATGGCTTGCGCCTGCGCGTCGGAGAGGAGATAGCCCGCAGCGGAGAAGCCGTATTCGGGGGCAAGACCTTCGGGACGCGAGGCGCTGACATCGGCGGCAGCGCGTTGCAGCATGTCTGCCACCAGCGAGCTTTTCCAATGCCGCGACATCAGTTCGCGCTTGGCGTCGGCGGGCGTGGGCGCGGCTTTGATGAGGGCGATGATGTCATCCACATTGGAGAGCGCCACCGCCAGCCCTTCCAGAATGTGCCCGCGTTCGCGCGCCTTGCGGAGTTCAAAGACCGTGCGCCGCGTGACCACCTCGCGGCGGTGCGCGAGGAAACATTCCAGCATCTGTTTCAGGTTCAAAAGCCTGGGTTGACCGTCGACCAGCGCCACCATGTTCATGCCGAAGGTATCTTGCAACTGGGTCATCTTGAAGAGGTTGTTCAAGACGACTTCCGGCACTTCGCCACGCTTTAATTCGATGACCAGCCGCATCCCGGATTTGTCGGATTCATCCTGAATATGCGAAATGCCTTCGATGCGCTTGTCGTTGACCAGTTCGGCGATTTTTTCCTGCAAGGTCTTTTTATTTACCTGATAGGGCAGTTCGTCGACGATGATGGCTTGCCGGTCGCCGGTGCCAATCGGTTCAAAGTGGGTTTTCGCCCGCATCACCACGCGCCCGCGCCCGGTGCGATACCCTTCGCGCACGCCGTGCACGCCATAGATGATGCCCGCCGTGGGGAAGTCCGGCGCGGGAATGATGTCAATCAATTCGTCAGTGGTAATCGCCGGATTTTCCAGGAGCGCAAAACAGCCCGCCACCACTTCATTCAGATTGTGCGGCGGGATATTGGTCGCCATGCCCACCGCGATGCCGGAAGAACCGTTAATCAGCAGATTGGGAATCCGCGTCGGCAATACCAGAGGTTCTTGCAGCGTGCCATCGTAGTTGGGACCGAAATCAACGGTTTCCTTGTCGATGTCTTCGAGCAACTGGTGCCCGATACGCGCCATACGGATTTCCGTGTACCGCATGGCGGCGGCAAAGTCGCCATCCACGGAGCCAAAGTTCCCCTGCCCGTCCACCAGCATGTAGCGCAGCGAAAAATTCTGCGCCATGCGAACAATGGTGTCATAAATCGCCGAGTCGCCATGCGGGTGGTATTTACCCATGACATCCCCGACGATACGTGCGGATTTTTTGTAAGCCTTGTTCCAGTCGTTGCTGACTTCGTTCATGGAGAAAAGCACGCGCCGATGTACGGGTTTCAAGCCATCCCGCACATCCGGCAGGGCACGCCCCACAATCACGCTCATGGCGTAATCGAGGTAGGAACGACGCATTTCATCTTCAAGATTGACGGGAATGGTTTCTTTGGCGAATTGTTGTTCCATAATTCCTGGGAGTTCCTTTGCTGATAACGCCAGAATGTTGCGTAGACGCATCTATTGGATAGAATCCGCTATTCTAACACGTCCACAATTCAGGCATCCGTGACAAAAACTGTCTTCAGGGCAATCTCATGAATGCCAATGAAATGCCCGATAACCACGTCAAAAGCGAGGAGCGTAGTTTCTCGTTGGGTCAGCGAAGTTGAAGCCGTCGCTCCCAAAGAACGCTTGCCCGACGAAAACCGTTGCGCTTGATGAACCGGATGAAACCGCCCTCCCCTCACCCCCTTCGTGCCGCAACCACACCTTTAACGTCGTGAATCAGTTCCAGCGTGCGCTGTAATTGCGTGAGATTGCGGACTTCCACCGTGAATCCCATGCGCGCCTTGCCCTGTTTGGATTGGGTGTTGACGCCGATGACGTTGATTTTTTCCTTGGCGAAAATTTCGGAAACATCGCGCAGCAGCCCTTGTCGGTCGTGCGCGTCGACCACGATGTCAGACGCGAAAACGCCCGCCGCTTCCGCGCCGCCCCATTCGGTTTCAATCACCCGTTCGGGATGGCGGGTCGCCAGATTCTGGAAATTGGAACAATCGACGCGATGGATGGAAACGCCTTTCCCGCGTGTGACAAAGCCTTCGATGGCGTCCGGCGGCGCGGGCTTGCAGCAACGCGCCAACTGGGTGAGCAGGCGGTCTACGCCGACAATCAAAATGCCTTTGGCTTCTTCCGTCGGACGCCGCAGCGAAACGGCCATTTCCGGCGTTTCTTCAACGGCAGGCTGTTCGCCGCGCACGGCGGACTGGAACTGGCGCAGATTGAGTTCGTTACGGGCGGCGGCGATATACAGATCGTCCGCTTTGGCAAACCCGACCCGGCGGGCGAATTCGTCGATATTGGCGCCGCTTTGCCCAAGACGCTGCAATTCGCGGGCGATGATGACCTTGCCTTCCGCCAAGGTTTCTTCCAACGCCCGACTGGCGAACCATTGCCGCACTTTTACCCGCGCGCTCTTGGTGTGCAGGTAGCCTTGCGTGGCATTCAGCCAATCCCGCGACGGACCGCCTTGTTTGGCGGTCACGATTTCGATGCGCTGTCCGGTTTTCAGGGCGGTGTTCAGCGTGGCAAGCTGACCGTCAATTTTCGCGCCCCGACAGCGGTGCCCCAAATCGGTATGCACTCGATAGGCAAAATCCAGCGGCGTCGCCCCGCGCGGCAAATCCACCACCCTGCCCTGCGGCGTGAGCACGTAAATGGTCTCACCCAGCGCCGCTTCCTTGTAGTGGCGCACCCAGTCGGAACTGTCGGTGACTTCATCCTTCCAGGTGAGCAACTGGCGCAGCCAGGCGATTTTGGCGTCGTAATTGTCCCCCGCGCTCTTGCTCCCCTCCTTGTAACGCCAGTGCGCCGCGACGCCCAGTTCGGCGTGCTGGTGCATTTCCCGGGTGCGAATCTGCACTTCCAGCGAGCGCGCGTCCGGGCAGCGCACGGCGGTGTGCAGGGAACGATAGCCGTTGCTCTTGGGATTGGAAATGTAATCGTCGAATTCTTTGGAAATGGGCGACCAGATGTTGTGCACAATGCCCAACGCCGTATAGCAATCCTTGACGCTCTCCACAATCACCCGCAAGGCGCGGATGTCATACACATCGGTGAATTCCAGATTCTTTTTTCGCATCTTGTTCCAGATGCTGTAGATGTGTTTGGGACGCCCGTAAATTTCCGCGCCGATGCTCAACTCGGCAAGCTCGCCCTTGACGCGCCCGATGGCATCGGCAATGAATTGCTCCCGTTCCAGACGGGTTTCATCGAGCATCCTGGCGATGGTCCGGTAGGTATCGGGATGCAGAAAGCGAAAAGACAGGTCTTCCAGTTCCCATTTGAGTTCCCAGACGCCCAGACGGTTGGCGAGCGGCGAATAGAGTTCCAGCGTTTCGCGGGCAACCTGGGCGCGCAAATCGTCCGGCGCATCGGCGTAATAACGCAGGGTTTGCGTGCGCGACGCCAGCCGCAGGAGCACCACGCGAATGTCTTCCACCATCGCCAGCAGCATCTTTCGCAGGATTTCAACCTGGGCGCGGGTATCCTGCGCGTTCTTGTCGTTGCCCGTACTGCTCGCGACGAAATCGCGGGTAACGGGACGCAAACGGTACAGTTGCGTCATGCCGTGCACCAGTTGCAGGACATCCGACCCAAAGCGTTCGCCAACCCGCTCCGCCGCCGTTTTATCGCGGGCGGCGACGGCGAACAACAGGGCGGCGATGCGCGAATCCGCATCCAGTTTCAGCCCGGCAACAATCAGGGCGATCCCCAGCGCGTGCGACCACATGCCCTCGCCGCTCCCCAGACGGGCATCGGCGTAAATTTCGCGGGCAAAGGAAAGCGCGCTGGCAAGACGTTCAGATTCGCCAGCGCCCAGCCCATCCGTGAGGGTTTGGAGAAATTGTTGATCGTCGCTTTGCGCGGCGACGGAATGTACGACGGAAACCATAGGGCGGGATTATAGTTCAGGGATCAGGGGGCAGGTGTCAGGTGACAGTAATTTGCGGCGCAAAGCGCCGGTAACATTCTCTGACACCTGTCACCTGCCCCCTGTCACCCAATACCTGAATCACAGCATATTTTCCTGGGTAATCCCGTCGTGTTTCAGAATCTGGCGCAGGCGTCCGAGGCTTTCCATTTGAATCTGGCGCACCCGTTCGCGTGTTAGCGCGAGGTCGGCTGCAATATGATCCAGTGTGGAAATTTCATGTCCGTTCAAACCATAACGCCGCTCAATCACCTGCCGCTGACGCTCGGAAAGTTGCCCCAGCCAGTCTTTGACCCGTTGCGTGATTTCGTGGCTTTGCAACAGGGATTCCGGGTCGGCGCCGGTTTCGTCGACGATGAAATCCACCGCTGAATGGGAAGCGTCGATTTCCAGCGGCGCGTCCAGCGAGGCGATGTATTCGTTCAGATGCAGGATGCGGCGAACTTCATCCCTCGGTTTGTCGAGCAGGGCTGCCACCCGTTCGATGGTGCGCTCGCGCGAGGCGTCCGGTTCCAGTTGGCGCATGGCGCGCAATACGATGTTGATTTCTTTTAACACATGCACGGGCAGGCGGATGGTGCGCGACTGGTTCATGATGCCGCGCTCGATGGATTGGCGTATCCACCAGGTCGCGTAAGTGGAAAAGCGAAAACCGCGCTCCGGGTCGAATTTTTCCAGCGCGTGCATCAGCCCCAGATTGCCCTCTTCCACCAAGTCCAGCAGGGGAATGCCCCGATTGAGGTAATGCTTGGCGATATTCACCACCAGACGCAGATTGTGTTCAATCATTTTCTGGCGGGCGTCGAAATCGCCCGCGCGCGCTTTGCGGGCAAAATCCAGTTCTTCGTCGTGCGAAAGCAGGGGCTTTTCGCCAATCTGGTTCAGATAAAGCTGAGTGACATCTTCGATAAAGTCGACTTTTTCCGCTTGTGCTTCGCCGATTTCCGCTGTTTCTTCTTCACTTTCCTGAACGCGCGCCTCCTCGAATGACAATGCATTTTCTTCGTTGTCTTCTTCCGGCAGGTCGCGCGTTGTGCTCATTTTTTGGGCAGATAATTCAAGGGTTCAAGCGGCGTGCCCTGCTTTCGCACTTCAAAGTGCAGCTTGACGGTATCGCTGTCCGTTTTGCCCATTTCGGCGATTTTTGCGCCCCGCTTCACATCCTGCTGTTCCTTGACCAGAATTTTCTGGTTATGGGCATAGACCGACATGTAACTGGCATTGTGCTTGATGATGACGAGATTGCCGTAACCCTTCAACCCGTTCCCGGCATACACCACGCGACCATCCGCCGCCGCCAGAATGGCATCCCCCGCCTTGCCGCCGATTTCCAGACCTTTGGTTTGGGCGAAGTTGCCGACGACCTTGCCGCTGGCAGGCCATGCCCAGTTCAAGCCGTCGGCACTGGCGGTTGTCGTGCTCGTGGTCGGCGCGGGGGGCGTCGCGGGTGTTGTCGTCGTTGCAGGTGGCGTGGCGGTCGTTGTGGACGAGCTTGTTACGGCGTCCGTTTTTTGCAGGCTGGCGTAGAGCGCGTCTGAATAAGGTTCCTTGTTAACACGCGGTTCGCGTTTCAAGGATGCGGTATTGCTGCTGGCGGCGGGCGCAACGACCAGTGGCGGCGCGCCGTCCAGCGGGCGGGTCTCGACGACCGCCCCGGAATTGACGGGAGCCGTCGTCACGGCAGCCGTCGTCCCTTCCGGCGGCAAGACACGCAGAACCTGCCCGATGGCAATCACGCCGGGGTCGGTGATGTAGTTCCAGCCCGCGATGTCGCGGTAATCCTGCCCATATTCAAGACCGAGGCTGTAGAGCGTGTCGCCCTTTTTCACCGTATGAAAGCCGGGGCCTGTGGGCTGCGCGGGTTTGATGCCCGCGTTGCCGCCGCCGGAAGAATGGTCGACCACGGGCGCGGGCGAGGTGCTGACGCAACCGGACAACAGCACGGATAAAATCAAGACCGCCGGAAGTATCCGACAGGAAAGAAGGTTTTTGCGAATCATTTAAGCCTAAGCCCCGCTAACAAGGGAACAAAACGAACGGATTCCAGGCGTGTTTCCACAAAACCCTGCAATTTCCGTTCAATGCGGTAAAGATACTGTTCATCGCCCCCCACTGGCAAGACCAGAACGCCATCAGGCGCCAACTGCCGCAACAAATCCTGCGGTACAGCGGGGGCAGCGGCGGCGACAATGATACTGTCAAAAGGGGCGGATTTCGACAAACCCAGGCTGCCATCGGCGTGTTCGAGATGCAGACGCGCTGAAATATCCGGCAATTGTTCCAGATTTCGCCGCGCTCTGGCGAGCAAGGCTTCAATGCGCTCCACGGCATAAATGTCGCGGCAGAGGTGCGCCAAAACAGCCGTCTGGTAGCCGCAACCCGCGCCGACTTCCAGCGTTTTGCCCAGGGATTTGCGACCGTTGAGCAGGGCTTCCAGCATCCGCGCCACAGTGTAAGGTTGCGAAATGGTTTGGTCAAAGCCCAACGGCAGCGCCGTGTCTTCGTAGGCGCGGGAGGCCAGCGCCTCTTCCACAAAAATATGGCGCGGCACGGCATTCATCGCCGCCAGCGCCGTTTCATCGACGATGCCTTTGGCGCGCAGACGGGCTATCATCCGTTCCCGCGTTCGCCGGGAAGTCATGCCGATCCCCGCAAGCGATAAAGGATGATTCATTCCAGCCAGTTGCGGATACGCGCGAGCTGTTGTTGATGAGTGAGGTCAATTTGCAAGGGCGTAATTGACACCCAATTTTTTGCCACGGCATGAAAATCCGTACCTTCGCCCGCATCCTGCGCGGCGCCGGCAGCGCCGACCCAATACATCGTTTCATTGCGCGGCGAGGTTATTTTGATCACGGGTTCCGCCTTGTGGCGTTTACCCAGACGGGTCACGGCAATGCCCGCCAGTTGTTCATAAGGAACATCCGGCACATTGACATTCAACAGCACGGGTTCGGAAACCGGCTTGTCAATGAAGCGTTGCGCCAGCGCGCGCGCAACCTTGCCCGCTGTATCGAAATAACTGGAATCTTTGCTGGCGAGTGAAATGGCCAGCGAAGGAATCCCCAGCAAATAACCTTCAGTCGCGGCGGCGACCGTGCCGGAATAAACCGTGTCATCGCCCATGTTCGCGCCGTGATTAATACCGGAAATCACCATATCCGGCAAATCTTCCAACATGCCCGTCACGGCGAGATGCACGCAATCGGTCGGCGTGCCATCGACGAAATAAAACCCGTTCGGCGCTTGCCGCAGGGAAAGCGGGCGCCCCAGTGTCAGGGAATTGCTGGCGCCAGAACGGTCACGCTCTGGCGCCACTACGACAATTTCTCCCAAGTCCTGCAAAGATTCCGCCAGGCAAAGAATACCGGGGGCGAAATAACCATCATCATTACTCAGGAGAATTCGCATTGAATCACTCGTAAATCAAACTTCGAGTTGAGTCAGCGCACCACCATTTGCCAACCAGGCTTCAACCCAGCGGGGCTTGCGACCACGCCCCGACCAGGCCAAATCGGCTTGCTGGGGATGGCGATATTTGATGCTCACCACACCACGCTTGCCCCCACGACCGGAAACACGGGCTTCCGCCACAACGTCGTTCAGGGAAAAACCACGCGCTTGCGCGAGGGCTTCCAATTCACGGCGCACTTTCACCCGCTCATCCACTTCGCGGCGACGGATTTCCTTGGGAATCCTGCGTTCAAGATCTTTCAGTTCAACCAGCGACAGACTCGTAATATCAACCATGACTGCTCCTTTCGTTATTAAAGCCGGAGTAGCTTATAAAAACATTTGCCTTTTGGCAAGCATTAACTGCAACAAAATTGTATTTCAAGCGCCTTTATGGCTTATCTACGGCATTCACAGAGGTATCTTCGGCGGCTCCCCATCAAATGGGTATCGCATGATCGCTTAAGCGCCCATTCTCTTTTTAAGCCTCGCAACTGTCTGATTTTTTGAGCATTTATCTTCTCATGCCCTTCGAAAAAGATGCTCCCTGACTGTACAAAAAGAAAGGGCGGGTATCGCCCGCCCCTTGTCGACACCATTCTTCGTGATCAGATCATCGACGGATCAAACGCCCAAATCGCCCCAATCCCCTGAATCAGGGCATCGTTGGCATCCTGTTCAGTCGTCGGCAGAATACGTCCTGCCATCGCGCTTATCAGATCCTGCGCCTGGTCATCGGTCAGTACATATCCATCGCCGATCTGAAGTTGTTCCATCCGATATGTTCCGGCGCTGTTGGTGTGCCCATTATTGATGGTAATTTTGTCGGGTATCCCAAGCAGATTGACTTTCAGACTGTTGCCACGCTTTTTGAGATAGAATCCGCATTTTCCCATCCTCATAGGTGTGTCATGTCTCAAGCTAAAAGTCCCTTCTTTTTCAGCATTGCCAAATGGATTTCTCTGGCGGTTGCTACGGTTGCGCTTTTGGGCGCGGTGATCGCGCTGTTGTATACCCTCAGCAGTTTTGGGTCTGGCAGTTTCAATACGCCCCGGTTCGGCGATGAGGAAGTTCAGAAACAGGTTTCTTTGAGTCTTTCCGAAGACGATGTGCAAGCCCAGCAGGAAAAGCTGGATATTTCCAACAAGTACGGACAGCGAATTCTCAGCATCGTCACCAAACACGGGTTGCGGGGAGAACAAAAGTACGGCGGCGGCTTTGGCAAAATTACCCGTGGCAACAAGACCGACGAAATGGTCGAGGTGCTGCAAAAAGGGATTCCCAAAGAACGGCGGGATGACTTCATTAACGGGTGGGAAAAATTTCTGGATGAAGGCATGGCGTACATGACAAAAAATGGTCGCGTCGCTGAAAACACTGCCGACAAGATTTCCGACCTCTATTTCGCACACTTCGGGGAGGCCTTGCAGAAAGTCAAGAGCGAGGAAAATGAAGCCAAGACCTCGCGCCTGCCCGCCATCGGCGCCGCCATCGCGCTGAGTTTACTGTTCGTGGTCGCGATGGTGGTGCCCGTTCTGGTCGGCATTGAGCGCAATACCCGCGCTGTGGCTTATGGCAATGTGCCCGTCACCCCTGCGCCCCGCCCCGCTCCAGTCGTTGCGGCTCCCGTTGCCGCCGCCGTTCCCCCTGCCCCGCAGACGGTATGCCCGAAATGCGCCGCGCCAATTGCCGCTGGCGATACTTTTTGCGGTGAATGCGGCGCCCAACTGGGTTGAGGGCTGGGAGCGCCGGCGTTCCCGTCGGCGGTTTTAAGATTTTCCGTGCGGAACCAACCCCGCCGGCGGGGACGCCGGCGCTCCCAGGCGGGCGGGGTCGAAGAGCGCGCCAAGTGATTTGCGTATTAATTTGTTAATCTGCCCTGATACCGCACATTCACTCGTAGCGCACGTCAATAATTTCATACGCCCTCACGCCACCCGGCGCTTGTACCTGGGCGATGTCTCCGGCGTATTTGCCGATCAGGGCGCGGGCAATCGGGGCGCTGACGGAGATTTTGCCTTTTTTGATGTCGGCTTCGTCTTCTCCGACAATCTGGTAGGTCACACAGTCGCCGGAATCCTGGTCTTCCATTTCTACGGTCGCGCCGAAGACGCAACGACCGTCGGCGTCAAGCGCTTTCGGGTCGATGATTTGGGCGTTGGAGAGTTTGCCTTCCACTTCCTTGATGCGCCCTTCGATGAACGCCTGCCGTTCTTTGGCGGCGTCGTATTCGGCGTTTTCCGAGAGGTCGCCATGCGAACGGGCTTCGGCGATGGCGGCGACGACTTCGGGGCGTTCCTTGGTTTTCAGTTGGTGCAGTTCGGCGCGCAGCTTTTCAGCGCCTGCAACGGTCAGCGGTACTTTACTCATGGGAATTTCCGGTTTTCTGAGGTCAATAAAAGTTCTGGCGGATGGCAACCATGCTATTGCCATTCGCCAGCAGGTGTTCAGGGTTGATCTTACTGTAATGCCGCGTGCAAAGTCTGGATGGGATAAACCACCAACTCGCCGCCGGAGGTAATCCCTTCGGCTGCGGCTTCCGCACCCCAGATGGTGGTGTAGATGGTGACGCGCGCTTGCAGACCGGAGATGCGGATGGAGCGCGAATCGTTAACCGCCTGACGTTTTTCTTCTACCGTGTTGATAATCAAGGCGATTTCGTTGTTTTTAATCATGTCGACGATGTGCGGGCGCCCTTCCACGACCTTATGCACCACGTCGACCGGAATGCCCGCCGCAGCGATGGCGGTGGCGGTACCGCGCGTTGCCACGATGGTGAAACCGGCATTGGCGAGATGGCGGGCGGTTTCCACGGCCTTGGTCTTGTCGCTGTCTTTGACGGACAGAAAGACCTTGCCGCTTTTGGGCAGACGCACACCCGCCGCCAGTTGCGATTTGACGAAGGCTTCCGCGAACGTTTTGCCGACGCCCATGACTTCGCCCGTGGATTTCATTTCCGGCCCCAAAATGGTGTCGACGCCGGGGAATTTGATGAAGGGGAACACGGCTTCCTTCACCGAAAAATACGGCGGCACCACTTCACCCGTCACGCCTTGCGATTTCAGGCTCTTGCCCGCCATGCAGCGTGCGGCGATCTTGGCAAGTTGCAGCCCCGTCGCCTTGGAAACGAAGGGCACGGTACGCGAAGCTCTGGGGTTGACTTCCAGCACGTAAACCGTGTTGTTCTGAATGGCGAATTGCACATTCATCAAACCGCAGACATTCAAGGCTTTCGCCATCAATCTGGTTTGCCGCCGAAGTTCGTTGGTAATCTCTTGCGAGAGCGAATACGGCGGCAGCGAGCAGGCGGAGTCGCCGGAGTGCACGCCCGCCTGTTCGATGTGTTCCATGACGCCGCCGATGATGACTTCTTCGCCGTCGGAAAGCGCGTCTACGTCCACTTCGCAGGCGTCGTTCAGGAAACGGTCAAGCAGTACCGGCGAATCATTGGAAACCTTGACCGCCTCGCGCATGTAGCGTTCAAGGTCTTTTTGCTCATGGACGATTTCCATCGCCCTCCCCCCCAGCACGTAGGAAGGACGCACCACGAGCGGGTAGCCGATTTCCTGCGCCAGCCGCAAGGCCTCTTCTTCGGTGCGCGCCGTGCGGTTGGGAGGCTGTTTCAAACCCAGTTCGTGCAAGAGTTTCTGGAAACGCTCGCGGTCTTCGGCAATGTCAATGGATTCGGGCGTCGTCCCGATGATGGGAACGCCGTTGGCTTCAAGTTGAAGCGCGAGTTTCAAGGGGGTTTGACCGCCATACTGGACGATGACGCCGACGGGGTTTTCCACGGCGACGATTTCCAGCACGTCTTCCAGGGTCAGCGGCTCGAAATACAGGCGGTCGGAGGTGTCGTAATCGGTGGAGACGGTTTCCGGGTTGCAGTTGACCATGATGGTTTCATAGCCGTCCTCGCGCATCGCCATCGCCGCGTGGACGCAGCAGTAATCAAATTCGATGCCCTGCCCGATGCGGTTCGGCCCGCCGCCCAGGACCATGATTTTTTTCCGGTTGGTGGGGGCGGCTTCGCATTCCTCTTCATAAGTGGAATACATATAGGCGGTGGAGCTGGCGAATTCGGCGGCGCAGGTATCGACGCGCTTGTACACCGGACGTACCTTCAGCGCGTGGCGGTGCGCGCGCACAGCGGATTCCGTGTTCTTCGTCAGGTAGGCAAGACGGCGGTCGGAAAATCCCTTGCGTTTCAGGTGGCGCACTTCTTCGGCGGAAAGGCTCAAAAAATCGCGTTTTTCCAGTTCCAGTTCGAGGTCGACGATTTCCTTGATTTCCCCCAAAAACCACGGGTCGATGCGGGTCAGTTCAAAAACCTTTTCCGGCGACATGCCGATGCCAAAAGCATCCGCCACGTACCACAGGCGTTCTGGCGATGGTCTTGCCAACTGCTCGTCGATGGCGTCCGGGTCGACGGATTTCAGGTTGAAACCATCCACGCCCACTTCCAGCCCGCGCAGGGCTTTTTGCAGGGATTCCTGAAAGGTGCGCCCAATCGCCATCACTTCGCCCACGGATTTCATCTGCGTGGTGAGTGTGGAATCCGCCTGCGGGAATTTCTCGAAGGCAAAGCGTGGCACTTTGGTGACGACATAATCAATGGACGGTTCGAAAGACGCGGGCGTCTTGCCGCCCGTGATTTCATTTTCCAGTTCGTCCAGGGTATAGCCGACGGCGAGTTTGGCGGCGACCTTGGCAATCGGGAAGCCGGTCGCCTTGGATGCCAGCGCCGATGAGCGCGACACGCGCGGATTCATCTCGATGACAATCAAGCGACCATCCTGGGGATTGACGGAAAACTGGACATTGGAGCCGCCGGTATCCACGCCAATCTCGCGCAACACCGCAATCGAGGCGTTGCGCATAATCTGGTACTCTTTGTCGGTCAGCGTTTGCGCTGGCGCGACGGTGATGGAGTCGCCGGTATGCACGCCCATCGGGTCGAGGTTTTCGATGGAGCAGATGATGATGCAGTTGTCCGCCTTGTCGCGGACGACTTCCATTTCAAACTCTTTCCAGCCAATCAGCGATTCTTCAATCAGCAGTTCGTGCGTGGGCGAGGCTTCCAGCCCGCGCTTGCAGATGGTTTCAAATTCTTCCATGTTGTAGGCGATGCCGCCGCCCGTGCCGCCCAGGGTGAAAGAAGGACGGATGATGGCGGGAAAACCGATGGCCGCCTGCACCTGCAAGGCTTCTTCCATCGAATGCGCGATGGCGGAACGGGCGGAACCCAGACCGATTTTTTCCATCGCCGCCTTGAATTTCTGCCGGTCTTCCGCCTTGTCAATCGCCTCTTTGGAAGCGCCGATCAACTCCACGCCGAATGCCGCCAGCACGCCTTCGCGGTCAAGGTCGAGCGCGCAATTTAACGCCGTCTGACCGCCCATTGTGGGCAGCAGCGCGTCAGGGCGTTCTTTTTCGATAATCTTCGCCACCACCTGCCAGGTAATGGGTTCGATGTAGGTGACATCGGCGGTTTCCGGGTCGGTCATGATGGTCGCCGGATTGGAATTGACCAGAATCACCTTGTAGCCTTCGGAGCGCAACGCCTTGCACGCCTGCGCGCCGGAATAGTCGAATTCGCAAGCCTGACCAATCACAATCGGGCCAGCGCCAATAATCAGGATGCTTTTTATGTCATTACGTTTGGGCATTTTGTTTACTATCTTGAATTAGTTTCTGGATTTTTTGGATGTGGTCATCCTGGCTCGCAACTCTCATACCATGAGCATCGGCACAAGCGCAATGAAATAGATCGAAAGAATGTTTGTTCAGCGGGAAATATCCACACACAGGACAAGCGTCTTTCTCGTCTTTTCCAGACTGAAACAAACCTTTTTCCCTGGCAAGATGGAACAACTCAGCCGCACGGTTGGCTTCCTTTTCACGCACGGGGATTTCCTGAATGGCATTCAGCTTCTCCTCCATGTCCGCCTGTGAAATTCGCCGCACACCACGCAACACCTCGTAGCGAATCAGTGGCGTAATAAAGACGTCGACATCATCATCACCCATGAGTTGCCGAAAGAGCGCTTTTGCAGCCTCATGCGCGGAGTTGTCTGGCATGGGTTCAAACGCACCGATCAGCAGATTGCTATCCAGCAGCACCCTGCGCCTCATACCTGGCTCCCTACTTCGTCCAACAGAGAAAGCAAGCCCTGCTTGGCTTTTCGGTTTTGCTCAGGGTCTTGTTCCATTGCCTGAAATTTGAGCTTGTTGCAGTCCACCCCGAAAGCACGCTCCAGTACATCGACAAGAAGCCGCCGACTCGTGCCTTCAATCATCCGGCTGCGAACAACCCCGTCTTCCCCACGTTCCAGCAAGTAGGCTTCACCGTCCTTCAACTGCGTGAGTACCAAAGGCGAATGCGTTGCCACATAAAAAGTGGTATTGGGCAAAAGTTTCTTCAGGCAAGGGATAATTTTGACTTGCCATTCGGGATGCAAATGTGATTCGATTTCATCAATCAGCACAATGCCTTGCACACGTTGCAATTGCACCTCATTCGTGAAGGCGGCATAGCCCGCCACAATGGATTGCATCAATTTAACCAACGAAATGAAGCCGGAACTCAGATCCCCAAGCTCACGCGCTTGCCCATCAACCTCCAGAAATACCTGACCAGCAGCATCGACTTGCAAGCTCTCCGGGTCAATACGTGCTTCCATTGCATGGAGCATGGACAACACAGCATCAATCTCAACTTGTCGGTTATCCTTGGATTTTTGATAGGGATTGACCGATTGCGCCCGCATCACGAACCACCGACGCACATCACCTGTCATACCCAAACTGCTCAGATGATTCGATTGAAGGGCATGAACACTCTTATTAAAATATGCTTTCCGGCGCTCCTCAAAGCTCCCCAGCAACGAGTTTGCAGATTGCTCGTCTCCCAAGTCGGCACGATGACCCGCACCTAGAAAAATCACGGGCAGGCTATGCGGCATTGTGCGTTTTTGTCTATCTAACGCCGCAAAGTTGAATAACTGCGAAAGTTTGAAATGTTCCGTCTCAGGCATCTCAAACGCGAGGTCATTTGCCACATCACGCATACGAGCCATGACAGACCACGAATTTTGCGAACGCCACATATTCTTCGATAAATTCTGGAAGTCCTTATTTGACGCCAACAAAAACAAATACAGCGCCTCCAGGCATTTGGTCTTGCCCACCCCGTTTACGCCAAACAGCGTATGGACACGCTGATCGGGAACAAACCCAAGTTCCACGCGCCCAACGCCGCGCAGACCTTCGATGGTCACGTCAGTCAGCATGGCTCCGCCCTCAGACATGAGCACGTCCCATCAGCTTGATGAAACGGTCGAACAGGTACGCCACGTCATGCGGGCCGGGGCTGGCTTCGGGGTGTCCCTGAAAAGAAAAGGCGGGCACGTCGGTGCGGGTAATGCCTTGCAGCGAACCGTCGAACAGCGACACATGAGTCGCGCGCACATGGGCGGGCAGTGAGGCGGGGTCGACGGCGAAACCGTGATTCTGGCTGGTGATCAACACCTGACCGGAATCGAGGTCTTTAACCGGATGATTTGCGCCGTGATGCCCGAATTTCATTTTTCGGGTTTGCGCGCCGGAAGCCAGCGCCAGCAGTTGGTGCCCCAGACAGATGCCGAAGGTCGGCACGCCTTGCGCCAGAAACTCACGGATGGCTTCGATGGCGTAGGTACAAGGCTCCGGGTCACCGGGGCCGTTGGACAGAAAAATGCCGTCCGGCTGCAATTTCAGCGCCTCGGCAGCGGGCGTTTGCGCGGGCACGACGGTCAGCCTGCAACCACGCGCCGCCAACATCCGCAGGATATTGCGCTTGACGCCAAAATCGTAGGCAACAACATGAAAACGCGGTTCCGGCGCGGGGGTATAGCCCTGTTGCAGAGTCCACTCGCCCTGCTCCCAGGCGTAAGCCTCGCGGACGCTCACGACCTTGGCGAGATCCATGCCCGCCAAGCCGGGAAACGCCTTTGCCGCTGCCAGCGCCCTGGACAAGTCCGCCTCGCCCGCGATGATGCAACCCGCCTGCGCGCCTTTGTCACGCAGGATGCGCGTGAGTTTGCGGGTGTCGATGTCGGCAATCGCCACGACCGCATGTTTTTTCAGATAGGCGGGCAAACTCTCGGCGGCACGCCAGTTGGAAACCTGCTTGGGCAAATCGCGGATGACCAGACCGGCGGCGTAATTGGCTGCGGATTCAAAATCCTCGGCGTTACAGCCGACATTGCCGATGTGCGGATAAGTCAGCGTCACAATCTGGCGCGAATAGGAAGGGTCGGTCAGAATTTCCTGATAGCCGGTCATGGCGGTGTTGAACACCACCTCGCCGCTGGTCAGCCCGATGGCACCGATGGCGCTACCCCGAAAAACCGTTCCATCAGCGAGGACAAGCAAGGCGGGCGGAAAACTGGGGATGAGCGACACGGGAAAACTCCTGAAATGAATATATGCCAAGCGCCAGACCCCTTGGAAAACCGGACACTCTGGCGCTTCGCAAAACCGCGCCATTCTACCTGAAGCCCTGTTTTTGGGCAAATTCAATGCATTTGGCAGGGCAGGATCGAAGAAACCGCCACCGTTATTCCGGTTCGCATGAGAAGCGAGACGCGAAGACTGCCCGAAGACAGTGCTCTTGCACGGCAAGGCGAAGTCGACAAAGGTTCGCTTCTAATGCGAATTGGAATTACATCCGGCGCGCGCTTCGCTCCTGCCCTGCCTGACATCGTTTACCCGCACGGTCGGATATTTGCTAATTCCACCCCCGTCTACAGGTTTATCCATCTCGCCATCATGAGCTTATCGGAATAAATCATTTCATTTGCATCGACGCGCCCTTGATAATGCGCGCGTCCCTCCCCTCTTTCTGGAGCATTCCGCATGAGCCTTAACATCGTCGGCATTTCCGGCAGTCTCGACACCCCTTCCCGCGCTACGACGTTGGTCAGGATATTGCTCGCGCAGAGCGTCGCCATTCTGGGCGGGCGCAGTACGTTCATCTCCATTGCCGACCTTGCGCCGGAACTGGGGCAAAGTATTGATCCCGCGCATTTGACGCCCAAGGTGCAGGCGGCGCAGCAAAGTCTGGGGGAAGCCGATTTGCTGGTGGTCGCCTCGCCCATTTACACGGCGTCTTACTCCGGTTTGCTCAAACACTTTTTCGATCTGCTCGACCCGCTGGCATTGCAAGGCAAGGTTGCCATTCTTGCCGCGACCGGCGGCAGCGAGCAACTTGCCTTGACGCTCGAACACCAGTTGCGCCCGCTGTTGAGCTTTTTCGGCGTGCATACCGTACCCACCGCCCTGTTCGCGCACGACCAGAGTTTTCTCAAGGACATAAACGGCGATTACACGCTGACGGACAGCTTGTTGCGGGAGCGTATCGGACGAGTGCTCGCGGAAACCGCGCATTTGCTCGAACCTTCGCGCCTCGCGCCGCCACTGTACGCCCGCTTTGGCTGATGCCGGGGGTATGCCCCTCTTTCCCAAGGTTGGCGCATCAAATCAAAAACCACTCCCTCGGCTCCTTACGGTGCAGATCCCTTGCCAGGTAGGGCGGTTTCTCCGAAACCGCCGGATGTAACGTCCGGCGCGCTCGGAGAGCGCGCCCTACCCAAAGCCTCCCTCCCCGAAGGAGATGTCGCGTAGCGGTGGAAGGAGTGGGTTAGGTTGTTTGCGACAGCGATGCTGTCGCTTGATCTTGATGCTCCAGCCCTGCCCTCTTTTTATCTGATTATAATAAAAAAGAATAAACATTAAGTTTTTTAGTCTTTTTTACTTTACAGGCATCTGCATAAACTGCTACAAATTGATACAAATACAAGGCAATGGATATGAATTT
Organism: Betaproteobacteria bacterium; assembly: GCA_025997095.1. Taxonomy (GTDB): domain Bacteria; phylum Pseudomonadota; class Gammaproteobacteria; order Burkholderiales; family Rhodocyclaceae; genus Azovibrio. Next base: position 14,605 of record BNUD01000002.1, on the reverse strand, counting down.
GCAGCAGTTGCGTATCGTGCGGGAAACCATCCGCCAGGATTTCAATCTGACGGAAGTCGCGGGCGCGTTGTTCACCTCGCAGCCCGGCGTTTCCAAGCACATCAAGGATTTGGAAGACGAGTTGGGGGTGGAGATTTTCACCCGTCGCGGCAAACGTTTGCTGGGGCTGACCGAGCCGGGGCGGGAACTCTCTGGCGTGGTCGAGCGCATCCTGCTGGATACCCAGAACCTGCGCCGCATTGCCGACCAGTTTTCCAATCGGGAAAGCGGCAATTTCGTCCTCGCCACCACCCACACCCAGGCGCGCTATGCCCTGCCGCAGGTCATCAAATGGTTCAAGGAAACCTATCCCAAAGTGCATCTGGTGCTGCATCAGGGCGGTCCCAAGGAAATCGCCGACATGCTCGCCGTCGGTGACGCGGATGTGGGCATCGCTACGGAAGGTCTGGTCGGCGCGGAAAAGCTGGCGACCTTCCCCTGTTACAGTTGGCGACACGCCATCATCGTGCCGACGGGTCATCCGCTCATCAAGATTCACGCCGAAGGCAAGTTGACGCTGGAAGCCATCGCCGAGTATCCCATCATCACCTACCACTCCGGCGTCACCGGGCGTTCGCACATCGACGAGGCGTTCAATCAGGCGGGCATCGTGCCGGACATCGTGCTGTCCGCCATTGACGCGGACGTGATCAAGACTTACGTCAGCCTGGGGCTGGGCGTCGGTCTGATTGCCGCGATGGCGTTCGACCCCGCGCAAGACCGCGACCTGCTGCTGCTGGAATCCGAACTGTTCCCGACCAACACTACCGTCATCGCCGTCCGCAAAGGCGCGTGGCTGCGCGATTACGCCTACACCTTCATCGAAAAACTCGCCCCCGGCGTAACCGCGCCGATTGTGCGGGCAGCCATTCGACCGGAACAAAGCTGAAAAACACACAAAAACACACAAAAAACTGGGTAAGTAACCTCTTGCCCTGACCACCCGCCTATGCCAAACTGCACTCCGCCCTGCATCTCGTAGTCGCGTCATGGACGTGCGGATATCGGCTCTTGCAGGTGGGATCAAGGGTTTCCCGCTTGTTCCTTCATCGGGTCAGAAGCCCTTTCAATGAAGCGTAAGTCGGTAAAATGGAGCCGCCGCTGAACTTGACGCGGGGCATTTATATCCAGTCATCAAAAGGAACTCACCGTGGAATTCATCATTGCCCTGCTCGTTTTTCAGTACATCGGCGTCGTCATCCTCTCTATCAACGTGGTAGGAATTCTTGCCCAACGAAAAGGGCAGAATTTTGGGGGGTGGACGTTCTGCTGCTTTCTGTTTGGCCCGCTCGCCATCCTTGGGGCGTGGGCATCGCCCGTGAATCGACAAGCGCTTGAAGAGCGGGAGCTTCACACGGGCAAAGCCAAGCGATGCCCCGCGTGTCAGGAGCTTGTCCGGGTCAGGGCGACGCTCTGCAAGCATTGTGGCACGGCGCTTGAGGGGGCACCAGACGCTCTGGCGAAGGAGAAACTGGGGGAGGACAGGGCTGCGGCGCAGGTCAGGTATGATAAGAGCACACAGAAGGTTTTATGGTGGTTTCTGGGCGCGATTGGCGTTGTGCTCTTCCTTATTCTCTTTGTCCGACCCCATTTGTAACAAAACCTCTCTACCGCATGTGAGAGCCTTGAAGGAACTCTCGCTGGAGACGGGCATCACCGTCACCGACCTGCTCACGCGTGCCCTGCATCAATACAGGCGGAATCTCGAAGGCAGCCAGGGTCAGGCGTCACCTGAACGATATTACCAGGAGAAATAAAGATGAAGTTGATCACGATGGTATTGGTCGGGGGGGTGCTGGCGGGATGTGCCACGCACCCCACTGAACTTCATGACGCGCAGACGGTACCTGCGGCGCGCGTCACATGGGGTGACGCGGAGCAGGATGACGCCGCCACGGTGGTTGTGACACGTGACAGCGGGTTTCTGGGGGCTGCGTTGTCTTCAAGGTTGAGGATTGACGAGAGTCTTGTGGGATCCGGCGGGCGGGCAGCGGATTATCCGGGATTCCTCCCGTATGGGGCAGTGACGGCAAGCGGTCAAAGATAGTTACTCCCAACATCAACAAAAAACTTGGCAATCCCCGTTTTCTTCTTATAGAATGCGCCCTCTTTTGCAGCGCGCCCGTAGCTCAGTTGGATAGAGTACTTGGCTACGAACCAAGGGGTCGGGCGTTCGAATCGCTCCGGGCGCGCCAGTTTCAGGGATCAGGTATCAGAAATCAGGGATCAGCAAGAGGTTGCAGCAGCTTTGCTGCTGGTGGGTTTATAAAAAATGGCGCGTCGCGGACGCGCCATTTTTTTATGGGGGGCAGCGTCGCCCTGCTTCCGAACGAATCGCCCCGCGTCCGCCTGGGAGCGCCGGCGTCCCCGTCGGCGGGGTTGGTTGTGCGCGGGAAATCTTAAAACCGCCGACGGGGACGCTGGCGCTCCCAGGCACACAGGACGATGATATGGCGCTCGTGCGCCAGACGGTATATTCGATTACCGGATTAATATATGAATTTATATTCATTTTCGGACTATGCCTTTCCAGATAGTCTGTCGGCTCTTCAGGTTTTCCCTGCATTGAGACGACATGAAAAAAATACTGGATTTCCTCATCAACGGTGGCAATCACGCGGGCGGCGTACTCTGGAACCGCGCCCGCCCGCGTGCCCACTGGTCACGCGCTCACCATGCCATCTTCTGATTTCATCGTCATCGGCGCGGGGGTGATTGGGCTTGCGGTTGCCCGCGAATTAAAGCGCCAGTATGCGTGGGCAAGCGTTCGCGTGCTGGAAAAAGAAGCGGAACCGGGGCGGCATTCCAGTGGGCGCAATAGTGGCGTGCTGCACAGCGGCATTTATTACGCGCCCGGCTCACTGAAGGCGGAGCTTTGCCGCAAGGGGCGGGCAGAAATGGCGGCATACCATGCAGCGCACCATCTGCCCTTGAATCGCTGCGGCAAAATTCTGGTGCCCACCTCGCCAAAAGACGCGCCGCAATTGGAGAACCTGTACCGCCGCGCCCATGAAAACGGGGTGCGCGCCGAAAAGCTGGATGAGGCGACGCTCCGTGAACTTGAACCCGCTGCCCGATCCGCCACGGGCGAGGCGCTGTGGGTTCCCGATACCGCCGTCGGCACACCCGGCGAAGTTCTGAAAACCTTGACGCAGGAAGTGCGCGCGCTGGGCGTTGAGGTGTGCTGCCGCGCGGAAGTCGCAAAAATTGATGCCGCCACGCGCAAAATAACCTTACGCCACGGCGAGGCGCTGACTTTCGGCTATGCGGTCAATGCCGCCGGGCTGCATTCCGACCGCATCGCGCACGAATTCGGCATGGGGCAGGATTACGCGCTGCTCCCTTTCAAGGGCTTGTACTGGAAATTGAGCGAGGAGGCGGGGATTCGCCTCAATCACCTGATTTACCCGGTGCCCGACGCCCGCACGCTGACGTTGGGCGTGCACACCACAACCGCCACGGACGGCACGATTTATCTCGGCCCTACCGCCGTGCCCGCTTTTGGGCGCGAACACTATCGCGGTCTGGAAAGCGTGCGCCTGCCGGAAGCCGCTCGCATGACGCGCGATCTGGCACGGATGTTTCTCCACGACCGGGACGGCTACCGCCAGCAAGCCTGGCTGGAAGGTCGACGCTATTTTCGCCGCTGGTTTTTCGAGGCCGTCCGGGAACTCCTGCCCGCCGTCAAACCGGAACACCTGCTGCCCGCCGCCAAGGTCGGGCTGCATCCGCGTCTCTTTGACCGGAAAAGCGGCGCGCTCTTAAAAGATTTCATCATCCTCAAAAATTCGCATTCCCTGCACATTTTAGGCGCGACCTCGCCCGCCTGGACCAGCGCTTTTCCCTTTGCGCGGCACGTTTGCGAAAAGATGGATTCCCCCGTTACCCGTCGTTTTTCTGACCCACCCTCGCATGACCCGAACCAAGGAGCATCATCATCATGAGCACAGAAACCACCACCGCCGACGCCTGGAACGCCCGCGTCGAACTCGCCGCCGCCTGCCGATTGACGCATCTGTTCGGCTGGACAGATTTGCTGGCGACGCACATCTCGCTGCGTGTGCCGGGGCGACATGATCGTTATTTTGTGAATCCCCTGGGGCAGTTGTTCGACGAAGTGAGCGCCTCTTCCGTGCTGGAAGTCGACCTGGAAGGCAAGGTCATCGGCGGCAAGGGCGAGCTGAACCCTGCCGGAACGGTCATTCACGGTGCGATTCACGCCAACGCGCCAGAAGCCGAGGCCGTGATTCACCTGCATTCCAGAGAAGGCGTCGCCGTTTCCTGCCAGAAAGACGGGATTTTGCCGCTGACGCAAATGTCGCTGATGATTTTCGGCGATCTGGCTTATCACGATTTTCAGGGGGTCGTACTGGATAACGTGGAACGGCAAAGCCTGTTGAATGACCTGGGCGACAAGCACAACCTGATTTTAAGAAACCACGGTACGCTCTCCATCGGGCGCAACATGGCGGAAGCCTTCTCCCGCATCTGGCGGGTGGAACGCGCCTGCCGCTTCCAGCTCGCCGCCCAGTCCGCCGGGGTTCCCTTGCAAGCTCTGCCGCAAGCGGTGATCGACCGCACACTGGAACAAGCCAAAGCCATTGTCAGCGAACAATCGTCTTTCCTGCCCGCAGGCAAACGCGAATGGGCGGCGCTCTTGCGTCGGCTGGACAGGGAATTGCCGGGGTATCGGAATTAACGGCGAAATCCGGCAGGGCGACATTCATCATCATCACATCATCAAGGAGAAAAAAATGACATCAGCTTCAAAATTCACCCGTTTTCAATTAACGCCCTACACGCCCAATATCGGCGCGGAAATCACGGGGCTTGATCTGGCAGGGGCGCTGGATACGACCACGGCGGAAGAACTCCGTCTGGCGTTAGCGCATCATGGCGTCCTGTTTTTGCGCGACCAATCCCTGACGCCCGCGCGTCAAGTCGAAGTCGCGCAGATTTTCGGTTCACCCAGTCGAGAGAAAACCTTTTTTCCCGCCTGCGCGGAACATGAACTGGTCGAACTTGTGGAAACCAAACCCGGCGGGCCGCGTTACAACACCGATCAATGGCATAACGACAGCAGCTATCAGACAGCCCCACCCGCAGGCGCCGTACTCGCCGCCCGCGTACTTCCGGAGCGGGGTGGCGATACCCTTTGGTCTTGCGCCCGCAAGGTTTATCAGACCCTGCCCGCCGGTCTTGCCGACTGGCTGGAAACCCTGACGGCATTGCATTCCATCGACCACAGCGGCTGGGGGGATGTCTTTCGCTCACAGGCGGGCGGCGAAGAACGCTATCGGGATGCGCGCAACCAACACCTGCCGGTCAGTCATCCCATCATCAAAACGCACCCCGTCACCGGAGAAAAATTCGTTTTCGCCAGCCCAAAATATACCGAACGCATTGAAGGGATAAGCCGCACCCAGAGCGACGACCTGCTCGCCTATCTGTTTCATCTGTTCGAGCGTCCTGAATTTCAGGCGCGTTTTGTGTGGTCGCCCAATGCCGTTGCCATCTGGGATAACCACGCCACCCTCCATTATGCCGTGCCCGATTATCTGCCCGCCTATCGGCTCATGCACCGGGTGACGTTCTGAAATGACGGCGGCGGCAACGGTTCCCAAAGTCGCCATCTTCGGCGCGGGCGCGATTGGACTCTGGCTTGCCGCCGAATTTGCCCTGCGTGGCATTCCGGCAACGCTCATCGCCCGTCCGAAGCGCGTGGCGGAAATCAACCGGGAAGGACTGCGTTACGAAGCCATCGACATGCGCGGGCGCGTGGAGAAAAGTCTGCATATTGTTCCTGCCGATGCACCTCTTTCTGTGCTAACGGCGGCAGCGGCGCGCGATACGGGCGCGACGTTTGATGTGTTGCTCCTCGCCGTCAAAAGTCAACAAATTCTCCCGTCGCTCCCGGAAATCGCGCCGCTGCTCACCCCGGATACGCTGATCGTCTGCCTGCAAAACGGCATTCCGTGGTGGTATTTTCAAGGGACGACCAACGTGCCGCTCAAGTGCCTCGACCCGGACAACGCGATTCCCACCGTGTTGCCGCCAGAGCGGGTTCTGGGCTGCGTGATTTACAAGGCCGCTGAATCCCTGGCGCCCAATCAGGTCACGGTGCGCTGCGCTTCCGGAGATCGCCTCATGCTGGGTTCGCCTCTCCCCGGTCATGCGTCAAAAGGCGAGACGGCGACCATCGACGTGTTGCGGACAGCGGGCGTGAATCCCCAAAAAAGCGACGACATCCGCCGCGATGTATGGGAAAAATTGATGGGCAACGCGGTTTTGAACCCCGTCTCCGCGCTCACCTGGGCGAAAACCGACGCCATCGTCAATTTCGCGCCCACCCGCGACCTGGCAATCGCGTGTATGCAAGAGGCGTATGCCGTCGCAAAAGCGCACGGCGTTACGCTCAAAACATCCCCGCTCGAACGCTTGGAACGCGCCCGCACCGTCGGCACATTCCGCACCTCCATGCTCCAGGATCGGGAACGGGGCCGCCCGCTGGAAGTCGAAGGCATTCTGGGCGGTCTTCTGGAACTCGCCCGACTCGCCAAAACCCCCACGCCCCACCTGCAAACCCTGTACGCCATCACCGCCCTACTCTCCCGACATTCGGAAGGCACGCCGTAGACAAATTTTATGCGTAGCGCCAAACCATGAGGGGGCATCCCCCCGGATAGAAAAAGGCTCTCGACAGGTACACGAGGGTGCGATTCAAACTGATGTGCCGTAAAGTAAAGAGGAACCCCTGATAGGGGGTCATCGGTCTGACTTTCGTATGGGCAGCCAGTCGACTTCGTCAAGCCCGTCAACCGCCGTTTGCCAGCGATTGAAGGCGGTGCGATGAGCATTAAATTCACGCTGTATCGCCCGCCTGGAGGTGCCCTGCAGGGCAATTGCATGAATGCTAATGAAATCACCAATACCGCTTTTCGTGAGGCACGGCTGTACGGGCACGGCGCGCCGTGCCCCTACTCCCCTTTTCACTCCCTCTCCCCTTGTGGGAGAGGGCTGGGGAGAGGGGTGGCAGCGATTCAGCACGGAACTACGCTTGCACATGCTGAACCATACCCCTCTTCCGCCCGCACCTTCTCTCACAAGGGGAGAAGGGTGATTCGCGCGGCTTCGCCGTTACAAAGCATGTCTTCAGCATTCATGCGATTGCCCTGAGGTGCCCTGGAGTATCAAGCAAAGCCACCTGATATAAAATATCGTCCCCTCTTCCAACAGAAAAACGCAGGACAACGCATGTTGAAAATTTACGGCATCAAGAATTGCGACACCATGAAAAAGACCTTCGCGTGGTTGTCTGAACATGGGCTGGAATATGAGTTTGTGGATTACAAAAAAACTGGCGTGGCTGCGGCGCATTTGCCGGACTGGATGCTCCGCAGCGATTACAAGACGCTGCTCAACACGCGCGGGCTGATGTGGAAGAAATTGAGCGAGGCTGAACGCGCGGATGTCGACCTTGACAAGGCGCAGGCGCTCATGCGGCAGTATCCGGCGCTGATCAAGCGTCCGGTGCTGGATACTGGCAAAACCCTGCTGGTCGGTTTTGATGCTGAAAAATACGCAAAGGAATTGCTGTGAACGAAGGCGGCATAACCCGGTTTTTGTTTGAACATCTGGACATCCGCGGCGCGGTCGTGCGGCTGGATGGCTGCTGGCAGGCGATGCAGTACGGTCGTCAGTACGAACCGGCGATTGCGCGTTTGTTGGGTGAAATGGCGGCGGTGACGGCGCTTATCGCCGCACAGTTGAAACAGGCGGGACGGCTGACTTTTCAGGTACGCGCGCCGGAACCCGCACCGGTTTCAAGGCTGGTGATTGATTGCGACGAACAATTACGCATGCGTGGCATGGCGCAAACGCGCGCCGTCCACGTTGGCTTCGACATACTCAGCGTACCGCAATTGCTGGGCGCTGAACTGGGCGGGCAACTGATGCTCTCGCTGGAAATGCTGACGGCGCGCCAGCCTTATCAGAGTTATGTGCCACTGGTCGGTGATTCCATCGCGCAGATTTTCGAACACTATCTCGAACAATCCGAGCAGCAGGAAGCGCGCCTGTTTCTGGCTGCCGACACCAACGCCGCCTGTTGCCTGTTTTTGCAAAAAATGCCCGACGCGGATGCGCTCGATGCCGACGGCTGGACGCGCATCGCTCATCTCGCCGCCACGCTGAAAACGGAAGAATTGCTGCAATCTTCCCCCCCTGCCCTCCTGCAACGCCTGTTTCCCGAAGAAATCCGCTACGGCGAAACGCACGACAAGGGCGTGCGCCTGTTTGACGAGCGCCCCGTCGTTTATCACTGCCCGGAAAACCGCGAAAAAATCGCGGACATGCTGCTTGCTTTGGGACGCGAGGAAGCCGAAAGCATTCTGCTTGAACAGGGCGAAATCGTGATCAAGGACGATATTTGCAACCGCGAATATCGGTTTGGCAGGCAGGAAGTTGCGGAATTATTTGCCAGGAAGACCTTGCAGTAAAAAAATAGCGCCCTGCCTTCAAACGACGGGCAGCCCCACTCATCAATGATGCCGAGTCTGCGGGCTGCGCGGGCGTTTGCTTGGTCCGTTGCCCGGCTTGCCGCCGAAGGATGGGCGTTGCGGTTGGCGCGGGGCATTGTTTGTGTTGCCGCGCCCTGCCCCCCTGCCCTGTCCGCCACCATTACCGCCGCCGCCACCATTGCGCGGCGGGTTGGGTTTGGCGGGGTTTTCCAGCGTCATTTCCGGCTCAAAGCCTGGCAGGGTCAGGCGGGTCAGGTCTTTGCGAATCAGGCGTTCGATGCCTTTCAGGTAATCTTTTTCATCGTGGCAGACCAGCGAGAACGCCTCGCCTTCCGCCCCGGCGCGTCCGGTGCGACCGATGCGGTGCACGTAGTCTTCCGCGATGTTGGGCAATTCGTAGTTGATGACGAAGGGCAACTGGTCGATGTCGATGCCGCGTGCGGCGATGTCGGTGGCGACCAGCGCGGAGAGCTTGCCGTTCTTGAAGTCGGTCAGGGCGCGTACCCGCGCGCTCTGGGTTTTGTTGCCGTGCAGGGCGGCGGAACGGATGCCGCTTTTTTCCAGCGTTCTGGAGAGTGCGTCAGCGCCGTGCTTGGTGCGGGTAAAAATCAACGCCTGATTCCAGCCGCGTGTGTTGAAAAGATGCAGCAGGGCGTCTTTTTTACGGTCTTTATCCAGCGGGATGATGGTTTGCTTCACCGCTTCCGCCGGAGCGTTGCGCCGCGCCACTTCCACATAAGCGGGGTCGTGCAGAAAGCCCGACGCCAGTTGGCGGATTTCGTCGGAGAAGGTGGCGGAAAAGAGCAGGTTTTGACGTTTGTTCTTTTCCGGCAGTAGCGCCAGAATCTTGCGAATATCGCGGATAAAACCCATGTCCAACATGCGGTCGGCTTCGTCCAACACCAGAATTTCCACGCCGGACAAATCCAGCGTACGCTGATTCACATGGTCAAGCAAACGACCGGGACAGGCGACCAATATATCCACGCCCCGCCGCAAGGCGGCGATTTGCGGATTCATGCCGACGCCGCCGAACATGGCGAGCGATTTCAAAGACAGATGTTTGCCATAAGTCCGCACACTTTCTTCCACCTGCAAGGCGAGTTCGCGCGTCGGTGCGAGCACGAGCGCGCGGGGACCACGGCTGTTGGAATGCTTTTTGGCTTGCAACAGGCGTTGCAGCATGGGCAAGGTAAAACCGGCGGTTTTGCCGGTGCCGGTTTGCGCGCAGCCCATCAGATCACGCCCTTGCAGGATGAGGGGAATGGCATCGCGTTGAATGGGGGTAGGTTCGGTATAGCCGGTTTCGCTGACCGCGCGCAACAGTTCGGGGACAAGCCCCAGTTCGGAAAATTGCATGAGAATAAAACGCTCCCGACGCCTGCCGCCCGCTTGCGGGCAAGCAGGTCAGTCTGGCGGACATCGCTAAGGGAAGATGCGCCGGGCGAAAAGACTGAAATTCACGCAGCGCGAGAAAAACGGGGAAAATCCCGTAAAGGGGGCGTGAGTCTAACAGGCAATACAGGGGAATGCTATTGATTATTGGGAGCGACGTAGGTTAAGCGAAGTTGAACCCGACAAGCGCAAAGCGTCCCCCTGATTTCCGGGCATGGTGTAGGATTCCGTCTGCGCCGATGGTCATCCGTTTTTTCTTGCAATGGCGCGCATTTCATTGATTGAGTGAAACAAGATGTCAAATTACGTTGTAGTCACCGGCGCTGCCGGGTTCATTGGTTCCAATCTGGTCAGGGCGTTAAACGCGCGCGGCGAAACGCGGATTATCGCGGTGGATAACCTGACCAAAGCCGACAAGTTCAAAAATCTGGTCGATTGCGACATCGCGGATTATCTGGACAAGGAAGATTTTATCAACCGCATCCAGCATGGTCATTTTGACGGCGAAATCGCCGCCATCCTGCACGAAGGCGCGTGTTCCGACACCATGGAAACCGACGGTCGCTACATGATGGAAAACAATTTCCGCTATTCGACCATCCTGCTCGACTGGTGTCTGGAGCAGGAAGTGCAGTTTCTCTACGCTTCCAGCGCCGCGACTTATGGCGGGGGCAGCGTGTTTTGCGAAGAACGCCAGTTTGAAGCGCCGTTAAATGTCTACGGCTATTCCAAATTCCTGTTCGATCAGGTGGTGCGTGGGCGTCTGCCGGATGCCGGCTCGCAGGTGGCGGGCTTTCGCTATTTCAACGTCTATGGCCCGCGTGAAAACCACAAGGGACGCATGGCGTCGGTAGCGTTTCATCACTTCCAGCAGTTTCGGGAAGCGGGGTGCGTCAAACTGTTTCAAGGGTCGCACGGTTACGCCAACGGCGCGCAGTTGCGGGATTTCGTGTTTGTGGAAGACGTAGCGAACGTCAATCTGTTCTTTCTCGATAATCCTGACAAATCCGGCATTTTCAATCTGGGCACGGGACGCGCGCAGAGTTTCAACGAGGTCGCCGTCGCCACCGTCAATGCTTGCCGCTCGCTGAAAGGCGAGGCGGCGCTCACGCTTGAAGAAATCATCGGGCAGGGGCTGCTCGAATACGTCGCCTTCCCCGAAGCCTTGAAGGGCAAGTATCAAGCCTTCACCCAGGCGGACATCGGTCGCTTGCGCGCCGCCGGTTACGAAGCATCCTTCGCTTCGGTGGAAGAAGGGGTTGCCCGCTATGTACAATGGCTGGCTCAACAATAATGCACACGGATGACAACAGGATGTCTATGTCCCAATTGCCTCAGCGCCCCGTTTTCAAAACGCTGGAAGATTTTGTCGGCAACACCCCGATGGTCGAATTGCGCCGCCTGTCGGGTGAAGCCAACCGCCGCCGCAACAACGCCATTCTGGTCAAGCTGGAAGGCAACAATCCGGCGGGTTCGGTGAAAGACCGTCCGGCGGTTTCCATGATTGCCCACGCCGAAGCGCGTGGCGACATCAAACCCGGCGACACGCTGATTGAAGCGACTTCCGGCAACACCGGCATCGCGCTGGCGATGGCTGCCACCGTGCGCGGCTACAAAATGATTCTGGTCATGCCGGAAAATCAGAGTCTGGAACGGCGGCAAACCATGCGTGCCTATGGCGCGGAACTGGTGCTGACGCCCAAATCGGGCGGCATGGAACTGGCGCGCGACATGGCGACCAAAATGCGCGATGCAGGCGAGGGCATCATCCTTGACCAGTTCGGCAATCCCGATAATCCGCAAGCGCACTTCGAGAGCACAGGCCCCGAAATCTGGCGCGATACGGCGGGCAGCATCACGCATTTCATTTCCTCGATGGGCACGACCGGCACCATCGTCGGCACCTCGCGTTTCCTGAAAGCGCAAAATCCGAAGATTCAGGTGATCGGCTGCCAGCCCGACGCCGACAGCCAGATTCCCGGCATCCGCAAATGGTCGGACGCCTATCTGCCCAAAATCTACGACAAAAGCTGCATCGACCAACTGGAATACGTCTCCCAGGCAGAAGCCGAAGAAATCACCCGAAGGCTGGCGCGGGAAGAGGGCGTTTTCGCCGGTATTTCTTCCGGTGGCGCGCTCGCCGTGGCGTTGCGCCTTGCCGAACAGATCGAAAACGCCGTCATTGTCAGTATCGTCTGCGACCGGGGTGATCGTTATTTGTCGACGGGTGTTTTTCCGGCGTAGGCGCGCGGTCATGCGTCCCCTGAATTACCTGCCCCTCTCCCCTCGTGGGAGAGGGCGCTCCGCAAGGGGCGGGAGAGGGGGCTGGTTTGGCAAGTTCTGGCGTAGTTTTGTGCTGAACCGCCGCAGCCCCCTCTCCCACGAGGGGGGAGGGGAGCTTTCCGCGCGTCTTCTACTCCTTGTCTTTACGCTTTTCCTCTGCACCGCAGCCCACGCCTTGCCTTGGCAAGGCGTCGCGCTGCATTTTTCAATCGGTCGCATCGAACACCCCCTGTTCAGTGTGCGCGACATCAAGTTGGACACCGACGGCAAGGGCGGCAGTCTGACGCTGGAAAAGCTCGATGTCATGGGGCAGGTGTGGGCAAAAATCAATATCTCCTGCGGCGAACTACGCCCCGATGCCGGGCATTTTGCCTGTCGGCAAGGTCGCCTCAATCTCGACAAACAGCAAGCCATCCCCCTGCAACTCGAACAGGAAGGCGACAACTGGCATTTGCTGCTGCAACCTGCGGGCGAGCGTTGGGATCTGTTGTACGAAAAAAACGGGCGCATCAGCCTCACCATCATGGATGGCAAGCCGGATTTGCTGCTGCGCCTCGTGCCCGCGCTGGCGTCCTTTCAAAGCTGGAAGCCGGCTGGCAAGCTGAACGGCAGTCTGCGCTACGAGAGCAAAGGCGCGTTTTCCGGCCAGCTCACACTGGCAAAAGGTCTGTACAACGCGCCGGACGGCTTGCAGGCGGCAGAAAATCTCGAAGCGACGCTGAACATCAGCGGAAACAAGGCGGGCGAAAACTGGAAATTACAAGGCAATCTCGAATGGCAAAAAGGCGCGGTCTACAGCGACCCCGTACTGCTCAATGCGAGCGCGCAACGTCTGGAATTCGCGGGTGAATTGGGCGAAAAGGGCTGGAAAGCGGAGCAGGCGAGTTTCAGCCTTCCGCGCGCGGGCAGCCTCGTTTTCAAGGGCGATGGCGACTGGCAGGGCATCAGGAATGGCGCGCTCTCTACCGCCAGTCTGGATTTGAAACATCTGGGCGAAGACCTGATCACGCCTTTGCTGGCAGGGCGCGAACTGCCGAAAATCGACCTCACTGGCAGAATCGGCGCAACCGTAAACTGGCAAGCGGGCGAACTCGCCAGCGTGGACATCCATCCCGAACAAGCCGGACTGGTGCTGGATCATGGACGTGTGGCGTTAGAAGGCATAGACGGACATCTCGCCTGGCGACAGCAGCAAGGCAACGCGCAGGATGAGCAGGCAGGGCAAACGGGAGAACTACGGGTAGGTCGCCTGGCGCTGGGGCGACTGGAAACCGGCGCGTTCAAAGCGCCCGTGACGATCTGGCCGCGCAGCTTTGTCCTCACCGAACCCATCGTGATTCCCGTGCTGGATGGCGAATTCAACATCACTTACCTCACCGCCGGATTCGACTCGACGAACAAGGAATGGGAAGGCGCACTGGGTTTCTCGCTCACCCCCATCGCGCTCAACAAACTGACCGAAGTGCTCGACCTGCCGAAAATGAACGGCACCCTCTCCGCCGACCTGCCCCTCATCCGCTACGAACGCCGGGTTGCCGCGCTGGAAGGCGGCGCGCTGGTGATACAGGTCTTCGACGGCTATCTGAGCTGCACCGACTTCCGTTTCATCGACCCGCTGGGAATGCGCCCGCGCGTCAAAGCCGATGTTAACGCCCGCCACATCGACCTGGAACAGATGACGCAAACCTTCTCCTTCGGTCAGATCACAGGCTTCATCGACGCCGACCTGCAAGGGCTGGAACTCGGCGCGGGCTGGCGTCCGCAAGCCTTTCAGGCGCGCATCAACAGCAGCCCCGGCAGCTACCGCCGCCGCATCAGCCAAAAAGCCGTCGATAACATCACCTCACTGGGCGGCGGCGGCGCCATCGCCGCCATTCAAAAAAGCGCGCTCCGCTTTTTTCAGGATTTCGGCTACCGCGACATCGGCATCTCCTGCACACTGGAAAACGGCGTCTGCAACATGGCAGGCATTGCCGGACAAGACAAAGGCACGCAATACACCATCATCGAAGGCGGCGGCATCCCCGCGCTCACCGTCATGGGCTACAACCGACGGGTGAATTGGGAAGAACTGGTAGAGCGCATCAAAGCGGCAACAGAGTCTTCCGCGCCGGTGATTCAATAAATAAAATCAAACTTGGCGCGCGTTCGGTTTTACGTAGGGGCGCGCATTGCGCGCCCCTACACGATGGCAATGGATGTGAGCCAGGTTAAGTCAATCTGCTCTAATGTCGGGTTGCGCTGCAGGGCAATCGCATGAATGCTGAAGACATGCTTTGTAACGGCGAAGCCGCGCGAATCACCCTTCTCCCCTTGTGGGGTGAGACGGGAATTCTCGAAGCGAATGCTTCGAGCCGTCGAACGCCCAA
>BNUD01000001.1 GCA_025997095.1 Betaproteobacteria bacterium | reverse complement strand
TTGATCAGATAAGGTGCCAAACACTTCCATTCCGCTTCTGTCAGATCGCTTGGGTACATTATCTTCTCCACATCAACCGTAATGTCCCTCCACAGCATTTCTCGTGCCAATTTCTAAAACAGCTTCTTAGTCATCGACACCCCCCAACAGCAGCTTCGTCGCACGGTCGAAATCACTCTCGAACAGCCTGTCCTGCACGATGCGGTATTTCTCGAATTCGCTTTCGGCGTGGGCTTTGGCGATTTCCGCCGTCACCTTGCCCGCATCCTGCAATATTTCCCGGTCTGTCGCGGCGATAAAACGATTCAGGCGTGTCTCCCAATCCTGCATGGTCATCGGAATCTTGCGTATCGCCATGCTTTCGGCCACATCCAGATAGGCGGATACCAGTCGGGTAAGCTGTGCCATTTCATGTTCGGTCAAGTAATTTTTGGCGACGACCACGTCGAATTTCTGGATTTTTCCTCGCGGCGCATCCTGCCAGGTGGTCAGCCCCATGTTTTCCCGGTCGGCATGGGCGCGGTGATAGATGATTTCCGCCGCCGTCTGTCCGTGAATAGCCCAATGCAACTTGTTCTGCACCGTGGCGAAAAAGCGTTTGGTCGCCTGCGCCGTTACATCATAGTCGATGGCGGTGGCGTAGATGTCGGTGATTTTCTGGTAGAACTTGCGTTCGGACAGGCGTATCTCGCGGACGCGCTGGAGTTGTTCCTCAAAGTATTTTGCTGTCAGGACGGAGCCGCCGCTTTTCAGGCGCTCGTCGTCCATCGTGTAGCCCTTGAGGGTGAATTCCTCGACGATGGTCGTTGCCCATTTGCGAAACTGCACGGCTCGCTCGGAGTTGACCTTGTAACCCACGGCAATGATGGCGGCGAGATTGTAGTGCTTGGTGTCGTAGCTTTTGCCGTCGGCGGCAGTTATCCGAAAATTTCGGATAACTGAATCCTCCGTGAGTTCGCTATCGAAAAACACCTTTTTCAGATGGTAGTTGATGGTTCTCACGTCCACATCATAGAGTAGTGCCATCATCTTCTGGGTAAGCCAGACGTTTTCGTCGGCGTACACCGCCTCCACGCCGCCCGCGCCACTGGCCGCCACAAAGGTCAGATATTCCGCCGCCGAAGAACGGACAAGCGAAATTTCATGCTGCTTCGCCATCATTCCCCCCCCTGCGTCGCCAAACAAATTCCCCGTTACCACACTTGACCCGCCCCGAAAACTCCACCTTCAGTGCCTTCAAATCCAATAAATTATCACTAAAAATCAAACGGTTATCGAAAATATCGCGCTCCGACACGCGATACCTGGCGTGATACGACCTCTGCGAATCCTTCAACAGAATATAGTGCGACCAGCTCAATTCGAGAGGCAGTGTCTCTCGAATTGGAAAAGCCAGATAGAACCGGCGCATGTTGCGCAGGTTGCTGGCGTCAAAACCTCTGCCGAACAGTTCCGTAAGTCGGGCGGACAATTCAGCGAGTTGTCGCTGACCGTAAGCAGCGCGCGCCTGTCCCTGCTGCTCATGCTCCACGATCAGACGGCCAATTTCCCAATAACTGCCAACCATCGCCTGATTGACACTCTGCCGTACATGGCCGCGAGCCTGTCGCACGACCTCGGCAATCTGGCTGACCAATGCGCTCAAGAGAGAGGCGGGGAGTTTAGTGGGCTGTTTCGTGGTCATCGTTTTTCTGCCAGACCTCTTTGGATTTTGGTGGGTTACTCACTGCTCCTGTTTCCCATCCCCAAGCAGACCAACGGCATCCCTGTTTTCCAGTTCCAGTTTGGGCGTGGCGGATTTCAGGCGTTTTTCGACCTGTTTGATGTGTTCATCCGCCGGGATATTTTCCGGCAGGACACCGCCAATGCGTCGGATGGCGTCGCGCACTTCCCGCCCGACCTGTTCGTGGGTCTGGATGGCCTGTGATTGGCTGCGGATATTGTCATGTGCCAGTTTGTCGCGGGTTTGTGTCATGCGAAACTGGTTGGCAGCCAGTTCTGTGGCGTTCATCCGGTCAAGCAGATTGTCCTTGTCCGGGATGGCTTTACGCGCTTTGATGGCGTCACGCCCCAAGCCGCCGTATAGTCCCTTGTAACCCGCGTCATGAAAGACGCCGAATATGCGGTTCTGTACGCCAGCTTGTTGCGCCGCGCCGGATAGCGCCTTGAATTCTTCGGCGGTTTGCTTGCGAAGTTCCAAGCGTTCCAAGTCTGCGGCGGCTTGGTCGCTCAATTCCTGGCGGCGGGTCTGGATGGCGAAGTATTTTTGTGCGCGAGCGATTTCCGGCTTGCGGGGATCGCCGTTCTGGGCGATGAGGTAGCAGGCGAAGCGGGAGAGGTGGTAGTCGTCAACGACTTGCACCGCACCTTTGCCGCCCGTGATCGGTTTGCCGGCACCGGCAAAGTGATGCTCTGGCGGATTTCCTGATTGTTTACAAGAGGTTATGGCACGTTCAATCGCTTGCTCGAAGCGGCGCCACTGGCTGTAGCCCAGCAGAGGTTGCAAGGTACGGGCGCTCCAGTATTCAGCGCCGTATTCGTTGGTTTGTTTGAGGTCTTCAAAGCTTTTTCCGGCAATGGCGGGCGAGGGAGCGGTCATGCTGCGGTTCCTTTGGGTGTTCTGACTTGCGCCTATTTTAGTCGTACAGACCGCATCTTGCGAATCCTCAAAACCTTGTGCGGCAAGGCGTGATATGCTGCAATTGTCTGTGGCTTCGGCGAGTGCCTGCCATGACTTCGCAACATCATTTTGACCATAAAACAGGAGTGAGACACATGACACAACCCACCATTACTGAAACAAAAATTGTTCATGCCGATGCCACCGCACTGGGTGTGTTTGGACTGGCGCTGGTGACTTTCGTGGCTTCCACGCAAAAACTGGGCTGGACGACCGGTTCCGTTTATCTGATGCCCTGGTCGCTGTTTCTTGGCTCGCTGGCGCAGATTTGGGCGGCAGGGATTGACTACAAGCGAAACAGCTATTTCGGCGCGATTGTTCTGGGCGCGTTCGGGCTGTTCTGGGCTGCCGTCACGCTGCACTGGGGCATCGCCAACGGCTGGTTCGGCGCGGTGCCCGCCAATGCGGATGCCCGGCAATTCGGCTGGGCCTGCTTCGGGTTTCTGATTTTTTCCGTGTTCATCACGGTTGCGGCGTTCGAGGCGAACAAGGTGTTCGGCGTGATTCTGGTGCTGATTCTTGTGTTGCTGGGGTCGCTGGGGCTGCAATTGCTGGGCATCAATCCTGATGTGTTCGGACAGTTCGCCGCCTGGGCGGAATTTTTCATCGCGCTCCTGGGATTCTATGCGGCGGGCGCAATCTTTTTGAACACCTTTTTCGGTCGCACCCTGTTGCCGCTGGGTAAGCCGATGGGGTGGGTGAAAAAAGGAAGTTAATCTCTGCCTTGAAGCTGGAAATAAAAAAGGGTCGCAAGACCCTTTTTTATTGCTGCGGTTTTTTGCGGCTCAACGCGCTTCAAGCGCGGGGGTACGTCCACTGCCGATGTCCAGATGTTGTCCAGCGTCGGAGAGCAGTTCTTTCATGTCCAGGATGAGCACGATTTGACCGTTGGAGAGCGTGGTCACGCCCGCCACACCGTGCGGACGGAAGTCTTCCAGCGACTTGATCACGGCGTCGTCGCGTCCCGCAAAGCTGTCGACGCCCAGAATAAAGCTGCGTTCCGCCGTTTGCATGAGCACGCCGTATTCGGGGTAGCGTTCCTGCTGCCAGCCGAGCAGACGCACGAGGGAGATGACGGGCAGAATTTCGCCGCGCACCACCAGTGTGGATTTTCCACCCACCTCTTGTACCTTCTCGCGTTCGATGGGCAGAATTTCGCGTACCAGCGACAGCGGCAGGGCGAAGGGCTGGTCGCCCAGCAGCACCAAGAGCACCGGCAGAATCGCCAGGGTCAGCGGCAGGGAAATCAGGAAGACGGAACCCTTGCCGACTTCGGAACGGATTTCGATGGAGCCGTTTAACTTCTGGATATTGGTTTTCACCACGTCCATGCCGACGCCGCGACCGGAAACGTCGGAAATCTGGGTCTTGGTGGAGAAGCCGGGGAGCAGGATCAGGTTGAAGCTCTGGCGGTCATCCAGCGTGTTGGCTTCTTCTTCGGTGATCAGCCCCTTTTCCACCGCCTTGGCGCGGATGGCTTCCGGCACCATGCCGTTGCCATCGTCGGCGACGATGATCACGATGTGGTCGCCTTCCTGACGGGCTTCGAGGCGCACCAGACTCTTTGCCGATTTGCCGGCGGCGGCGCGGACTTCGGGGCTTTCGACGCCGTGGTCGACGGCATTGCGAATCAGGTGAATCAGCGGGTCGGACAAGTCTTCAATCATGTTCTTGTCGACTTCGGTTTCTTCACCCGCCAGCACCAGTTCTACGTCTTTGCCCAACTGCCGCGCGAGGTCGCGGGCGATGCGCGGGTATTTCTGGAACAGCCGTCCAATGGGCTGCATCCGAGTTTTCATGACCGAGTTTTGCAGGTCGGAAACCAGGAGGTCGAGTTGGCTGACCGCCTGATCGAGGGCGTGCAGGGTTTCGGAATCGTTTTTGCCCGCGAGGATGTCGGCGCGCAGACTGGTGAGACGGTTCTTGGTCAGACCGATTTCGCCGGAGAGGTTCAGCACCTGATCAAGACGTGAGGTATCCACGCGAATGGTATTTTCGCGTGTCGCCGCTTCAACGCGACGTCCGCCGCCGCTGCTCTTGGCTGCGGGCGCAGCAACGGGCAGGTGCGCGCTGCTGCTGGCTTGATGCGCGTCAGCATCGGCATGGTGTTCGTCACCAGCGCCCGATGCGGAGGCTGCGGAGGCGGCGGGGATGACTTCACCGGATACGGCGGGTTTTTGCCCGCTGACGGTGGCGTGCAGGGCGTCCCAATCCGGGCTGCCCGCCGCGCCAGTTTGCGGAGGGGTTGCGGCAGCTTGCGGCGCTACAGGAGCGGCAGCGGGCGCGGCGCTGAAAACCAGCGGTTTTCCGGCGGCGGCATCTTCCAGCGAGCGGATTAATTCGGGGTCGGCGGGCGGCGGTTGTACGCCGGAGGAGAGGTCGCCAAACATGTCGCGCACGCCTTTGGTGGCGGCCATGATCATGTCCATCAATTCGGGCGACAGGCTCAGTTCGCCATTTCGCAGTTTGTCAAACAGCGTTTCCGTGCGATGGCAGAGCGTCACAAGTTCAGTCGCGTTCAGAAAACCCGCGCCGCCTTTAATGGTGTGGAATCCGCGAAAAATATCATTCAGTAATCCCCGATCATCCGGACTTTTTTCCAGGTCGACCAGTTTGTTGTCCACGTCGGACAGTAGATCACTGGATTCTTGCAGAAAGTCCTGCAAAAGATCTTCCATGCCAGCAAAATCGCTCATTTTCTTCTCCTAGAATCCCAGACTACCCAGCAGGTCGTCGACCTGCTGCTGATTGACCACAACATCGGAACGCCCTTCCGCATTGACGACCGGGCCGTTCATCAGACTGGTCACTTCTTCCGAACGTTTGTTTTTCGGCACGACTTCGAGTAATGCCGCCATGAGTCCATTTTCCAGGTCTTGCGCCAGGGCGACGGTCTTTTTGATCACCTGCCCGGTCAAATCCTGAAAATCCTGCGCCATCATGATTTCCATCAGTTGCGCGTTGACCACGCCTGTTTGTCGCGGCAGGTCGGTGTTCAGATACGCGCGCGTGTCTTCCGCCAGTTGCTTGAATTCAGCGGTCGTCAACTGGTTGGCAAATGCCTTGTCCCAGCGTCCGCCCAGCCCCTTGGCAGAACCGCCCAAGGCATCCATCGCCGGTTGCGCCACGTCGGTGGCATTCAGCACCCGGCAGGCCGCCTGTTCGGTCAGGCTGGCGATATACGCCAATCTGTCTTTGGCGTCCGGCAGGGCGCTGGCGGCGTTTTCCAGAATTTTGTCATAGCCCAGTTCGTGCAGGGTATTGTGCAACTGGCGCGTCATTTGCCCCAGGCGATTGAAGACGCTTTCCTGCGTCGGCCATTCGCCATCCGCGCCATCCGCCGCTGATACAGGAGCGGCAGCGGCGGCAGCAGTAGCGGCGGATTCGGGCGTCGCCGCGACCTGGGCGGCGTGTTTCGTTTCAGCGGCAACCGTATCGAACAGCG
The DNA here is from genome assembly GCA_025997095.1 of Betaproteobacteria bacterium. Taxonomy (GTDB): domain Bacteria; phylum Pseudomonadota; class Gammaproteobacteria; order Burkholderiales; family Rhodocyclaceae; genus Azovibrio. Next base: position 131,076 of record BNUD01000001.1, on the reverse strand, counting down.
CTTCCAGATTTGCGTCGTCGCCACCACTTGGGGAGGCTGCCGGGGCGAGGGCGGGCGGCGGGGCGGCGGCAGGCGCTGTTCGAGCGACCACGCTGTCAAAGAGGGCTTCCAGGTCGGGATTATCGTTATCGGGGGTCATGTATTTGCTCCATACCCTCAGGCTTGCGCCATTTTTTCAAAAATCTTGTTCAGCTTTTCCGAAAGCGTCGCGGCGGTGAAGGGTTTGACGATATAGCCGCTCGCGCCAGCCTGGGCTGCGGCGATGATGTTTTCCTTCTTCGCTTCCGCCGTCACCATCAGCACCGGCAGGTGCTTCAGGCTCGGCGTGGAACGCACGGTTTGCAACAGGGTAAGACCATCCATGTTGGGCATGTTCCAGTCTGTCACCACGAACTCGAAAGGCTCTGTATTCAACTTCTGCAAAGCGATTGCGCCGTCCTCGGCTTCATCGACGTTGGTGAATCCGAGTTCTTTCAGCAGGTTACGCACAATGCGCCGCATGGTGGAGAAATCATCCACAACCAGGATTCTCAGTTTGGGATCGGGCATACTCGGCTCCGGTATCTTTCTTGCGGTTCAATCAATGTTCGATCAGGGGGCGAAGAGTGTCAGCCAGCACTTCCGCGTCAAATTTGGCAACATAGGCATCCACGCCGACGGACTTGCCCATTGCCCGATTTGCCTCGGACGACAGGGATGAGTGCATGACGACAGGCACCCCTTCAAAGCGCGGGTCGCCCTTGATGTTCTTGGTGAGCACATAGCCGTCCATTTCCGGCATTTCGGCATCGACCAGAATCAGGTTCACTTCTTCGCGCAGCGCGATGCCGACCTGTTTGGCGTGCGCGGCGATGGCTTGCAGCCGCGTCCAGGCTTCCGCGCCATTATTGGCGTGTTTGTGTTTGACGCCCAGTTTGTCCAGCACTTCGGCAATTTTTTTGCGCGCCACAACGGAATCGTCGGCGAAGAAGACATTGGTATCTTCCTTCACCCGCGCCGGTTGTACGTCGACAATGATGGCTTCACCGAAGGCGTTGGAAAGGATTTGTTCGACATCGAGGATGGAAACCAGATGCCCCTCACCCAATTCGATCACGGCGGTAATCAAGCCCTGATTGGCATTCAGCACACTTTCCGGCGCTTTGACCTTTTCCCAATCCACCCGGATGATGCGGTCGACTTCGTGCACCAGAAAACCCAGGGTGCGCTTGGAGTATTCCGCCACCATCATGCTGCCGCCCAAATCTTTTGGCGGTTCGTCCAGATCCAGGAAAGACGAGAGGGAAAGCACGGGAATCACGTTGCCGCGCAGGGAAACCAGACCTTCGACGCCACGCGGCATGTTGGGCGTTTTGGTGATGTGCGGCGTGCGACCCACTTCGCGCACCTTGAAGACGTTAATCCCGAAAGTTTCCTTGGTGCCCAGGGAAAAAAGCAGAATTTCCATCTGGTTGGAACCCGCCAGCCGGGTACGGGCATCGACGCCCGCGAGCAGATTCTTGTTTGCGTTGTCCATGATGTTCTCCCTGTTCACGCCGCGACGGGCGCAGGCAGATTGGAAGTCAGGCGTCGCGCCAATGTTTCGGAAAGGCGCTGCGGCTCAAACTTGGGTACATATTCGTCAACCCCGACCGACAGCCCCAGTTTTTGATTGGACATGCCGGACAGCGAGGAATGCATGATGACGGGAATAGAGGCGAAACGCGCGTCGTTCTTGATTTTCTTGGTCAGAATGTAGCCGTCCATCGCGGGCATTTCGATGTCGGTCAGGACGAGGCTGATGAATTCCGCAGGTGACTTGCCAATGCCGTTGGCGTAATTTGCCATTTTTTCCAGTTCTTCCCACATCTGTTGCCCGTTGTTGGCAGAGACATATTTGACATTCATGGCGTCGAGGGTACGCATCACCTGCTTGCGCGCTACCACGGAATCGTCGCAGAAGAAGACGGTGAGATCGGGGTTTTCCAGCTTCGGCAGATTTTTGAAGCGCATGTCATCATCGTCGGCATGAGAGGTGTCGGAGAGGATTTTTTCCACATCCATCATCATGATCAGGCGCCCATCCTCCAGTTCGGTGACCGCCGTGACCAGCCCGCCCATCTGCGCCATCAGCATTTCCGGCGGTACGCGCATCATGCTCCAGTCCAGACGCAAAATGGTATCGACGGCTTCAACCAGAAAGCCCTGGGTGTGACCGTTGTACTCCGTCACGATCATGACATCGCGCTTGACCTCGGAATCCACCCAGGCATATTTCGCCAGATCGACCACCGGCACCAGAACGCCGCGCAGACTGACCATGCCTTCCACTGCCGGCGGCATGTCCGGCGCGGCGGTCACTGGCGGAGTACGCATGACCTCTCGCACCTTGAAGACGTTGATGCCATAAGTCTCGCGCCGCCCGGTGCGACGGTCTTCTCCCAATGAAAACAACAGGATTTCAAGCTTGTTGTTGCCCGCGAGTTTGGTTCTCGCATCAATACTTTTGAGTAGTTCGGACATCTCAAATCCCCTAAACATTTTCCGGACGGCAACCCATACCATCGCGGATAAAACATATAGCCGTAAGCATACACAGAATTCGCGCGTTTCGGAACTCTACATCCGGTTCGTAACACATAATATCAGCTTACCGGATGAGTTTTAACGAAAGAGCGACAGCACTTTGGGCGTAATTTGATAGATGTCCGCCACTTCTTCGACCGCGCCCAACAAGAAGGCTTCTCTCGGCATACCGTACACCACGCTGCTGGCTTCGTCCTGACCAAAGGTTTTCGCCCCTGCCTTACGCATGGACAGCAAGCCCTGCGCGCCGTCACGCCCCATGCCGGTCAGGATGATGCCCACGGCCTGTTTGCCCATCACGGCGGCGGCAGACTCGAACAACACATCCACCGACGGGCGGTGCCCATTCACGGGCGGCGTTTGCACGAGTTCGGTGTAGAGTCGGTCGCCTTCCTTTCTGACCTGCATGTGATGACCGCCGCGCGTGATGTAGACAGTGCCGCCTTCGACCACTTCCCCGCCCTGCGCTTCGACCACTTTTGCCGGACACACTTTGTCGAGATTACCGGCAAACACGGAACTGAAGGTTTCCGGCATGTGTTGCACGATCAGAATGGGGGGGCAATTCGCGGGCATACCGATGAGCACTTTTTTGATGGCCTCGGTGCCGCCTGTTGAAGCCCCCAAAAAAATCACCTTGCCACCGCCGGGGCCGACCGGATAATGCTTGCCGCCTGACGACGCAACGGGATGTGTGCCAACACGCGGCGGAGCAGGCGGGAGCAGCTTGCCTGCGGGCTTTGCCTGTGTACTCGTTGTGGGGATTGTCGCCTTGGCGCGGGGGCTGCCGGTACGCACATGGGCGCTCTTGGCGACCCGGATTTTTTCCGCCAGTTCCTGCCCGTATTCTTTCAGCGTATCCGCTCTGGGCTTGGAGATGAAATCCACCGCGCCCAGTTCCAGCGCCTTCAGCGTGGTTTCCGACCCTTCTTGAGTCAGGGAGGAGACCATGACCACCGGCATGGGGCGCTTCTGCATCAGCCGTTCCAGAAATTCCAGACCATTCATGCCGGGCATTTGCACATCCAGCGTGATGACATCAGGGTTGACGGTTTTCAGCAGGTCGCGGGCAGACGCGGCATCTTCCGCGACCCCGACAACCTCCAGATCGGGATAGGTGCTGATAATCCTGCTCAACTGCTTGCGCATGAAGGAAGAATCATCCACTACCAGAACACGAATGGGCACAGGCGCTCCTTGTCATTAAAACCGGCGCGTTTTCAGCGGGCTTTTCCGGCGAGTTCGTATACCGTCTTGCCAAGCGAACGGAAGAGGTCGGCGGCGTGCAAAAAACTTTCCGAATGCCCTGCGTACAGGCGACCATCCGGCTGCAACAGGGGGACAAAGCGCGCCAGTATTTTGTACTGCGTCGGCTTGTCGAAATAAATCATCACATTGCGACAGAAAATCACGTCCAGCGGCCCCTTCACCGCCCAGACCGGGTCGAGCAGATTCAGGCGTTTGAAGGTCAGCATCCGGCGCAGTTCCGGCTTGATGCTGTAAGAATCCGCCTGACTGCCGACACCCGTATTGAAATAACGCTTCAACTGGTCGGGGGGGATCTTGTCCACGCGGTCGCCAGCATAAACGCCTTTTTCCGCCGTCTTCAGTACCTCGGTATCCAGATCGGTGCAAAACACGCTGATTTGCGGGCCGCCATTGGGGAAGGTATCGGCGACCGTCATGGCAATCGAATAGGGTTCCTCGCCGGTCGACGCCGCGCAACACCAGATATTGATTTGCTTGCGTTTGGCGGCAATCTCGCGCAGATGTTGGGCGAGCATCGGAAAGTGGTGCGGCTCGCGGAAAAAGGAAGTGAGATTGGTGGTGAGGGCATTGATAAACCCTTCCCACTCCGGAGCGCCCGGGCTGTGTTCCAGATGGTCGAGATACTGCCCGAAGGATTTCATGCCCGTCGCCCGCAGACGGCGAGCGAGGCGGGAATACACCATGTCCTGCTTGGCGATGGTGAGCGAAATGCCCGCCTTGGCGTAAATCAGTTTGCGTACCCGCTCAAAATCGGCAGCCTTGAATTCAAATTCCCGCGCCGCCGCGCTGTCCGCCACAGCACCCGGATGGTTTGTCTGCCGAATCGTCGCCAGCCGTTGCGTGAGCGTCAGCGGTTGCTGCCCCGGCGGCTCTTTGGATAACGACGACGCAGCCGCCAGCCCCGGACGCGCAGCCGGAGTCGATGCATGATCAGAATGGGCAGGAGGACGAAAAGGAGTAGAAAGCATGGCTTGGGTGTAAGGGCAGATGACTCAGGGCAACGTATTAATCGGGTGCATTATGCGTGATTTTTCGTCGGGCGGCACATGTGCACCGCGCGATTACGGGCGCGGCGTCAATTCCGCCGCCGTCGGCGCAATGTCTTCGTCATCCACTTCGGTTTCGGGGCTGTCTTCCTGCAAAATCGCCATTTCCGTGCGCTTGTTTAACACCACGATGCTGATGCGCCGATTGATGGGATTCAACGGGTCGTTGGGATCGAACAAAACCGACGAGGACAGCCCCACCACGCGCAACACTTTAAGGTCATCCATGCCGCCCAATACCAGTTCCCGCCGTGAGGCGTTGGCGCGATTGGCGGACAGTTCCCAGTTGGAAAAGCCCTGTTCGCCACGGGAAAAACGCGCGGCATCGGTGTGTCCGGCAAGGCTGATGCGGTAGGGCACATCATTTAACACCGTGCCGATTTCGTGCAGGATGGTGCGCGTGTAGGGCTTCAATTCATCGCTGGCGAGGTCGAACATGGGGCGATTCTGTTCATCGACAATCTGGATACGCAGCCCTTCGGAAGTAATGTCCAGCAGAAGCTGGTTTTTGAAAAGACGCAGTTGCGGCGAATCGTCGATTAATGCTTCCAGCTTCTTTTTCAGCCCTTCCAGTGATTTTCGTTCCTGACGTTCAAACTCCCGCCGCAGCCGCCGCTTTTCCGCTTCTGCGATGTCGCCTTTCTTGACCTGACCGGAAGTGCGACTCAAATCCGTCCCGCCGCCTTGCAGGATGCTGGTCGCGTCGCCCATGCCGCTCCCACCGGCATTGGCGACCTTCATCGGATTCTGGAAAAACTCGGCAATGCCCTGCAAATCCCCTTTCGCCGTCGAACCCAGCAACCACATGAGGATGAAAAACGCCATCATCGCCGTCACGAAGTCGGCGTAAGCCAGCTTCCACGCGCCGCCATGCGCGCCAGCGCCGCCTTTTTTGATGCGTTTGATAACGATGGGACGCGAGGAATCGTCGCTCATCATCTCCCCTTGCGGCTCTTCAATTCTTCTTCCAGTTCCAGGAAGCTCGGACGGGCGTCAGAAGGCAGGTTCTTGCGCCCGAATTCCACCGCCACCTGCGGCGCGTAACCCGACATCGAAGCCAGCAACACCGCCTTGACCACATTGAAAATGCTCGTGCCTGCTCCTGCCTTCTGTTCCAGCAGCGAAGCCACCGGCTGAATAAAACCGTAAGACATCAGAATGCCGAGGAAAGTCCCCACCAGCGCGCCGCCAATCATCTTGCCCAACACCGGCGGCGGCTCGCCCACGGAACCCATGACGCTCACCACGCCCATCACGCAGACCACAATACCGAACGCGGGCATGGCGTCGCCGAGTTTATTCATCACATGCCCCGGAATCTCCGCGTCATGGTGATGCGCTTCCAGCTCCTGATCCATCAGCCCTTCGATTTCCAGCGTATTGAGATTACCGCCCACCATCATCCGCAGGTAGTCGGTCATGAATTCCGTCACATGATGGTCATGCAGAATATCCGGGTATTTTGAAAACACCGGGCTGGAGTCAGGGTTTTCCACGTCGTTTTCAATCGACATCAACCCTTCCTTGCGCACTTTGGTCAGCAACTCGAACAACAGCGCCAGCACATCCACGTAGTACGCCTTGGTATAGCGCGACCCCTTGAAGATACTCGGCAAGCCGCCCAATACGCTTTTCATGACTTTCGGCGTATTGCCCGCCACGAACGCCCCCACGAACAAGCCCACGATGGCGAGATACTCCGTCGGCATCCAGAGCGCCGCCAGACTGCCGTGTATCGAGTAGGTACCGACCGCCGAAGCAAGAATAATGATGTAACCGATGATCAGGAACATACGTTTCCCCTGAGAAGCGCCGTCCGGCGCACTCGCAAGAAATGAAAAGAGTCTTATTCTACATGCCGATTCGCTGGATGGTAGCGGACAGATAACAGAAGACACAAAAAATTGCGGTTTTTCACCGCTGTCCACAACAGCCGCCTGGGAGCGTCGGCGTCCCCTCCGTCGTAAACGCACGGCGCGCTCTTCGATTCCGCCTTACCAAAAGCCATCGTACTCGTGCGCCAGACGGTATATTCGATTGCCGGATTAATAAAACCGCCGGCGGGGACGCCAGCGCTCCCAGGCGCTTCTCGAAGCATCCTTGTTTTTTATTTGTCGAAAATTTTTACGGAATTCCTGTTCCGGGTATTCACAAAGCAAGTTTACATGCATAATGCACATCAATTTATGACGACAAGGAACGCTGCCCGTGCACCCTATTGCTGTCCGCTCTCTGCTTGCAACCCTGCTGCCGCTGCTCTGTTCCTGCGCGGCGCTGGTTTTGCAGGCGCCGCTGGACGGGCATTTGCATGGCGAGGCGACACAGGCGGTCGATGTTCCTGCCGTCACAACCGCACCGATTCCAAAACCCGTCCAGCATACGCTGTCACGCCCTGCCGCCACCGTCGCCCCCAAAACTGAAACTTACAGCGTGGTCGTGCACGACGTGCCGGTGAACGATTTGCTGTTTGCGCTGGCGCGGGATGCAAAACTCAATGTGGATATTCATGCCGGGCTTTCCGGTCGCGTCACCTTGAATGCGATTGAGCAGACTTTGCCGCAGCTTTTATCGCGCATCGCCAGGCAGGTCGACATGCGTTTTGAACTCGACGGCGCCAATCTGGCGGTGATGCCGGACACGCCCTTTCTGCGTCACTACGCGGTCGATTACGTGAATATGAGCCGCAGCGTCAGCGGCGAAGTGGCGACCAATACGCAAATCACTTCCGGCTATATCAACAGCGAGACAAATGCGGGTGCGACGTTGGGGAACGGCAATGTGTCGACGACGCGGGTGGAAAATCTTTCCCGCAACCTGTTTTGGGAATCGCTGGCGCAGAACATCAAGGACATTCTGCGCGAAACGGACAAAACATTGCCCGCTTCGTTTGAGCCTGGCGCAGACAGTGAAGGGAACCATGCGCTCAAAATCCGCGAAGCCGCCGCCGTCATCATGAATGCGGAAACCGGCATCATCACCGTGCGCGCAACCGGACGCCAGCATGAGCGCATCGGAGAATTCATCGACCGGGTGGCGAACGCCGCCCGTCGGCAGGTGATGGTCGAAGCCACTATTGTTGAAGTTGAACTGGCGGATGGCTATCAGCAGGGCATCGAATGGAATCGCGTCTGGGCGGATGGGGACAAGTCGTTATCGGTCGCGCCGACTGGTTCGACGGCGGGCGTCAATCCATCGGTGACGCCCTTTGTGCTCAATATCGTTAATCAGAAAAACCCCCTTGCCGCCACGCTGAATCTGTTGCAATCCTTCGGCACGACCAAGGTGCTCTCCAGCCCGCGCCTGTCGGTTTTGAACAACCAGACCGCGCTGTTGAAGGTGGTGGAAAACGTGGTCTATTTCAGCATCAAGGCGGACGTGACGGCGGGCAATACCAACAGCAATGCCATCGTCGCCTACACCACCACGCCGCAGACGGTTTCGGTCGGGCTGGTGATGACGGTGACACCGCAAATCAGTGACAGCGACCAGATTATTCTGAACGTACGCCCGACCATTTCCAGCATCGCGGGCATGGTCAAAGACCCCAATCCGGACATCCCCGGTCACATCGCCAACGAAATTCCCCAGATTCGCACCCGTGAGATTGAATCTGTCCTGCGCTTATCCAGCGGCGAAATCGCCGTGTTGGGCGGGCTGATGGAAGACCGCGTGGATTACAAAACCGGGCGGGTGCCGCTGCTCGGTCAAATTCCCTTTGCCGGAGAAGCCTTCACCGCGCGCAATGACGCGGCGAAAAAATCGGAACTGGTGATTTTTCTGCGTCCGGTCGTGGTGCGCGACCCCAGCCTGCGCGGTGACTTCGCCGCGTTGCAAGGTTTTTTGCCGGATGCGGATTTCTTTACCACGTCCCCGCAAAAATGAAGGGGCTGTTTCGCCGCCCTCTGGTCGTGGCGCTTGCTTTTGCCTTTGGCGTCGCAAGCGTTTATGGCATCTGGCTCATCTGGCAGATGCGGCAACTGGGTCGCAATGGTGATGTCGCGCCCTTTTCTCCGCCCGCGCCGCCATCCGCATCGTCGTCCGCATTGTTGTCCATTAAGACTGCGCCCGTCGCGCCCCCTGAACCGACGCCGATTGCCGTGCACAAACCCGTCGCGGCGCCGCGACCCGCCCACATCATCGAAGATGAATCTGTAGCGGAAGCGCCCGCAGAAGAACCGGGCATCGTTTTCGTCGCCCATACCCGTAGCGAAGCCACCTTCACGCCCTTGCAAGCGGCATACGCAGCCCTCACCACAGGCGATGTCGAAACCGCCCGCCAGCAATTCGTCACCTTGCTCAAAGAAGACCCGCGCCATCTGGAAGCCTTGCTGGGACTGGCGGCCATCGCTGAACGTGAGAACGAGCCGGAAGCCGCATGGCGTTTTTATCAAAGCGCGTGGACGGCGCACCCGCAGGATGCGCGGGTGCAGACGGGCATGTTGGCATGGTTATCTGCCGCCGGACAACTCGACCCGCAGCGTTTGGAGCGTCGCCTGAAAAACCTGATTGCGGCGCAACCCGAAGCTGCCGCGCCGCATTTCGCCCTGGGCAATCTCTTCGCCGGAGAAGCCCGTTGGCCGGAAGCGCAAGCCGCCTATTTCGAGGCTTGCCGCCTGGATACGGGCAACCCCGATTACCGTTTCAATCTGGCGGTGAGTCTGGATGCGCTGCATCAATCCCGGCTGGCGGCAACGCATTATCAAGCCGCGCTCGACGCGGCGGAAAGCGCGCCCGCCAATTTCACCACTGACGAAGTGCGCTCGCGTCTGCAAGCCTTGCAAGACAAGGATGCGCCATGAATGCCGCGTTACCGAAAAAGCTGGGCGAAGCCTTGTTGGACATGGGGCTGTTGTCGTCCGACCAGCTTCGCATCGCGCTGTTGGAACAGGACAAAAGCGGTCTGCCTCTGGGCAAGCAGTTGGTCGGATTGGGCTTCGTGTCCGAAACCGCGCTGCGCGACGCGCTCTCCGAGAATCTGGGCAAAGCCAGCGTCGATCTGGCGCGCGCCATGATCGACCCCGCCGCGCTCGCCCTGTTGCCGCAGGAAACGGCGCAAGCCCTGCACATCCTGCCCCTGCATTACGACGCCGACCGACGCCTGTTCGTGCTGGCGGCGGCGGATTGTCACGACCTGCCGATGCAAGACCGCCTGCGGGAAATGCTGCGCGTCCGATTGGGCGCGGCCATCGACCTGGAAATCCTGCTCGCCGGAGAATCGGAAATCGCGGCGGCAATTGACCGCCATTACGGCTACACGCTCTCCATCGACGACATTCTGGCGGAACTCGAACAACAGGGCGCTGACGCGACCCAATCCGGCCAGTCCGTTGTGCGCCTGATTGACAGCATCCTCATTGACGCGGTGAAGGCAGAGGCTTCCGATATTCATTTCGAGCCGGAAGAAAATTTTCTGCGCATTCGCTACCGTCAGGATGGCATTCTGCGCCAGATACGCTCATTGCATAAAAATTGCTGGTCAGCGATGGCGGTGCGATTAAAAGTCATCAGCGGCATGAACATCGCGGAGAGCCGCGCCCCGCAAGATGGGCGCGTCAGCTTTTCCGTATCTGGCCGTCCGGTGGATTTTCGCGCCTCCAGCCAGCCCACGCTGCACGGGGAAAATATCGTTTTTCGGGTACTCGACCGTCAGAAGGGCATTGTGCCTCTCGCCCAACTGGGGCTTTCCGAACGGGCGCAGGCGCGGCTCACACAGATGCTCGCCCGCCCCGAAGGAGTCATCCTGCTCACGGGACCGACGGGTTCCGGCAAGACCACCAGCCTGTACGCCATTTTGAATCAGATTAATTCCGAAGGCATCAATATCATGACGCTGGAAGACCCGGTGGAATACCCCTTGCCGCTGGTTCGGCAGACCAGCATGAACGAGGCGTTACGCATGGATTTTGCGGGCGGCATACGCGCCATGCTGCGACAAGACCCGGACGTGATTCTGGTGGGTGAAATCCGCGATGCCGACACCGCCACGATGGCGTTTCGCGCCGCCATGACCGGGCATCGGGTATTCGCCACCCTGCACAGCAATTCCGCCGTCGGCGCGATTCCCCGCCTGCTCGACATCGGCGTCACGCCGGAAATCATCGCGGGCAACCTGATTGGCGTCATCGCCCAACGCCTGCTGCGCCGCTTGTGCCCGCACTGCAAACGCGCCGTGACCGCCACGCCCGACGAATGCCGTCTGCTTGGGCTGCCGGACGATACGCCCGCGCCGCGAATTTATCAGCCCGTCGGCTGCGCCGAATGCCACTTGACGGGTTTCAGGGGACGCCTGCCGATTCTGGAAATTCTGCGGATTGACAGCGAAGCGGACGAATTGATTGCCCGCCGCGCCACCCAGAACGAACTCCTGCGCCACGCCCGCCAGATGGGGTTTTACGCGCTGGCGGAAGACGGCCTGGACAAGGTGCGTGGGGGCGAGACGACGCTCGCTGAACTGGCGCGGGTTGTGGATTTGAGCGACCGCATGTTCCGGCAGCCAGCGGAGTAGGCGTATGCACTACCGCTACCGGGCAATCGACGCGACGGGGAAGAAGGTCGGCGGACATCTGGAAGCCGCCGACTTGAACGAGGTGGAAACCCGCCTGACCCGCATGGGGCTTGACCTCTTGCACGCCAAAATGATCACCGCGCCGCGCCGTGGCGCTAACGCCACAACACGCCGCAAACTGCTCGACTTCTGGTTTCAATTAAAAGAACTGCTCTGCGTCGGCGTCCCCTTGCAATCCGCTCTGAGCGACCTGCGCGATACCCACGACGACCCCATCAAATCCATCGCCGCCCAACTTCTGGATGGCATTGTCGCCGGACAAACGCTATCGCAGGCGATGGCGGCGCAGTCGGCGGTGTTTCGTCCGGTATTCGTCAGCCTGATTCGCGCCGGAGAAACGGCGGGCGAACTCACGCGTGTCATGGACGACATGATTGCCACCCTGAAATGGGAAGACGAACTCATCGCCAAAACGCAAAAACTGCTGCTTTATCCGGCGTTTGTCGCCAGCATCGTCCTCGCCGCCACGCTTTTTCTGCTGCTCTACCTCGTCCCGCAACTGCAAACCTTTTTGCGGCAAATGGGCGAAACCCTGCCCTGGCATACCCGCCTCCTGTTCTGGCTGTCGGATGTTTTACGCGCCTGGGGTATCTGGCTGCTCCCCGCGCTGTTGCTGACGCTCATCGCAACATGGGCCGCGCTGCGCCCACGCAGGGATGCCTTGCTCCTCGCCTTGCCGCTGGCGGGCGACATCCTCTGCAAAATCGCGCTCTCCCGTTTCGCCGCCCTGTTCGCCCTGCTCTACGCGGCGGGGATTCCGGTACTGGATGCGCTGGGCGTCACCCGCGACGCCATCCCCAATCGGGTGATCCGGCAGGCGCTCACCGTGAGCGAACAAGCCATTCGTGAAGGTCGCGCCCTCTCCGCAGCCTTCGCCGACGCAGGTTTTTTTCCGCCCTTTGTCGTGCGGATGTTGCACGTCGGAGAAACCACGGGCGCGCTGGATACGGCGCTCGCCAATGTCCGCTATTTTTATCATCGAGATGTGACAGACGCGCTCGAACGCGCCGAGCGTTTGATTGAACCCGCGCTCACCCTGCTGCTCGGCGCACTCCTGGGCTGGGTCATGCTCGCCGTGGTCGGCCCCATTTACGATGTGGTCAGCCATGTCCGCTTTTAAGCGTTCGATTTTCATCCTCCTGCTGGAAAACCCCAGCGTCTGTTTGTATGGCAGAACGGCGGGCGAATTTACACAAATCGCCAGCTTCACGCCGGATGCCGCCGGGCAAGCGGAATTGGCGACGTGGCTGCAAAAAAACCATCGTCTGCCCGCCGTGCATCTCCTCGTCAACCTGCCGGAGACCGCCGAAGCGCGCGACAACATCCCTCATTTGCGCGGCGGCGAACGACGCGCACTGCTGGCGAGAAAGCTACAGCAACAGTTCGGCGGCAATCCCTTTGTCATGGCAACGAGTTTGGGTACGGAAACGGTCGGGCTGCGGCAGGAAGAAAATTTGCGTCTGGTCGCCCTGCCGCAAAGCGTTTTGCAGGGCTGGATTGCTGCCCTGCGCGACACGCCCATCGCGGGAATTTACGATGTGCCGCAACTCATCGAGCGGCTCGTGCGGCAGCAGACGTGCCCGTCCGTCTGTCTCATCCTCACCTTGCATCAACACGCCCTGCGGCAAACCCTGTTGTTTGCCGGACGTGTTGTATTTTCCCGCCTGTTGGGTCGTCCCCCGGAAACCGGCGCGAACTGGATTGCCGAAGAAACGGAACGCCTGCGTGCCTATGCCGGCCGCCAACACTTTATCGCCGCCGATGCCGATTTGGCCGTTTATCTACTGACACAGAACGGGCTGGAAAAATGGCAGGCGGCGGGTTTCGACCCTGCCGTATCCAGCGTCCCGCTGTTATTGCAGACGCTGGCGCAATACCCGCCACGCCCGCAATACGCGCCTGCCGCGCTGCGCCGGAATCACCTGTTGCCGTTCCGGCGGCGGGCGGCGGTGGGGGTTGGCGCGCTTATTCTGCTGGCGGGCGTGTTGTGGGGCAGCGGCCATCTGGCGGACGCCCGCAAGCAGCACACCCGAACCGCCCTGCTGCGTCTGGACATCGAACAGATGCAAAACAAATACCGGACAGAAGCCAGCCAGCTTCCCGCGCTGCCAACGGAATTCGACGCCGACACCGCCCGCAGGCTGCTGGCGGCTTACGACCGCCAGCTTGATGCCGCGTCGCCTGAAGAAATGCTGACTGACTTGCAAACCCTGTCCATCTGGCTGGAGCGTCATCCGGACATCCGTCTGGAAAAATTGCAGTGGTTGGCAGAGGGCAGAACGCTGATGCTGGAAGGTACGGCGACGCCCGCGAACTTTGCGCGTTTTATCCGCGATTTAACGCAGCATGACGTTGCCCACGACATACAGCAAACGCCAGATGACGATGACAGCCCGTTTCAGCTATCCATCCATTATGAGGGCGCAACATGAAATTATCATTACTGCTCGCCCTGCTTCTGGCGGCGGCGGGCATCATCGCCGCCTTGTGGGGCAACGCCGAACTGCGCCGCGCCAACGTTGAAGCGCAACAGGCGAGTACGCAAAAAGGGGAACTGCAACGCCAACTCGTCAGCCTGCAAGACCCGGAAGTCGGCGCTTTGGCGGAACGGTTTGCGACCTTGCGGGCGCAAGGCTTTTTTGATCCCCCGCAATCCCGCGCGATCATCGCCCGCTGGCGGGCAGCGCAGAAAAATCCGGGCATCGCCAAAGCACGCCACGCTTTGGAAGCGCCGCAACTGCTTGCCGATGGTCTGCTGCAACAAAATCATATGGACATCGAACTGGAGGTAGTGCACGAACAAAAATTCGTCGATTTCTGGCACGCCCTCGATTGGTCGCTGCCCTTGCAAATCAAGCATTGCACGCTCGAACGCGCCCGCGAAAATCTTGTTCCAACGCGACCCGGAATCAAAGCCAACTGTCAGGTGCACTGGCTGACCGCCGCGCCCTCTGGAGAGACACCATGAATCGCGGTTGTTGTCTGTTGCTCTGTACGCTCGCCGCGCCCGGCATTTGCGCGGCGCAACCTTTGGGGCGACTGTTCTACACGGCGGCGGAACGCGCTCAACTGGAAAACGCGCAGCCCGAAGCCCCCGTTGCCGCCAAAGCGCCGCGCTATCAAGGCTTCATCGAATCGAGCAGCGGACGGCGAACGATATTGCTTGAGGGGCAAGCCGGACAGAACACAGCGAACGAAGCAGACCCCAACACCATCGGCGGCACGCAGGATGAACTCTTGCGCGGCGGACACATCACCGTGCACCCGGAAAAATGACTTCGCCATCAAGACATTCCGGCGCGGCGTTGCTCGTCGTGTTGCTCATCCTGATTCTGGGCGGACTGGGCTGGTTTTTGCAACAGGCACCCGCGCCAGCGATCATCAAAAGCGAACGCGACCAGGCGACCGCGCAGGCAATGGCAAAAGCCAAAGAAGCGTTGTTGGGTTACGCCGCCTACTACCCTGAAAGCAATTCCAATCCGCCCGATACGCCGCATCCCCGCAAGGGTTTTGTACCCGGTCATCTGCCCTGCCCGGACACTGGCAACGCGCTGGAAAACGAAGGCGCGGAAGCGGGGACTTGCGAGGGCAAGGGCATCAGCGTCATCGGGCATTTTCCCTGGCGCAGTCTGGGGGCGCCGCCGCCCAGAGATGGCGAGGGCGAATGCCTCTGGTATGCCGTTTCCGGCAACCACAAAGCCAATCCGAAAGCGGATTTGTTGAATCCTGACAGCGATGCGCTGCTCACCATCGTTACCGCCGATGGCACCGTATTAGCCGAACAGGTTGTCGCCGTGCTCTTTTCCCCCGGCGCGCCACTGCCCGGACAGCAGCGCGCCTACACCAAAGGCGAATGTCGTTGGGATTATGACGCCAGCCGCTTTCTTGACACTCTGAATGGCGTCAATAATAGCGCGCCCAATGCCGCGTCCGAAGGCATCAGTCGTTTCATCATTGCCGACGCGAATGCGACTTTCAACGACCGTCTGCTCTGGATTACCCGCGACGAACTCTTTGCCCGTGTCGAAGCAAGAATGCCGCCGGACGCGCTGTTTGCCGAGCATTATCCCGACAATGCCGACGCCCTCGCGCTCACCCAGCGCGTCGCCACCTGCTTGATGCGTTTTGGCGAGGACAAGGGCAACACGCACCATCGCCTGCCGTGGGCTGCGCCGCCAAATCTCACCGCTGCCGCGCCAGAAACCTTCCATTTTGACCGCTTTGCCGATGCGAACCATCTTCTTGCCGGACGCGCGCCCTATTCCGTGAGCCGTTCGCAAGAAATCCTGCAAGGCGCTTTGTTGTCGGCTTGCCCCGCCAGCAATCGGACACATTCCGCCTGCCGTCTGTTGGTCAAAGACGCTTGCCCGGATTTTCTCCCCGTCGCGGGACGCCCTGACAACGGCGACCTCTACAACAGTCACAACGGTTGGTGGGACAAATGGAAAGACCACCTGTTCTACGTCGTCGCCCCCGGCTTCGCGCCCAAAGACGCCGCCGCCGCCGATTGCGCCGCCACGCCAGATGAGTGCCTGCAAGTCGGCGGACACCTTTACGCCGCCGCCGTGATTTTTGCGGGTGCGCCGCTTGCCGGACAAACCCGCCAAGGGGCGAGCGCGAAGATGCAGATCGCAAATTATCTCGAAGGCGAAAACCTCATCACCCTGCAAAGCGGAGGAAAAAAACTGGAACGCGCGGGCAATGACCGCATTGCCTGTATCGCCTACCACGCAGAGAAATTCAGTCTTGTGCCCAATTGCGAATAGCCAAAGGATAGATATGCCCAACACGCGCGGCTTTTCCCTGCTTGAACTTGCCATCGTCCTGTTCATCCTCTCGCTCACGCTGGGCGGACTCATCATGCCGCTTGCCGCCCAACACGAGGCGCGGCAATGGCGGGCGGCGGAACATGAGCTTGCCGACATCCACGCCGCCCTGCTGGGCTACACCGTACTGCACGGTCATTTGCCCTGTCCCGATTGGGAAAGCGACGCATCAAAAACCGGCTACGGCGTCGCCGTCGAGCAGTGCACTACCGCAGCGACCGGAGAAGGTTTTTTGCCCTTCAAATCGCTGGGACTGGAAAACGGGCGCGACCCGTGGGGCAACCGTTTTCGTTATCGGGTCGACCGCAAATTCGCCGACGCCGCCGCGCCCATCGCCCTCAATACGGATTTCTCCAGCGAAGACCATTTGAAAATCGTGAATCTGCAAAATGAGGCGCTCACCACCGAAGGCGAACGCCCCGTCGCCCTCGTCTACAGCATTGGCAAAAACGGCAAACCCGACGGCGACAACGCCAGCTTTGAGACCGCCAATGGTCGCTATCAATCCGACGCGCCAACCCCGACCTTCGACGACCAGATGTTCTGGCTCGCCCGCCCCACCCTGATGAACCGCCTCGTTGCGGCGGGACGGGTACGGTAAATGGAGGGGATTCTGGCGGGACGGCATCTACGATACCGCTGTTCGTTTTCATGCGGCGCACTCGGAGCGCGCGCCCACCTGGGAGCGCTGGCGTCCCCGCCAGCGGTTTTAAGATTTTTCGCGCGCAGCCAATCCCACGGGCGGTTCACGAACCGCCCCTACCTGACGTCAAAACCGATACCGCGTTTGCCGCCATACCCCTGCACCCCGAAATCCAGCTTCGTAGGTCGGGCACGCTTCATGTGCCCGGCATCAGGGATCAGAGGTCAGGTGACAGTCATCAGGGGCTGCTTTGCCGCCATAGGGCACGGCACGCCGTGCCCCTACATGCGATCCGCTCATTCCCCGTAGGGGCACGGCGTGCCGTGCCCCGGTGTGCCGTGTCCGAATGTTTGCTGCCAGGTTCGCCGTTGCTGGGAGCGCCGGCGTCCCCGCCGGCGGGTTTGGTTCCGCGCGAAAAATCTTAAAACCGCCGGCGGGGACGCCGGCACTCCCAGGCTCAAAACCGATACCGCGCCCGCAAGCTCCCCGTCACCCCTTCGCGTTTGCCGCCATACCCCTGCACCCCGACATCCAGTTTCGTAGGTCGGGCACGTTTCATGTGCCCGACATCAGGTATCAGAGGTCAGGTGACAGGCGTGTAGGGGCACGGCGCGCCGTGCCCTGGTGTACCGTGCCCGAATGTTTGACACGGATTGTCGGCGTTTGCCGTTGCTGGGAGCGCCGGCGTCCCCGCCGGCGGGTTTGGTTCCGCGCGAAAAATCTTAAAACCGCCGGCGGGGACGCCGGCGCTCCCAGGCTCAAAACCGATACCGTGCCCGCACACTTCCCGTTACCCCTTCGCGTTTGCCCGCGTAGCCTTGCACGCCCAAATCCAGCGACCAGCCTTGTTTGTTTGCGGCGGTGGGGGTTATGGTTAGTCCCACTTCCAGCAAGCCTGTATCGCCTTTCAATTCGGGGGCGTCCAGTTTGTAGCCGTAGATGCTGGCGTTTGCTTTGGCGTTGTATTCATGCTCCCACGCTGCGCCTACGTAGGCGGTGGTTTTTGTGGTCAGGACGTGATGCCATTTCGCGCCCAGTCTGGTTCTTTGCGAATCTACTGCCTCGAATTTCACCGTTTCGCCTGTCGTGAGTTTTACGGTGTCGCCGTTTTGATGGCTCCAGAGGTATTGTCCGTAAATATCCAGCTTGCTCTGTTCGGTGAGTTTCAGGAGATAGCCTGCGCCCACATGCGCGCTCACGTAGGTGGATTTGGCGTTGTAGGCGGCGGCTCGTCCGAAGCCGTCGTAGAGGTTGCCGCTGAAGTCGGTTTTGACTTTGCCTGATCTGATGCTGGCGTCGAGGTACAGGTTGTTGAGGTTGCTTTCGTTGAAGGCAAAGCGCGCCAAAATGCCCGCGCCCGTGTATTGGGTGTCGCCTTTGCCGTGAACGCTGGTGGCATTGGAAAAGCTGTTGTAGCTGTCGTAATTGCCTTCGCCGTGTTCGATGAAGGCGGCGGCGGTGAGGTTGCCTGTTTGAGTGGGCGTGGTTGCGGCAAGGCCTGCCAACAGGGTGTAGCCGTCTACGTCGACATGTGAACCGGTGTTGTGGCGCAGGGTGCTGTAGCCGATGGCGGCGAAGCCGTGTTTGTCGGATGATTGAACCGTTTGCAGGGCGGAATGGATGCCGCGATCCGCCGCGAAATCCTGCGCCTGATTCAAGAATGCCGTGCCGCTCAAAAAGCCTTCGGATAAGGCCTTGGTTTGCGGGTTGAGGTTTATGCCGGGGTTTGTGGGCGGCGTTACGGGCGGGTTGGGGTCAATGGGTGGGGTAACGGGCGGATTGGGGTCAATCGGCGGGGTGCCGCCCGCCACGGTTGCCAGTAGTTGTTTGCCGTTGGTGGTCAGGTCAAAGTCGTAGAGCAGGCTCACGCCTTGCATTCCTGTGCCGTGGGCGATGGTGTTGGCGGGATTACCCGTCAGACTGTTGGCGTTGATGAGGGTGACCGTATCGCCTGCTGTCAGGGGGGAACTGCTGCCGAGGATGCCGACATTGACGGTGCTGTTGGTGATATTGGCGCTGCCGCCGACATTTAACAGGCTGTAGCCGTTTGTGGCGATGGTGGGCAGATAAAAATTCAACTGGCTGCCGATGGCGTTGAGGTTTCCGGTGATGGCTGCGCCTTGGTAGACGTTTAACCGGGCGGCGTTTGCCAGTGTCAGGTTTTTGCCGACGCGGTTGTACAGATTGAACGTCGCGGGGCTGGCGATGCTGACATTGCTGTTGGGTAACGCGCCAGAGAGGGCGAGGGTGAGGGAACCTGCGTTAATGACGGTGTTGCCGCTGTAGGTGTTGTTGCCCGTCAGGGTCAGATTGCCGTTGCCGGTTTTGGTCAGCGTACCCGTGCCGGAAAGGGTGCCGCTCACCCTGTAATCGTGACCTTGGGTGTTGGTGAAGGTTGTTGCCGCCGGAGCGACGCCGGGGGTGACGATATTGACCTGCCCGAATCCGGTATCGGTGAAGGTGACGGTGTCGCCGTTGATGAAGGTGGATTCCGGTGTCCAGTTTTCTGAAGTCAGGATGTTCCAGTTGCGATTGGTCGCGCCCGTCCAGATGAGGTCGGCGGGGGTGGTGCGGGCGGGGGGCGGAGAAGGCGGAGTGACGGGCGGCGGCGGGACATACGGTGTCACTGTCGTTGTGGCGACGAGCTTGCCGCTGCCGTCATCAGTAAGGGCGAATTTGTAGGCGGTTGAGTAGAGGGCAACCCCGGCATACAGGGTGACAGGGGTATGGATGCCGGAGTCGAAACCGGTCAAGGTGCCTGATACGTCGATGAGGTTGATTGCTGTCCCCGTGACAAGGCTGGTGAAACTGTCGAAGTCGCCATCTTTTCTGATGGTGATGGTGCTGCCGGTAATGTCCGCATCGCCGGTGACGGTCAACAGGGGGTTGGTCGTGTCGACGATTTGCGGCAGGTAGAAATTCAGCTTGCCGTTGGTCGCGTCAAGTTTGCCTGTGATGGTGCCGCCCTTGTAAGCGTTCAGCGTGCTGCTGCTGCCGCTCAGGGTGACGTTGCCCGTGACGCTGCCGCGCAGGGCGAAGGTGGCTCCGGGGGTGTTCGCTACGGTTACGGCGCTGGTCAGGCTGCCGGTTAAATTCAGCGTTCCGCCGTTGATGGTGGTCGCGCCGGTGTAGGTGTTCGTGCCGCTCAAAGTGAGCGTGCCGTCGCCGCCTTTGGTCAGTTTGCCGCCGGAGCCGCTGCTGCCGTTGATGATGTTCCCGTGAAAGGCGGAAGACGTGTTCTGAGTGACTGTCAGGGTTTGGCTTCCAAGCGCGACTGTGCCGCCGCCGGACAATCCTTTGATGGTAGCAAGTGTACCGGCGGAGATGTCGAAGGTTCCCGAATCGCCGATCACTACGCCGCGGGATTGAGCGATGGCGCCGTTTGTACCGAGCGCCAGCGTTCCTGCGCTGATCGTGGTCGCGCCAGTGTAGGTGTTCGTGTTGCTCAGGGTCAGCGTTCCGCTCCCGGCCTGGGTCAGGCTGCCGCTGCCGGAGATGGTGCCGCCGTAATTCACGGGAGTGCTGCGGTTGAAGGTCACGTTGGCGTTGGTGCTGGTGGTGGTGATATTGCTCAGGATGCTTCCCGTGGTGGTGCCGTTGCCGATTTGCAGCGTTCCGTTGCTGACCGTGGTGCCGTCAGGAAGATTATTTGAGCCGGTCAAAGTGAGCGTTCCGTTCCCGGTCTTGGTCAGACTGCCGCTGCCGCAGCCGCTACAAATCTTGCCGTTGTAAGTATTGTCTGTGTCGTTATCAATCGTGAGATTTTTGCCGCTTAAATAGACCTCACCGCCGCTGCCGTTAAGACCTTTGATCGTCGTGCTGGCGCCGCTTATGGCGGAAATATCAAAAGCCGCAACTGTGCCGCCGCTGCCGCTGAGCGTGACGCCGGAAGGGCTGGCGATGCTGGCGTTGCCGGAGAGTTCCAGCCTTCCTGCGGTGATGGTGGTTGTGCCGCTGGTGCGGGTGTCCGCGCCGGTCAGCACGGTGACTCCGGCGGTGTTGGTGAGGTTGATGTTGCCGCTGAGATTAACGCCGGTTCCGCCTGAAAGCCCGGTATTTGTGAAGTAATACTTTGAGCCGCTTGTGGCGGTATGGTTGAAATTCAGGGTGGTGGTTCCGTAGCTCTCACCGTGAATGCCTGGTGCGTCAAGGATGCCCGCAGCCGCTCCGGTTCCGATGTTGATTGTGGCGGTGTGAGAACCACCCCCAGCAGCAATAGCACTCGTCGTTGAAACCTTGCCGCCATCCGTGATGTTCAGGACGCCGGCTCCAGAGTAGCCGACATCACCGAAATAAAGTGTTGCAGAGCCGAGGTTCCAGCTTGAACCCGTGCCGTCCACAGTGACCGTGCCTGTGCTCATAGCGCCTCCAACGTAAGCGTTCCCGGTGGTAAGCGTCCCGCCGCTGGTGATACTCAAAGTGGAATTGCTGCTGGTTTGGCTGAGGTAGAAATTCCCGTTTCCAATGTCGCCACTCTCGCCGGAGCCGATGGTGACGATAACGCCGGTGTTGATGATGGCGGTATCGCCAGTAGTCGGTACGGTACCCCCACTCCAGTTTGTGTCGGTAGTCCAGCTACCGCCACCGCCAGTCCAGGTTCTATCCACCGCCAGCGCCGCGTCCGGCGACAGGAGCAAGGTCGGGGCCAGCCCCAGGGCGATGAAAAGCCCGAGGGCGCTGTGCGCCGTCGGGCGAAAAGGTAGGGCGCGTTCTCCGAACGCGCCGGACGTTACATCCGGCGGTTTCGGAGAAACCGCCCTACCTATGCTTGCTTGCTTGCTTGCTTGCTTGCTTGCTTGCTTGCTTGCTTGCTTGCTTGCTTGCTTGCAAAAATTGTTGCGCCTGTTTTGGAAAAGTCAAGAGAATTTACATTGTTTTTCATGATTATTTTTCTTTCATAAATAGAAAAAAAGTGCGGCGGTTTCTGCGCTGCCGCCCTGCCGGAAAAGATTTGGACGATTCTATTCTTTTTTACATGGATACGAAAGCGCAGACCGCAATGCGTTCGCACCACCCTGGGAGCGCCGGCGGCACCAAAGGCGGTTTTAAGATTTTTCGCGCGGAACCAAACCCGCCGGCGGGGACGCCCAGCGGCGTCGCTACGCGCCTCGCTTTTGACGGCAACGGTAAATCGGGTACGGCACACCGGGGCGCGACACACCGGGGCACGGCACGCCGTGCCCCTACGGGGAAATGGGCAGCAATGTCCGGGGAACGGGCGGATCACATGTAGGGGCACGGCGTGCCGTGCCCTTGGGCATAGGTCGGGCATAGTTTCACATGCATGGCGTTTGGCGGTTGGTCACATGCGGCTGTCAATTTGGCGTTCGCGGGTCATCTTGGCGTTACATCGGCAAATGCGTGTGACCCTTTTTGCGCCGCCCGATGCCCTGCATGTGAAACATGCCCGACCTACGAAATGGTTAGCCGTGTCAGGCATTTGGGCACGGCGTGCCGTGCCTTGGGGCGGCAAAAAACTTTTTGCATGAAATTAACAAACCGCAACGCATCCGCGCCTTACGCGCCGGGCGTCCAAAACGATGTAGCGGGAGCATCCTGCTCCCCCCACTATGGCGGCATAGGGCGGATTCGATTGCCGGGGTTATATTTCGGGAAGCTCGCGATCACGGCGTTCAGGCGATTGCCCTGATTTCAGGCACCTGACACCTGACATCTGCCCCCTGAAATGTTACATTCCAGCGATGTCTTTTCCGTCCATTGTCTTCGATTACAAAGCCTTTTTGCCCACGCTGCCGGAGTTGCCGGGGGTGTACCGGATGCTGGCGGAAGAGGGCGGGGCGCTTTATGTCGGCAAGGCGAAGAACCTGAAAAAACGGGTTTCTTCCTATTTTCAAAAGACCCTTGCAAGCCCGCGCATCGCCATGATGGTGAGCCAGATTGCGCGCATCGAAATCACCGTGACCCGTTCCGAAGCCGAGGCCTTGCTGCTGGAAAACAACCTCATCAAGAGCCTGTCGCCGCGCTACAACATCCTGTTTCGGGATGACAAATCCTATCCCTACATCGTGATGAGCAAGGACGAGTTTCCCCGTCTGGGTTTTTTTCGCGGCAATCCCGACCGCAAGGCGGATTACTTTGGCCCCTATCCTTCCTCGTCTGCGGTGCGCGAAAGTCTGTATCTGCTGCAAAAAATGTTTCGCCTGCGAACCTGCGAGGATTCCGTGTTCGCCAACCGTTCCCGCCCCTGTCTGCTGCACCAGATTCGGCGGTGCAGCGCGCCCTGCGTGGCGGGGCTGGTCAGCCGCGAGGATTACGCGCTGGATGTCAAACACGCGGCGTGGTTTTTATCCGGTCGGCATAGCGAAATCAGCGCGCAGTTGCAGCAGGCGATGGAAGCGGCGGCGGCGCGGCTGGAATTTGAATGGGCGGCGCTCTATCGTGACCAGTTGCAATCCTTGCGGCAAGTGCAGGAACGCCAGTGCATCGAAAGTCATCGCGGCGAAGATGTTGACGTCATCGTGGCGACGCGCGCGGCGGGGCAGTTGTGCGTCAATCTGGCGATGGTGCGCGGTGGACGGCATTTGGGCGACCGCCCGCTGTTTCCCGCGCACGGGGGCGATTTTTCACCGGCGGAGGCGCTGGCGGCGTTCATCGCCCAACATTACAGCCAGCATCCCGCGCCCGCCCGCTTGCTGGTTTCTCCCTTGCCGGATGAGCCGGAAGAAACCGCCGCCGTGCTGGAAACCGCGACAGGGCGCGTCGTGCCGATTGCCGAGGCGCACACGCGGATGCACAAGGCATGGGTGGACATGGCGCTGCAAAACGCGACCCTGGCGATTGCCGCGCGTAATCAAGGCAAGGCGCAGCAAGTTGAACGGCTGGAAGCCTTGCGGCAGGCGTTGGGGCTTGCCGAGCCGCCCGCGCGCATCGAGTGCTTTGACATCAGCCACACGCGCGGCGAATTGCCCGTGGCATCCTGCGTGGTTTATCAGGATGGCGGCATGAAAAAATCCGACTATCGGCGTTTCAACATCCGTGACATTGAACCCGGCGACGATTACGCCGCCATTCGTCAGGCCGTTGGCCGCCGCTACGCGAAACTCGCGGAGAGCGAAGGCAAAATGCCCGACCTGCTGCTCATCGACGGCGGCAAGGGGCAGGTGGCGATGGCGGCGGCGGCATTGGCAGAACTGGGACTTTCGCATCTGCCTGTGGTGGGCATCTCCAAAGGCGAAGGGCGCAAGATCGGGTTGGAATCTCTGGTGTTCGCGGATGGACGGGAAGCATTACAATTAGGCAGCGTCGAAACACCCCTGCCGCCCGCCTTGCGGCTGGTGGTGGAAATCCGCGACGAAGCGCACCGGTTCGCCATTACCGGGCATCGCGCCAGACGCGGCAAAGCGCGCAACAGTTCGCGCCTGGATGACATCCCCGGCGTTGGCGCGGCGCGGCGCAAGACCTTGCTGGCACGCTTCGGCGGTTTGCCGGGCGTGGTGGCGGCCACTGAAGAACAACTCGCGCAAACGCCGGGGGTCAGTCCGGCGCTGGCGGAAACCATTTACAGAGCATTGCACTGATATTCATATGCCATTCAACCTGCCCATGTTCCTCACCTGGCTGCGTATCGTCGCCATCCCTTTGCTGGTCGTGTTTTATTACCTGCCGGAGGGTTGGTGGAGTCCGGCGGAACGCGACCTGTTCGCCGCCCTGCTGTTCATCGCCGCCAGCGTCACCGACTGGGCAGACGGCTATCTGGCGCGCAAGCTGAACCAGACTTCCGCCTTCGGCGCATTCCTCGACCCGGTGGCGGACAAACTCATCGTTGCCGCCGCGCTGATTATTCTGGTGCAACTCGACCGTACCAATGCCATCGTCGCAACCATCATCATCGGACGGGAAATCACCATTTCCGCCCTGCGCGAATGGATGGCGAAAATCGGCGCGGCAAAAAATGTCGCCGTCTCCATGCTCGGCAAAATCAAGACCACCGCGCAAATGCTGGCGCTGATCCTGCTGCTCTACCACGCCCCGCTCCCCGTTCTTGGCTGGAATACCGCGCTGATTGGCAGCATCCTCATCTGGATTGCCGCGCTGCTCACGCTCTGGTCAATGGGCTATTACCTGTATAAAGCCTGGCCGGAAATCGCCCGCCGCAGTTTGTAAAGTGCAAAACGGTTTGTAGGGGCGGTTCGCGAACCGCCCCTACCTGACTTCGAGCAGTGTTGCCTTCCAGCAAAAAAATCACCCCTGCGTTTTTGAGATGTAACAGTGTGCAAAATGGGGCTTGCCCGAAAACAGGGAGTAGCGCAGAATCTTCCATGTTGTATGAATAGAACGACGGGAAGCAAACATCATGAAAACCCTGGGTGGACAACAGAGCGCATTTTTACCCTTTAACCGCGCCGACGGCGCGCGCTGTCGGGTGCTGTTCGTCTGTATGGGCAATATCTGCCGCTCTCCCACGGCAGCGGGCGTGTTCCAGAAATTGCTGCACAAGCGCAAACTCTCCGACCGCTTTGAAGTGGATTCGGCAGGCACGCACGGCTACCATCTGGGCGAAGCCCCCGATTCCCGCACCCAACGCGCAGCCCTGGTGCGCGGCTACGACCTCTCCAACATGCGCGCCCGCAAGGTGACAGCAGAAGATGTGCAACGCGCCGACCTCGTGCTGGCGATGGACAAGGTGAATCTCGACAACCTGCGTGACATGAGCGAACCGGAACAACACCAGAAAATCCGCCTGTTCATGCCCTTCGCCAAACACTTCGACGACGCCGAAGTGCCCGACCCGTTCTACGGCCTGGGCTACGGCTTTGATGTGGTCATCGACATGGTGGAAGACGCCGCCGAAGGGCTGCTGGAAAATTTGCTGGCGCCGCAGAAGTTGCGGTTGTGACTCGTCACCTGTCACCTGTCACCTGCCACCCGTCACCTGAACCACTTCCCAGTCTTCCAACGCTTCCGGCAATACGCCGTAAATCAGGATATGCCGTTCCGAAACCTTGTCGAAGGCGGCAGGGACGATGGCGAGGGCGGGGAGGGACGTTACGTTCTGCGTGTGCAGCCAATCCAGCGCCGCCTGCCGTGCGGCGGCGAAGCTTTCGTGCAGTGCGCGCAAGGCGGGGTGGCGGATGGGCAGGAAAATGGCTTGTTGCTTGTCCAATAACTGGTCACGCCCCAGATACTGCACCGCGTAGCCGTCCGCCGGACGGGGCAGGGGGAGCGCTTCCAGTTGAAAGGGGTCGCCAAGAAAGGGCGTTTCTGTCGCGTGGTTCATGCGGCTCATGCCAGGTCGTCAGGCGTCAGCAGGGCTTCGAGCCGCCAGATGTGGTCGCGTATTTGCAGTTTGCGTTTTTTCAGGCGCGGGATGAGCAACTGGTCAGCGGGCGGCGGATTGCGGGTGAGCTGCGTGATGGCCTTGTCGAGGTCTTCGTGTTCGAGAAGCAAATCATCCAGCCGCTTTTTGATGGCAACATGTTCTTCGGGCGGCAGGGGAAGTTTGGGGGGCGTCATGGTGATGTGCACCGGATGCGGGGGGGATATGTTTATTTTATTCGGTTCCGACCCGTTTGCACGCAACGCCGTCGCAAAAAACGCTTGCGAAAATTGACGCGAAACATCCTAATTCCAATTCGCATTAAAAGCGATACTTTGTCGACTTCGCCTTGCCGTGCAATAGCACTGTCTTCGGCTCGTCTTCGCGTCTCGCTTCTAATGCGAATCGGAATAAAATCTACGCTCAACCTATTCAGGACAGGCAATCGGCATGAACAAGGCTTTTACCCGCGAGACGGACGGTGACGATGAAGATGAAGAACTTTCTCCAGCGTTAAAATTGCCGCCGGGCAGCAAAAATTACATCACGCCCGCCGGACACGCCCGTCTGGTGGCGGAGCAGGATCACCTGATTCGTGAGGAACGCCCGCGCATGGTGGAAGTGGTCGCCTGGGCAGCGAGTAACGGCGACCGTTCGGAGAATGGCGATTATCTCTACGGCAAGAAACGCCTGCGTGAGATTGATCGGCGCATCCGTTTTCTGAACAAGCGCCTGGATAACGCGCAGGTGGTCGACCCGACGGCGCAGGGCAATAACGAGCAGATTTTTTTCGGCGCGACCGTGACCTTGAGTTTCGACGGCGATCCGGAGCAGACCTTCACCATTGTCGGCATCGACGAAGCGGACGCCTCCAATGGGCGCATCAGTTGGATTTCTCCTCTGGCGCGCGCGCTGATTAAATCCCACGCGGGTGACAGCCTCCGTTTTCAAACGCCCGCCGGGGTGCGGGAAATCGAAGTTGTGGACGTGCGGTATTTGCCGTTGGAATGATGCGTGGGGTGGTCGTGGTTTTCGACGGAGCGAGACGAGGGCAAAGCCCACCCTGCGCCGCCCCAATAAAAAAGCCAGCGCAAGGACGCTGGCTTTCAGACGGATGACAAACCCGCCTGGGAGCGCTGGCGTCCCCGCCAGCGGGTTTGGCTTGGCACGGGAAATCTTAAAACCGCCGACGGGACGCCGACGCTCCCGGCAAAGGCGTTGGCTTTGTGTCGTACCGCTTAAAGATTCAGCAGCGTTTGCGTATGGTGGGCGATCATCCATTCTTCGTTGGTGGGGATGACCAGCACATCAACATTGCTGTCCGGCGCGCTGATGCGGAGGTCGTGACGGGCGTTGGCTTCCGGCGCGAGTTTGATGCCCAGCCAGGCGGAGAGGATGGCGACGCGGCGACGGATTTCGGGGGCGTGTTCGCCGATGCCTCCGGTGAACACCAGGGCGTCCAGACCGCCCGCCGCCGCCGCCATCGAACCCAATTCGCGGGCGATGCGGTAGCAGAACAGGTCTACGGCTTGATGCGCCTCCGGCTTGTCGCTGGCGAGCAGGGTACGCATATCCTGACTGATGCCGGAGACGCCCAGAAGACCGGATTCCTTGTACAGCAGCTTGGTGATTTCCTTGACATCCATGCCCTTGTTTTCCATCAGGTAGAGCAGCACGCCGGGGTCAATCGAGCCGACGCGGGTGCCCATGACCAGACCTTCTACGGGCGTGAAGCCCATGGTGGTGGCGACGCCGCGCCGGTCGACCATCGCCGCCATGCTGGCGCCGTTGCCCAGATGGGCGATGACCACACGCCCTTCAGCGCGGGGTGAATGTTCCGGCAGCACACGGGAGATGTACTCATAAGAAAGACCGTGGAAGCCATAGCGGAGCACCCCTTCCGCCGTGTACTGGCGAGGCAGGCCGAAGATTTGGGCTTCTTCGGGCTGGGTGCGGTGGAAGGCGGTATCAAAGCAGCCCACTTGCGGGGTGTTGGGCATTAACGCCCGAATGGCATAAATGCCGGCGAGGTTATGCGGCTGATGCAGGGGCGCCAGAGGGATGAATTCCGCGAGCTGTTCCAGCGTATCGGCTTCCAGACGCACGGGCTTGGAATAGAGTTGTCCGCCGTGCACGACACGATTTCCGACGGCGACGATTTTCCAGTCGGACGCCTGGGCGGTGAACCAGGAGAGCAGATGGTCGAACGCCAGTTTGTGGTCGGGGTTGGCGACGGGGAGGTTGCCATTGGCAATTTTTTCGCCAGCTTTGTTCTTGGCGACCAGCAGGGCAGTGGGGGTGCCGATGCCGTCGATTTGACCGGAAATAACGGCGTCGTCCGCCAGTTTGTGATTTTCCAGGGGAAAGAGGGCGAACTTGATCGAAGACGAACCGGCGTTGATGGTGAGGATGGCGCTACTCATGGCTTATTTCTCCTTTTTGTTGGCGTGTGCGATCAAGGCGGCGATGACGCAGGACGCCGTGCGCGTTTCGGCGCTGTCGGCGCGTGAGGTGAGAATCACCGGCGCTTTCGCGCCCAGCACAATACCCGCTGTCAGGGCGTTGGCGAGATATTCGAGTTGTTTGAACAGCACGTTGCCCACTTCCAGATTGGGCACGAGGAAAATGTCGGCTTGTCCGGCGACCGGCGATTTGATGCCCTTGATACGCACGGCTTCGGGCGAAACGGCATTGTCGAAGGCCAGCGGGCCGTCAAGGATGCCGCCCTTGATTTGACCACGATCCGCCATTTTGCAGAGGGCGGCGGCTTCCAGCGTGGCGGGCATTTTTGGATTCACCGTTTCCACTGCCGCGAGGATGGCGACCTTGGGTTCGGCAATGCCGAGCGCGTGGGCAAGATCAATGGCGTTCTGCGCGATGTCGACTTTTTCTTCCAGCGTCGGGGCGATATTGACAGCGGCATCGGTAATCAGCATGGGACGGGGATAGGTCGGCACATCCATGACAAACACGTGGCTGATGCGGCGTTTGGTACGGAACTCGTTGGCGCGGGAAACGACCGCGCCCATCAGTTCATCGGTGTGCAGGCTGCCTTTCATCAACGCCACGGCTTCATTTTCGCGCACCAGTTGCACGGCGCGGTTGGCGGAATCAATGCTGGACGCGACATCGACGATACGCACCCCTTTGAGGTCCAGGCTGAATTCTTCGGCGAGGGCGCGGATTTTGGCTTCCGGCCCGACCAGAATCGGCTGGATGATCCCGGCGGCGGCGGCCATGAGCGGCCCGCGCAGGGATTCTTTGTCACAAGGATAGGCAACGGCGACGGGAATGGGAGGGAGACCCTTGACGCGGGCAACCAGGCGGTTCAGGCGCTCTTGTTTGTCATTGGCGGCGGTTTCGGATGGGGTAATCGACATAGCAAACTCCATGATAAAAAAACAGACAATGCGAACGGGCACGAGTCGCCTGTGTTGGTCGAACTGCCCCGCTTGCCGGAACGCCGCCTTGTGCGCGCCGCCCCATGCGTTAGGCACCGGGGCGGTGTGCCCCGACCTGAACGGCGGCAGTTTCAGGTCGGAGGGAAGGGCGCTGCCGGGTATTATGAACCGACGATGTTGTAACCGCCGTCGATGTAGATGGTGCCGCCGGTCAGGGTCTTGGCGACATCGCTGCACAGGAAGGCAGAGAGCGCGCCCACGTCTTCGATGGACACCAGCGTGTGCAAGGGCGACTTTTCGATGGCGTGTTCGACCAGATCATCAAACGCCTTGATGCCGGAGGAAGCGCGGGTTTTCAAGGGGCCGGGGGAGACGGCGTGTACGCGGATGCCACGCGGCCCCAGTTCGGCGGCGAGATAACGGGAAACGGATTGCAGGGCGGCTTTCACCGGCCCCATGATGCCGTAATTGTTGACCACTTCGTCCGCGCCCATGTAGCTCATGGTGAGCAGGGTGCCGCCCTGATCCATCAGCGGTTCGGCGTAGCGCGCCAGACGCACGAAGGAGTGGCAGGAAATATCCATTGAACGCATGAACCCTTCACGGCTGGAATCGACCACGCGACCGTGCAGGTCATCCTTGGGCGCGAAGGCGATGGAGTGCACAACGAAATCCAGACGCCCCCATTCTTTCTTGATGCGCTCAAAGAGGGCTTCCATTTGCGCGGGGTCTTCCACATCCAGCGGGGCGAAGATTTTTGCGCCGAGGATGTCTGCCAGCGGCTTCACATGCGGTTCAGCCTTGGCGTTCAGATAGGTGATGGCGAGGTCGGCTCCGCAGAGTCCGAAAGATTTGGCGCAACCGAAAGCAATGCTTTGATTGTTGGCGACACCAATCACCAAACCTTTTTTACCGTGTAGATTAAACATTTCCTGACAACTCCTGGGGGTTAAAAAAAACAGCCGACAGTATAGTTTTTTTACGATGACTACGGGGAAGTTCTTTGCGGTGCGCCCGCAGAAACTGCGGGCATACCGGGGATGTCCGTGTCGCGCACTGTGGTCAATCCGTGCTCAATCCGCAGCGAGCGGGAGGTCAGCGATAGACCAGCACCGGAATTTTGGAGTGGGTCAGCACCTTGTTGGTTTCGCTGCCCAGAAGCAGTCCGCTGATGCCCTTGCGCCCGTGCGACGCCATGAAAATCAGGTCGCAGGCGTTTTCTTCGGCGGCTTGAATAATGGCTTCGTAGGGCACATCGCTGGAGGCGCTGACGGTCTGGCAGGGCACGCCCGCTTTTTCACATTCCGAAGTGACGAAAGCCAGCACTTCCGCGGCTTGCTGGTCTGCCATTTCGGAGAATTTTTCCGGCGTCGTGGGGTCGATGAGCGCGCCTTCGCCGAAATAGGTGACGGGATATTCGGGCTTGGCGAAAAAGGCGGTAATGCGCGCGCCGCTTTCCCTGGCGAAGGAAACGGCGCGGGCAATCGTGTTGCGGGAAAGTTCGGAACCGTCGGTCGGTACCAGAATATGCTTGAACATGTTTGTCTCCAGAGTGCTGATTTGTAACTGTTGTTATGGATGGTTTGTCCGGTCTGCGCCGCTTATGCCCCGAATGACGAGCTTGGCGCAACGCTATGGAATCGTACCGCAGTCATTCTGGAATGCAAGCCGATTGTTTCGTGGCTTGTATATGGTATAACAGCAGGATTGCTTTCGGAGAAAAGTCTTATGAATGCCAAAATCCCTTCTTCCAGCGAACATAAGAGCATTGATTTCAGCGAGGCGGCCACCCCGCTGGAAGTCATCGGCGAGAACATCAGCAAGCACCTCGACCCCTTCGGCGTGGCGAGTTCCGTCCTCAGCGCCCAGGCGGCATGGCTGATGCACCCGCAGGAGCTGGGGCGCGTCCTGTCGGCGATGTCGGGCGACGTGATCGCTTTGCAGGCGCACATCACGCGGCGCGCGCTGGGCATCCCGTCCGAAGACGTGGTGGTGCCGCACGCCGACGATACCCGCTTCTCCGACCCGGTTTGGGAAGAATCCGCCACCTGGGACATCATCAAGGAATGGTATCTGGCATTCACCCACCGCTTGCAGGACATGTACTATGAAACACCCGGCATGTCCGGCAAGGAGCGTCGCCGCGCGGCGTTCTGGTGGCGCAAGTGGCTAAACGCCATGGCACCCACTAATTTCTTCTGGACAAACCCGCTTGCCATCCGCAAATTCGTGGAAACACGCGGCGCCAGCCTCGCCAGGGGTTTTCAGAATTTCATGCGCGACGCCAAGGCAAAAAACATCCAAATGGTGGAAGCCGATGCCTTTCAGGTCGGCAAGGATTTGGCGCTCACGCCAGGCAAGGTGATTTTCCGTAATCGTCTGCTGGAAATCATCCATTACACGCCGACCACGAAAAAAGTGCGTTCCGTACCCCTCCTCATCATCACGCCCTGGATCAACAAATTCTACATTCTGGATTTGACCCCCAAAAAGAGCCTGGTCAAATATCTGGTTGACCAAGGCTACTCGGTGTTCATCACCAGTTGGAAAAATCCCACGGCGGACATGTCCGGCGTCACCTTCGACGATTACCTGACCGAAGGGGTGAACACGGCGGTGGAAACCGTGCGCGACTTTTGTCAGGTGCCCAAAATTCACCTGACGGGCTACTGCATCGGCGGCACGCTGGTGTCGACCTACATGGCATGGGCGAACCGCAAATTCGGCGCGGACAAAATGCCAGTGGCGGACTGGACGCTGTTTACCACCCTCACCGATTTCAACCATCCCGGCGACATCGAAGTGTTCATTGATGAAAACGGGGTTGAAGCGATGGAAGAAATGATGGCGAAGAAGGGTTATCTGGAAGGCGGTGAAATGGCGTCTTCCTTCCGCCTTTTGCGCTCCAACAGTCTGATCTGGACGTATTGGGAACACGGCTACCTGTTTGGCGAACCGCTGAAACCCTTTGACGTGCTGTTCTGGAACTGCGACAGCACCCGTATGCCCTACGCGATGCACAGTTTCTACCTGCGGGAAATGTATCTGAACAACAACCTCATCAAGCGTGACAAACTGAACATCGCCGGCGAGCCAATCGACCTGCACCGGATTACCCAGCCGCTTTATGCGGTCACGGCGATTGATGACCACATCGCGCCGTGGACGCAGTGCTACCGGATTCGCAAGTACATCAATGTGGATGCCCCCATGCACTTCGTGCTGTCGACTTCCGGGCACATCGTCGGCATCGTCAATCCGCCGGTCACGCCGCCCAAGCGCGCCTACTGGTCGGGTGACCCGCAGCCCAACGAACGTTGCGACGACTGGATGAAACGCACCAAACGCCAGCCCGGAACGTGGTGGGAAGAATGGACGAAATGGCTGGAAGAACGCGGCGGCGAGCTCATCGACGCCCCGCCGACCTCGAACCGCAAATATCCGGCGCTCGCAGACGCCCCCGGCGTTTACGTGCTGGAAAAATAAGATTGGATCCCCCTCTCCCCTCGTGGGAGAGGGCACCCCGTAAGGGGCGGGAGAGGGGGCAGCGGTTCAGCATGTTGGTACGTGGTTTCGTGCTGAACCGCGCTCCCCTCTTTCCAACCCCCCGCATGATTTAGTTCGGGTGTCCGGGGCGATTTTCTGCTACCCTTGCTCGCCTTTTTGCCGATTGTAATTTTAATGTCTGACTCGCGCGTATCGTCTTCTCAGTCTGTTTCATCGCCTTTACCACCACTCAAGATTAAGGGAAAAACCCTGTTGCCCATTGTTCAGGGCGGCATGGGGGTTGCCATTTCAGCGCACAAGCTGGCGGGCGCGGTGGCCTCGGAAAATGCCGTTGGCACGGTTGCCAGCGTCGACTTGCGCCACCATCATCCCGACCTGTTGGAAGCAACCCGTCGCATCAAGGATCGGGACGCCAACAAAGCCGCCATCTGGGAAGCCAACCGCATCGCCCTCGACCGCGAAGTGCGCGGCGCGCTGGAAATCGCCCAGGGGCGCGGCATGGTTGCGGTCAATGTCATGCGCGCCGTGTCGCAATATCAGGAATACGTGCGCCAATCCTGCGAATCCGGCGCGCACGCCATCGTCATGGGCGCGGGCTTGCCGCTGGATTTGCCCGATTTGACCCAGGATTTTCCCGACGTTTGCCTGTTCCCCATTCTCTCGGACGTGCGCGGCGTTGTGCTGATTCTGAAAAAATGGATGCGTAAACGCCGCCTGCCGGACGCCATTGTGATTGAACATCCCGCCTATGCGGGCGGGCACCTGGGCGCGCAGCAAAAAGAAGACGTGAACGATTCGCGTTTCGACTTCGATGTCGTCCTGCCCGGCGTACAGCAAGCCTTCAAGGATTTGGGGCTGGAATCGGAACACATCCCCCTGATTACCGCAGGCGGCATCAACAGCCACGCACGCATCCGCGAACTCTTGAACATGGGCGCGTCGGCGGTGCAAATGGGCACCGCGTTCGCCGTGACCGAAGAATGTGACGCCGACCTCGAATTCAAAAAAGTGCTTCTGGGCGCGACCAAAGAAACCGTGGTGGAATTCATGAGCTGCGCCGGATTGCCCGCCCGCGCCGTACTCACCCCCTGGCTGAAAAACTATCTGGGGCGCGAACAAAAACTGATGCAGGCGGCGGCGGGCAAGCAACACAAATGTACGCTGGCATGGGATTGCCTCGTCTCCTGCGGGCTGCGCGACGCCAATCCCAAACACGGACAATTCTGCATCGACCACCAACTCGCCGCCGCCGCGCGCGGCGATGTCAAACAAGGCCTGTTCTTCCGGGGCAAAACCAAAGCCCCCTTCAATGAAATCCGTCCGGTGCGGGAGTTGATTCACTACCTGACCACTGGCGAACGTCCGGCTGGACTGTAATCGCCCCTCGCCCCTTGTGCTGATGTTTACCCACATTCAGAATTTTTGACAAAGGTCGCCCCTGCGGTTTCTCGTTGGGTAATTCCGATTTGAAACCGCTCTGTGGCTTACTTGTCCCCCGCCACCAGACTGCCCAAAGCCTCCATCAGCGCCGGGATGAAACGGGCGAACTCGCCGGTCATCAGGGCGAATTCGGCGTCGAAGATTTCGTCGGCGTTGTCGATGCCTTGTTCTGCGCTTTCCTTCAACACGTCCAGAAATTCCAGACGTTTGATTTCGCCTTTTTCGGTCAGTACGAAGGAAATTTTGTCGTCCCAGGTGAGCGCCAATCTGGTCGGCAGTTTTCCGGCTGCGATGTGGGCGCGGATTTCGGCGGCGGCTTCGTCGGAGAGGGGGTGGCGCACGTAGCGCACGGCGGCGCGTTCATCGTCTACGGCTTTCAGTTCGCAATCCCTGTCTATTGTGAATCCGGCGGGGGCATCGCCGCTGGCGAGCCAGTCTGCCATCGCGGAAGTGGGGGAGGTCTGCGTTTGCACGAGCGACAGCGGCAGTTCGTCCAGGCATTGGCGCAGGTGTTCGAGCGCTTCTTCGGCTTTGGTGAGGCTGGCGGTGTCGATGCCCAGCCAGCCGTGTTCGCGGTCGATCCAGACCAGCGTTTTGCGGCGATTGACGAAGGCGCGCGGCAGGAGTTCGTCGCGGATTTGTTCCTTCAAGTCGCGGAGCGCCTTGCGTCCCGGCGGGTAGCCCTGCTCGGCGGCGATTTTTTCGGCACGAGCCTGAGTTTCCTGATTAATGACGGAGGAAGGCAGCAGGCGGCTTTCCGTGGTCAGGGTAAGCAGGTATTGATGACCTGCGACATACAAGAGTTCGTCGATGGCCGCTTGCGGGCGCGGCGCTGTCCAGCCGCGACTGACGGCTTCCAGATTGCCGCAGGGACAAAAGACGCCACGCGCCAGTTGCTCTGAGAGCGCCTCCGTGCTGATATTCCACGGCGCGGGCAGACGATAGAGTTGCAGGTTTTTGAACCACATAGCATTATTCCTTGTGAATTACAGTCGGCGAAAAACGAGGTCCCAAACGCCGTGTCCCAGGCGCAGACCACGTTGTTCAAATTTGGTGAGGGGGCGATACTCCGGTCGCGGCGCGTAGCCGTCGGCGGTATTGTGCAGCAAGGGTTCGGCGGCAAGCGTTTCCTGCATTTGCGCCGCGTATTCTTCCCAGTCGGTCGCGCAGTGCAGATAGCCGCCGGATTTCAGGCGGCGGGCGAGTTGGGCGACAAAGGGCGATTGAATCAGGCGGCGTTTGTTGTGGCGTTTTTTGTGCCAGGGGTCGGGGAAGAAAATGTGAATGCCGTCCAGACTCGCGTCCGGCAGCATGTCGCGCACGACTTCCACGGCGTCATGCTGAATGATGCGGAGATTGGCGAGTTCCTGTTCGGCGATCAGTTTGCACAGGCTGCCGACGCCGGGGGTGTGCACTTCCACGCCAAGGTAGTCGTTTTCGGGATGCGCGGCGGCGATGCGGGCGGTCGTTTCGCCCATGCCGCAGCCGATTTCAAAAATTTTCTTCGCGTCTGAACGCGCAAACAGCGCATCCAGATCCAGTGTTTGCTGCACATAAGGCACGCCAATTTTCGGCATCATCATGTCAAGGTAGCGCGTCTGCGCCGCCGACATGCGACCCAGACGGCGCACGAAGCTCTTGATGTGTCCAGATTCGCGTCCGGCGCGATCTTCTTCATAAGTGTTCGCCACCATCATGAACCAATCAGTCCGCCCGTCGGAGAAGACGGCGCGGCGTGGTAGAGTTTTTTCGCCATGCGACCGGCGAGAAACGCCTCGCGTCCGGCGGCGACCGCTTTTTTCATCGCGCTCGCCATGAGCGCTGGATTTTGCGCCAGCGCGATGGCGCTGTTCATCAGCACGCCGTCGCAGCCCAGTTCCATCGCTACGGCGGCATCGGAAGCCGTGCCCACGCCCGCGTCAACCAGCACCGGAACCCGAGCGCGTTCGACAATCAGGGCAAGATTCCACGGGTTAACAATGCCCATGCCGGAACCAATCAGCGAGGCAAGCGGCATGACGGCGACGCAGCCCAATTCTTCCAGCATCTTCGCCTGAATGGGGTCGTCGGCGCAGTAGACCATCACCTCAAAACCTTCCTTGACCAGCGTCGCCGCCGCCTTCAAGGTTTCCGGCATGTTCGGGAACAGGTTGTTCGGGTCGCCCAACACTTCCAGCTTGACAAGCGGATGCCCATCCAGCAGTTCGCGCGCCAGCCGCAGGGTACGCACGGCTTCTTCGGCGGTGTAGCAACCCGCCGTGTTGGGCAGAATGGTGTAACGGGAAGGCGGCAGGGTGTCAAGCAAATTGGGCTGTTTGGGGTCTTGCCCGATATTGGTGCGGCGAATCGCCACGGTGACAATTTCGGCGCCAGAGGCTTCAACCGCCTGACGGGTCTCATCGAAATCCTTGTACTTACCGGTGCCAATCAGAAGGCGGGAAGCATAACTGCGCCCCGCGAGGGTGAGTGCTTGCATGATAAAAATCCTGTGAAGGCGATTGGGGGCGATGGGGAGGCGAACTAGCCGCCGCCCACGGCGACCACGATTTCGAGCGTATCGCCGGAGGCGAGCGCCGTCGCCGCATACTGGCTCTTGGGCACGATGTCGCCGTTTTTCTCCACCGCGATGCGCTTGCCCACGTAACCCAGGCGCTCGACCAAAGCGGCGAGGTCGGCGCAGGACTCGGGGAAAAGACGGCGTTCGCCATTCAAGATGAGTTCCGGCATGGGCGGGGTTCGCTACGGGGAAATGTTTGGGAAGGGCGCAGTTTACCAAAACATGCGGCAGGGTGTTGGGGAGATATGGTGTTGGGGAGATACGGTTGACTTCGCTGGCATGTTGAGTAACGTATCAACTTTCATCTTGACCAAGGGTGCCGTCCGTGAGCCTGTTATCCATGCAACTTTCGCCTGAACTGGCGCAGCAGCTTGACCAGATGGCTTCTGCAACCGGGGTGACGCCTGACGTACTGGCGACTTCCGCGATCCGCGATTTTTTGGCGCAGGAAAACTTTCAGATCGGTGAAATCATGCAGGCGATTCGGGAAGCGGATGCCAATGATTTCGCCAGCGATGCAGAAATTGCGGCAACGGATGCCAAATGGGTAGACCATGCAGCTTAATGGTTGCGGCGGGCGCTCAACGAACTTGATGAAGCAGCGGCATATGTCGCTGAAGACAACCCGCAGGTCGCGGGTGAAATGTATTGGCATATCAAGAGCCGCATTGAAGTATTGCGCCAATTTCCCGAACTGGGCAGACCGGGCAGAGTTTCGGGAACTCGGGAATTGGTGATCAGCCGGTTTCCGTTTCTGGTTCCCTATCGCATCGTGGGGAGCGAAGTGCAGATTCTCCGCATTTTCCATACGCGCCGAAAACTGCCGCAAAAATGGTAAGCGCCGCTGTAAGCGCCGCTATCAGCATTGGCTCTCTCTCCTTGAAAATGACTCCTGAGGGTTACTTCTTGTTTACAGGAGCCGCAGCACTAGATTGACCCGATGTTCCTCTTTATATCGTCCATCTGTCGTACCAGTCTTCCGGTTTGTCGCAATTTCTTGAATCCGCCAAGGTTTATACGCTCCTCAATTCAAAAAGAAGAGGACAGGGTTTGTCCATTCCTGCTGCCGCCGAACTTCACCAGTCCTGTTCTCCCCAAACCATACGCCGGGCAGCGACATCACGCCCCCCGCATCATTTCCTCAATCTCCGCCACGCTTTTCGGTGCTGTGGTATACACCTCGCACCCTTCGGGTGTCACGAGCACATCGTCTTCGATGCGGATGCCGATGTTGTGCAGGGCGGCGGGGATGTCGGGGACAGCGGGAATATAGAGGCCGGGTTCGCA
Organism: Betaproteobacteria bacterium; assembly: GCA_025997095.1. Lineage (GTDB taxonomy): Bacteria > Pseudomonadota > Gammaproteobacteria > Burkholderiales > Rhodocyclaceae > Azovibrio. Next base: position 92,693 of record BNUD01000001.1, on the reverse strand, counting down.
GGTGAGGGTCATGCCGGGGGCGAGTTCGCGCCATTCTCCAGCTTCCCTGTAATCGCCAACGTCATGCACGTCCAGCCCCAGCCAGTGTCCGGTGTTGTGCATGTAAAAGCGGCGGTAGGCGGCGGATTCAATCAGTCCGTCTACGTCGCCCGCCAGCAGTTTCAGGTCGACCATGCCTTGCGTGAGCACGCGCACGGCGGCTTCGTGCGGGACGTTGTAGCGGACGCCGGGGCAGGTCGCGGCGATGGCGGCGGACTGGGCGGCGAGGACTATTTCGTAGCACTCTTTTTGCGCGGGAGAAAAACGCCCATTCACCGGAAAGGTGCGCGTGATGTCGGCGGCGTAGCCCGCGAATTCGCAGCCCGCGTCAATCAACACCAAATCACCGTCTGTGAGGGGCTGGCTGTTGTCCACGTAATGCAGGGTGCAGGCGTTTTTGCCGCCCGCGACGATGGGGGTGTAGGCGTGACCGCTGGCGCCATGACGACGAAATTCGTAAGTGAGTTCGGCTTCGAGCGCGTATTCAGTGCGCGCGCAGGCGGCGCAGGCACGCATGGCGCGGGCGTGTCCAGATGAAGTGATGTCGGCGGCGCGGCGCATGAGGTCTTGCTCCGCCTTGTCTTTGATGATGCGCAGGGCGTCCAGCGGGGCACGCCAGTCGCGGAGTTGGTGGGGGGGACGTTTGCCGATGCGCGCTTCTGCGCGCACGGCGTCGAGGGCACGCGCGACGCGGGTATCCCATTGGGCATCCAGCCCGAAGGCATGCCAGAGGGTCGGGCGGTCGGCGATGAGGGGCGGCAGTTTTTCGTCCAGTGTGGCGATGGGGTAGGCTTCATCAAAGCCGAAGGTTTCGGCGGCGGCAGCGGGGCCGTAACGAAAGCCGTTCCAGATTTCGCGCAGCACGTCTTTTTCCCGACAAAACAGAATGGAACGCCCGCCTGCCAGAACCAGCACGGCTTCCGGTTCGGGAAAGCCGGTCAAATGCCAGAAATGGGAATCGGCGCGGTAAGGATGCGGATTGTCACGATTCCGCAGACACGTAGGCGCAGTAGGGATGAGCGCGACACCATCGCCGATGAGCTTCAGGAAATGGGCGCGACGGCGGACGAAGGGGGTGGGGTCGAAGGTCATGTTGAGAGGGTTTTCAGGTAGGGCGGGATCGAAGAACGTGCCGATTGTAAACGACGGCGGTATCGTAGATCCCGACAAACCCCCGCGTCAAAAGCGAGGAGCAGAGCGACGCGGCAATTCAGGTATCAGGTGACAGATGTCAGTACTTTCTGGAGGCAAAGCCTCCCCTGATTACTGTCACCTGACATCTGATACCTGAATTGCCGCGTCGCTACGCTCATAGCAATGACGACAAGCATAGTTTCTCGTAGATACAAGGTTGGGTAAGCGTAGTTGAACCCGACACTGATCCGTCAATCTGGTCATCCGCACGGTATCTGGCAGGTTGCGCGCGATGAATCGCCTGATGACGCCTGGGAGCGCCGGCGTCCCCGCCGGCGGTTTAAGATTTTCCGTCGGAGCCAAAACCGCCGGCGGGGACGCCGGCGCTCCCAGGCGTCATCAGCCCTGCTCTTTATCGCCTTTTAAGTTCTTCATCCAGCAATATCAAGCGTTCCGGTGTGCCGACGTCGACCCATTGCCCGTCGAAGCGTTCGCCGGTCACCAGTCCTTTGGCGGCGGCGGCGTAGAGCAGGGGGGCGAGTTTGGCGGGGCGGTCGGCTTCGACCCCCGCGAACAGGCGGGGGGAGTAGATGCCGATGCCGGCGAAGGTCAGGGCGTTGTTGCGCTCGTCGCGCTCGCCGCCGATTTTGCCGTCGCGTCCCAGATTGAAATCGCCTTGCGGGTGGTGGGTGGGGTTATCGACCAGCAGCAGGTGCGCCTGTTTGTCCAGAAAGGGCATGGTGAGCGCCTGCGCGGGGTCCCAGTCGCAGAAGATGTCGCCGTTGATGAGGAGAAAGGGTTGTTCGCCCAAAAGCGGCAGGACGCGGGCGACGCCGCCAGCGGTTTCCAGGGCGCCGGGAGGTTCGGGCGAGTAGACGATGTGCAGGTTCCAGGCGGCGCCGTCGCCCAGAACGTTCAGGAACTGGTCGCCCAAGTGGGAAACATTGATGATGACATGGCGAAATCCGGCGGCAGCGAGGCGTTCCAGATGCCAGACGATGAGGGGTTTGCCGCCCACGGGCAGCAACGGTTTGGGCGTGGTGTCGGTGAGTGGACGCATACGCTCGCCGCGTCCGGCTGCCAGAATCATGGTTCTCATAATGTTTCCGCCCTTAAAAAAAGTGTGTCCGCTTAAAAGCTCAGTCCGGTTTCCGCGCTTTTGTTTTCCAGCGCATCGAACAGGACGAGCAGAGGTTTCAATGCATTGTAGCGAGCCGCCGTCTTGCGCGCATAGTTTACGAAGCGCGGCAGGTCGACGATGTAGTTTTCTTTGCCATCCCGGTATTTCAGGCGGCAGAAGATGCCCAACACTTTCAGGTGGCGTTGCAAGCCCATCCATTCGTAAGCCTGCCAGAAATCACCGAAATCCGCATGTACGGGCAGCCCGGCGGCACGTGCTTTTTCCCAGTAGCGCACCACCCAGTCGAGTTCCTGTTCTTCTTCCCAGGAGATAAAGGCGTCGCGGAACAGGGAAACCACATCGTAGGTGATGGGGCCGTACACCGCATCCTGAAAATCCAGTACGCCGGGGGTGAGGGTTTTTTCCGCGCACTCCGTCACCATCAGGTTGCGCGGCATGAAGTCGCGGTGCACGAATACCCTGGGCTGCGCCAGGGCGGAATCGACCAACAGGCGAAAGGTCTTGTCCAGCGCGCGCTGCTGTTCGAGCGTGAGGGCGCGTTCCAGATGGCGACCGACATACCACTCCGGGAACAGTTGCAGTTCGCGCAAGAGCAAGTCCGCGTCGTAGGGCGGCAGCACGTCGGGGCGGGAAGCCTGTTGCCAGCGCACGAGCACATCCAGCGCCGGGCGCATCAGGCGGTCGGCAAGCGCGGGTTCGGACTGGAGGGCGGCGAGGTAGCCTGTGCGCCCCAAATCGGAGAGCAGCAAAAAACCGTTGTCGAAATCGGCCATTTCGACGCGCGGGGCGGTAATGCCGGCGTTGGCAAACAAGCCCGCGACCTTGACGAAGGGCTGGCTGTCTTCCTTGTCCGGCGGCGCGTCCATCAGGATGCGGGTGTCGCCATCGGGCAGGGTGAGGCGAAAATAGCGGCGAAAACTGGCGTCGGCAGAAGCGGGCGCGATGCCGATTTCGCAGGCGGTATGGGGGGCATGGAGGGGGGCGACCCGTTGGGACACCCATTCTTGCAATTGTTGGTCGCGTGACATGTGAACCGGAAGGCTTGGGGTAGAATGTCGGGATTTTAGCATCGGGTTTTCGCGCATTTTCCGCTTTTTCCCCGTAATTCCTTCACCAGAGTGAATTTGCCAGCCACTGTGTTGCCCCCTACGTCCCGCTTCGTTTCGTATTTTCAGCCCATGACCGCGTGCCGCCGCCGTCCCGTGGTCATCGCGTTGGCGTGCCTGTTTGCGGGCGGTCAGCTTGCCCAGGCCGCGCCCCTCTATCCAGGCAGCGGCGGTCACCATAACGCCGAACCTTCCCGTCTGATCCCCGCCATGCCCACGCTGCTGGAATCCTACCGCGACCAGCGGATTTCCGCGCCGCTCTCGTTGCGCCCCAGTCCGCAGTTGTCGAGCGCCGCGCAGGAGGGCAGCGCGCCCGGCAGGGTCGCGCGGAAGAAGAAGAAAGCGGCGAGTCCTTCTTTCATGACGGCGGACAAAATTGGCGGACAACAGGATGAAGTCAGCCACGCCGAAGGGAATGTCGAGTTACGCACGGCGGACGGTCTGGTTTTTGCCGACAAGCTGGATTATTACCCGCTGGAAGACGAAATCCGGGCGACCGGCAATGTGCGTCTGACACAGGAAGGCACGGAAGTGAGCGGGCCTTATCTGCAACTGAAAATGGCGGATCAGGTCGGCTATTTTGATGACGCCCATTACAGCATCAGCCGCATGGTGGAAAATTCCAACAACGAGCAAAAAGCCTCGCCCATGCTGATTCTTCCCCTGCCCGAATTGCCCATGCGGATGAGCACTGGCTACGGTCAGGCAAAGCGCATCAATTTTGAAGGCGAAAACCAGTTTCGGCTTCTGGGCGGCACCTATTCCACCTGCAAGCCTGATGCACAAAACCGGCAGGACTGGTACGCCAAAAGCAGCGACATCAAGCTCGATTATGACCGCAACGAAGGGACTTCAAAAAACGCCACCCTGTATTTCATGGGGACGCCCTTTCTGTACACGCCCTATCTTGGTTTTTCGCTCAACAACCAGCGGGAATCCGGCGTACTCGCGCCGACCTTTTCTTCTTCCACCCGCACCGGGCTGGATTTGTCCATCCCCTATTACTGGAATATCGCGCCCAATTACGACGCCACCTTCACGCCGCGCGTCATGAGCAAGCGCGGTGTGCAAATGGGGGCGGAAGCGCGTTATCTGGATCACCATGCCGAATCCGCCCTGCGCCTCGAATACCTTGCCGACGACAGTCAGTACGGCGGCAGCCGCTATGCCTATGATCTGAAACACCAGCAGAATCTGGGCGGCGGATTTTCCGCCTACCTCGATTGGGGCGGCGTTTCCGATGACGACTATTTCACCGACCTGTCATCGCGCGTGGTGCAGACGGCCCAACGCCAGTTGACGCGCCAGTTTCAGTTGAATTACAGCCGCGACTGGTTCTCCGCCAGCCTGCGGACCCTGCGCTACCAGACCTTGAACCCCGGTGATGAAAAAAATTACCATCTGGAACAGCCTTATTTTCTGGAGCCGCAACTGACCTTCAACGCCCACCCGACGGCGTGGAACGGTCTGGAATTTCAGGCGCAGGGTCAATACACCGATTTCACCCACCCGACGCTGGAAGAAGGCAAGCGCGCGGTGTTTTATCCGCAGGTCTCGCTCCCTTATATCCGCCCCGGCTATTACATGACGCCCAAGATCGGTCTGCACATGAGCCGCTACCAACTGGATCAGCGCGCCGCAAATCTGCCCCAAACCCTCTCCCGCGTCCTGCCCATTTTCAGTCTGGATACGGGCATGACCTTCGAGCGGGAAGCAAACCTCTTTGGCAATCGCTGGACGCAAACGCTGGAACCCAGGCTCTACTACCTCGACATTCCCTATAAAGACCAGAGCCGTTATCCCCTCTTTGATTCCAGTCTGGCGGATTTCAATTTCAGCCAGATGTTCAGCGAAAACCGTTTTTCAGGTTACGACCGCATCAATAACGCCAAACAATTGACGATGGCGCTCACCACCCGTCTGATTGACCCCCAAACCGGCGGCGAGCGGGTGCGCGCGATGGTCGGGCAACGCTATTATTTTCGGGAACCCAGGGTCGGTTTGCCGAGCGAGACCCTGTACCACGACAAGTATTCCGATTTTCTCGCCGCCCTGTCGGGGCAGGTCGCGCCCAAGACCTATGTGGATACGGCGCTGGAATACAACTTCAAACACGCCACCACCGAACGCGCCACCTTCGCCGCCCGCTACCAGCCGGATTACGGCAAGGTCATTTCCGTCGCCTATCGCTACAACCGGGGCGTGAATTGGAGCACACGGATGCAGAATGTCGAGAGCATGGAGCAGGTCGACATTGCCGCCCAGTGGAAACTCTCCAATCGCTGGTACGCGGTCGGTCGCTACAATTACGCCTTCGATTCATCAAGGCTGATCGAAGGCATTGCCGGGCTGGAATACAGCGCTGGTTGCTGGGTTGCCCGCGCCGTTCTGCAACGCCTGGAAACCACGGCGGGATCGCCCAATACCAGCGTTTTCTTCCAGCTTGAATTGAACGACTTTGGTCAAATCGGCGCCAACCCGATCCAGATGTTGCGCCGCAGCGTGCCCGGTTACAGCAAAATCAACGAGCTGCCAGCGTCTGTCGGTAGCGGTCTCCTTTTAGAAGATTGACTTTTTCAACGAGTAATGCCATGCAAAAAATGATTCCGATTCTTGCCTGCCTTGTCGCGCTGCTGGCAAGCTTCCCCGCTCAGGCGGCGCGTCCGCAGGTCGTGGAAGCCGACCGTATCGTCGCCATCGTGGGCAGCGAGGCGATTACCTTGACCGAGCTTCGCGCTCAGCTAAAAATGGCGATGGGGCGTCTGGAACGCCAGGGCACGCCCCTGCCGCCCACCGAAGCGCTGGAACGGCAAATGCTGGAGCGCATGATCATGGAGCGCGCCCAGATTCAGGCGGCAGCGGAACTCGGTTTGCGGATTGATGATACGCAACTGGAACAAACCATCGGGCGCATCGCCGCCAACAACAAGATGACCCGCGAGCAGTTTCTCGCCGCCCTGCAAAAAGACGGCATCACCTACGCCCAGTTCCGCGAGGAAATCCGCAGCGAAATGATGGTGTCCCGCCTGCGCGAACGGGAAGTGGACAGCCGCCTCGTCATCTCCGACGCCGAAATCGACAACTTTCTGGCGCAGACCGGTGGCGGGCATGAAGAATTCCGCGTCGCGCACATCCTGCTGCGCGCCCCCGAATCCGCCAGTCCCGAGCAACTGCAAAAGCTGAAGGTCAAGGCGGAAGATGTTTTGAAACGTGCCAAAAGCGGCGAAAACTTCGCCGAACTCGCCGCCGCCTATTCCGATGCCCCCGACGCCCTGCAAGGCGGCGATCTGGGCTGGCGCGGACAGGACAGCCTGCCCTCCGTTTTCGCGGAAGCGGCAAAAAAACTGAAAGCGGAAGAAGTAGGCGATCTGCTGCAATCCTCCAACGGCTTCCACATCCTGAAACTGCTCGCCCGCCGTGGCAGCGACGCCGAGGATGGCGGTGTGCCGCAAACCCAGGCGCGACACATCCTGATCCGGGTCGATGAAATCATCTCCGAAGCCGACGCCAGGCGTCGTCTGGAAGACCTGCGCGAACGGCTGAAACACGGCGAAAACTTCGCCGAACTCGCCCGCCTTTATTCGCAGGATGGCTCCGCCGCCACGGGCGGTGATCTGGGCTGGATCAATCCCGGCGACACCGTGCCGGAATTCGAGCGCGCGATGGACGCCCTCGCCGAAGGCGAAGTCAGCCCCGTTGTCCAGTCGCCCTTCGGCTTTCACATCATCCGCGTCGACGCCCGCCGCGTGCAGGACATGAGCCAGGAAAAACAACGCCTCGCCGCGCGTCAGGCCTTGCGCGAGCGCAAGATGGACGACGCCTATCAGGATTGGCTCCGGCAACTGCTGGATCGCACCTACGTCGAATATCGGCTGGAAGAAGAATAAGTGCGCCTGCTTGCCGTCACCTCCGGCGAACCGGCGGGCATCGGCCCGGAAATCTGTCTGCGCCTGGCGGATTTTGCAGGCGACGCGCATCCGGTCATCCTTGCCGACCGCGAGTTGCTTGCCGAACGCGCCCGCTTGTCGGGGTTGAACATCACGCTACGAAATTACGCGCCCGGCAACCTCAGACAGGCAGGTGCGCTGGACGTATTGCATCTTCCCCTCGCCGTCCCGTCGCAACCCGGCAAACTCGACCCCGCCAACAGCGCCTATGTGCTGGCGCTGCTTGACCGCGCCCTGACAGGTTGTCAATCCGGCGAATTCGCCGCGATGGTCACGGCGCCGCTGCACAAAGGCGTCATCAATGAAGCCCGCCTTCCGCATTGCCCGCACTTTACCGGGCACACGGAATATCTGGCGGAGATGACCCATACGCCCGGAGTGGTGATGATGCTGGCAGGCGCCACGCCGCACGCTCACGCCGACGGCAATTTACGCGTGGCGTTGGTGACGACCCATCTGCCGCTCAAAAACGTTGCCGCCGCCATCACGGCGGAACGCCTGACGGAAATTCTTCGCATCCTGCATCGTGAATTGCAGACAAAATACGGATTCGCCAGCCCGCGTATCCTGGTCACGGGTCTGAATCCCCACGCCGGAGAAGGCGGTTATCTGGGGCGCGAAGAACTCGAAATCATCAACCCGACGTTGAAAAAATTGCGGCATGAAGGCATGAATTTAATCGGCGCGCTCCCCGCCGACACCCTGTTTACCCCGCCCATCCTCGCCCAGGGCGACGCCGTGCTTGCCATGTACCACGACCAGGGGCTTGCCCCCTTAAAATACGCCACCTTCGGACACGGCATCAACATTACGCTGGGACTGCCCATGATCCGAACTTCGGTCGACCACGGCACGGCGCTCGATCTGGCAGGCAGCGGCAAAGCCAACTTCGGCAGCCTGTTCGCCGCCGTGCGCGAGGCGGCGCGGATGGCGGCGGCGATGGCAAAGGAAAAGTAAACCTCATCATGCCCGCTCCCAAACGCCGCCCTCATTCGCCGTCTACGCAGTCTGGACACGCCCCGCGCAAGCGTTTCGGGCAGAATTTCCTGATGGATCAGGGCATTATTCACGCCATTGTTCAGGCAATCGACCCGTTGCCGCAAGATGCGCTGGTGGAAATCGGTCCCGGCTTGGGGGCGCTGACCGAACCATTGCTTTCACGTGCCGGACACCTGCATGTGGTGGAAATCGACCGCGACCTGATTGCCCGTCTGCGGCAACGTTACGACCTTGAAAAACTCACCATCCACGCGGGCGACGCGCTGGCGTTCGATTTTGGCGCGCTGGGGCATCATCTGCGGATTGTGGGCAACCTGCCCTACAACATTTCCACGCCGCTGCTCTTTCACCTCGCCAGCTTTGCCGAACACATCCGCGACATGCATTTCATGCTGCAAAAAGAAGTCGTGGAGCGCATGACGGCGGCACCCGGCGGCAGCGCCTACGGGCGGCTTTCCGTCATGTTGCAATACCGCTTTTATCTGGACTGGCTGTTTAACGTGCCGCCGGAATCCTTCGATCCCGCGCCCAAGGTCGAGTCCGCCATCGTGCGCCTGATTCCCAAACCCGCCGCCCTGCTTGACGCCGATATTGCCTGTCTGGAAAAAGTCGTCGCCACCGCCTTCTCCCAACGCCGCAAGATGCTGCGGAACAACCTGAAAGACCTGTTTTCGGCAGACGACCTCGCGGCGCTTGCCATCGCGCCCGACAGCCGACCGGAACAACTGCCGCTGACCGGTTTTATCGCGCTCGCCAACCGGCTGGCAGGAAAAAACGGCTGAAAAGGCAAGGGCAATCGCATGTGTCTATTGATCGCAGCCAGTCACGTGCAGTGCGGACACGCCGCTATTTACGTTTGTCGGGTACCCAACCTTGGGCTACGCTTGCTACGCGCTTTTCCGTCATGAGGATTGTTCTATGAAATGGTGTTTCCGGGCTTATGCAAACTTTGCTGATTTTTCAGGATGTGCGCGGCGTACAGAATTTGCCATGTTCTTCGTCACAACTTTTTTCTTGTTCTTTTTATTGATGGCAGCGCAAGAAAAGCTGGGAAAGTTTGGTGAAATCCTGACATGGCTGTTTTTGCTGACATCCAGCGTTCCGGCGCTTTCTGTATTGATAATTCCGATTCGCATTAGAAACGAGACGCGAAGACGAGCCAAAGGCAGTGCTATTGCACGGCAAGGCGAAGTCGACAAAGTATCGTTTTTAATGCGAATTGGAATTAGAAAATGAAAATGAAAATGAACGTCATGGACACAATCAGCCAGCGCGTCGTCACCCTGCGCCGCGACCTCGAAGCCCACAACCGCGCCTATTACGAGCAGGACGCCCCGACCGTTTCCGATGCCGAATACGATGCCCTGTTCCGCGAATTGCAGGCTCTGGAACGCGAACATCCTGAGCTGCAATCCCCCGATTCCCCGACCCGGCGTGTCGGCGGGCGACCGCTGGATGCTTTCGCCCAGATCACCCACGCCGTGCCCATGCTCTCCATCCAGACCGAAACGGATACCGAAGCCAGCGGCGCGGATCATTTTGACGCCCGTGTTCGCAAGGAACTGGAATTGCCCGATGTCGCCGTATCGTTGGCCAATGAGATCGAATACCTCGCGGAACTGAAATTCGACGGGCTGGCGGTGAGCCTGCGTTACGAGCAAGGCGTGCTGGTGCAGGGCGCGACGCGGGGCGATGGCGTGACGGGTGAAGATGTCACCCAGAATCTCAAAACCGTGCGCGACATTCCCCTCTGCTTGCAGGGCGCGCCGGAGCGAATTCCGCCCTTGCTGGAAGTGCGTGGCGAAGCCTATATGCGGCGCGACGATCTGGCGCGGTACAACCAAAAGGCGATTGCCAAGGGCGAAAAACCGCTGGTGAATCCGCGCAATGGTGCTGCGGGCAGCATCCGTCAGCTTGACCCGGCGATTGCCAGAAGCCGTCCGCTGCGCTTTTTCGCCTACGGCGTCGGCGCAATTGAGGGTTGGACGCTACCCGCCACGCATGGCGAATTGCTCATCGCGCTGGCGGCGTTCGGTTTTCCCGTTTGCGAACATCGGGCGGTTGTGCACGGCGCGCGCGCGCTTTCGGATTTCCACGAGCGCATGGGCGCGTTGCGTCCGCAACTGCCCTTTGACATCGACGGCGTGGTGTACAAGGTCAACAGTCTGGAACTCCAGCGTCGTCTGGGTTTTCGCTCGCGCGAGCCGCGCTGGGCGGTGGCGCACAAATATCCGGCGGAAGAAGCGCGCACAAAAGTTGAAGCCATCGAAGTGCAGGTGGGGCGCACGGGCGCGATTACGCCCGTCGCCCGCTTGCAGCCCGTCTTTGTCGGCGGCGTCACCGTCACCAACGCCACCTTGCACAACGAAGATGAAGTGCACCGGAAAGATGTGCGGGTGGGCGATACCGTCATCGTGCGCCGCGCCGGAGACGTGATTCCCGAAGTGGCGCGCGTGGCGCTGGAGGCGCGACCGGAGGGCACGGAGATTTTTGAACTGCCCAAAATCTGCCCGGAATGCGGATCGCATGTGGTGCGCGAAGAAGGCGGCGCGATTGTGCGCTGCGCGGGTGGGCTGGTTTGTCCGGCGCAGGTCAAGGGCGCGTTGATTCATTTTGCCAGTCGTCGGGCGATGGATATTGAAGGTCTGGGCGACAAGCTGGTGGAGCAACTGGTCGACAGCGACCTCATCAAAACGCCCGCCGATCTTTACACCTTGACCGCGCCAGAGCTTGCGGCGTTGGAACGCATGGGCGAAAAATCCGCCGACAACCGCATTAACGCCATCGCCACAAGCAAAGACAGTACACTGGCGCGGTTTATTTTTGCCCTGGGCATTCGCAACGTGGGCGAAACGACCGCCAAGGATTTGGCGCGCTATTTCGGCAAACTTGACGCCCTCAGAAACGCCGACAGCGAAGCGCTCTTAAAAGTCCCCGATGTCGGGCCCATTGTTGCCGAATCCATCCGTGACTTTTTCGCCGAAGCGCATAATCAAGAAGTCATCGCCCGCCTGATGGAAGCAGGCGTGCATTGGGCGGAAGGCGAAGGACAAGCCGACGCGCCTGCGGGCGCGCTGGCGGGCAAAGTCTTCGTCATCACCGGTACCCTGCCGACGCTCAAACGCGACGAAGCCAAAGCCTTGATTGAAGCCGCAGGCGGCAAAGCCAGCGGCTCGGTTTCCAAAAAAACCGATTACGTCGTCGCGGGTGAGGAAGCCGGTTCCAAGCTGGAAAAAGCGCGGGAACTGGGCGTTAAGGTGATTGATGAAGCCGGATTGTTGCAACTCGTCGCGCTTCAATCTTGAGAGACCAGCATGAGCTACGATACCAAACGTGCGCTGGAATTACTTCGGATTGGTTCGGGGCGCGCTGATGCCAGCTTTCGTGACGGACAGGAAGCGGCAATTCGTTACATCATCGAAGGTAAAGGGCGATTGCTGGTCGTACAGAAAACCGGCTGGGGCAAGAGCTTTGTTTACTTCATTGCGACCAAATTGCTACGTGAAGCGGGGCATGGATCAGTGTTATTGGTTTCTCCCCTGCTGGCGTTGATGCGGAACCAGATTGCCGCAGCAGAACGCATGGGCGTTCGTGCCGCTACCATCAACTCCGATAATGCGAGCGATTGGGCGAAAGTTGAGTCCAGCCTTGCCCGTGGCGAAATCGACATTCTTCTGATTTCACCTGAGCGATTGGCAAACGAGCGTTTCAGGGCGCAGGTTTTGGCAAACATTGCCGCGCAGATTTCGTTGCTGGTGATTGACGAAGCGCATTGCATTTCTGATTGGGGGCATGACTTCCGCCCGCACTATCGGCTGCTGGAGCGGATTGTGAAGCGTTTGCCGCCCAATCTGCGGCTTCTTGCCACGACAGCAACCGCGAATAATCGAGTCATGGAAGATTTGGTCACGGTCTTGGGGCCAAATCTTGCAGTTTCGCGGGGGAATCTAAACCGCCCATCCCTGACATTGCAAACCATTCGTTTGCCGAGTCAGGCGGAACGTCTTGCATGGTTGGCAGAGCAGCTTGCCACGCTACAAGGTCACGGCATCATCTATACTCTCACGGTACGCGATGCCAACCGGGTTGCTGATTGGCTCAAGTCACAAGGCTTTAATGTTGAGGCTTACACTGGAGAAACGGGCGACCGCAGGGCAGCACTGGAACAGGCGCTTCTCGACAACAGGGTTAAGGCGCTGGTGGCAACGACGGCCTTGGGTATGGGTTACGACAAGCCGGATTTGGCATTCGTTATCCATTATCAAATGCCCGGCTCAGTGGTGGCTTACTATCAGCAGGTAGGACGTGCCGGGCGTGCGCTGGATGCTGCCTACGGCGTGCTGCTCAGTGGTCAGGAAGAATCGGATATTACCGATTGGTTTATCCGTACTGCCTTCCCGACGCGGCAGGAAGTTGCCGATGTGCTGGGCGCTCTGGAAGAAGAAAGTGACGGCTTGTCTGTTCCTGAACTCATGAGTCAGGTTAACCTCAGTAAAGGGCGCATTGAAAAAACCATTGACCTGCTTTCGCTTGAGGCGCCTGCGCCTATCGCCAAACAGGGCAGCAAATGGCAGCTTACGGCGGCAACGCTGAATGAGGCATTCTGGGCGCGTGCAGAACGTCTTACTGCTTTGAGACGTGACGAGCATCAGCAAATGCAGAAGTATGTGAGCCTGCCGTTTGGTCAGCATATGAAATTTTTAATCGACGCGCTGGATGGTGAGCCGGGTTTGCTGACTGCGCCGACACTGCCACCGCTGCCAACAGGTGTGAATAGCGAGTTGGTTAAAGAAGCGGTTGCCTTTCTTCGCAGAACCAGCCTGCCGATCGAACCACGCAAGAAGTGGCCCGATGGCGGGATGCCGCAGTACGCCGTGAGCGGAAAAATTGCAACGAACCATCAAGCCCAACCCGGTAAGGTATTGTGTGTTTGGGGTGACGCTGGTTGGGGTGATTTGGTCAGGCAAGGCAAATATCACGACCGGCATTTCTCCGACGACCTTGTTGCCGCATGTGTGAAGATGATTCACGCATGGAAGCCGCAACCTGCTCCCACATGGGTGACTTGCGTTCCATCTTTGCGCCATCCTGATCTCGTGCCAAACTTTGCACAACGCTTGGCAGGCGCATTGGGGTTGCCGTTTCATGCGATCATTGTCAAGACAGACGCCAGACCGGAACAAAAAACAATGGCCAACAGTACGCAGCAAGCCCGTAACATTGATGGTTCGCTGGCACTTGACCGCCAGCCGATGCCTCACAGCCCGGTGCTTCTGGTTGACGATATGGTCGACTCGCGCTGGACGTTAACCGTAGCCGCATGGCTCCTGCGTAAGCAGGGGAGTGGTGAAGTCTGGCCGATCGCCCTTTCACAATCGGGGTACGACGAATGATGTCCAATCTCTCTCCGCTCTCTCCAAACACGCAGGCCATCCTGTTGCTGACGGCACCGCTGATTGCAGGGCGCAGCGCTTCAGTTCCTGAACTGCTGACACACGGTGAATACAAACGTCTTGCGCGTCATCTACTTGAAATTCAACGCGAACCCGCTGATCTTGTTTCCCCGGATGCAGAGGAGATTCTACGCGCCTGCCAAGCCGTGATTGATGCAGGCCGCTTGCAGCGTTTGTTGGGGCGTGGATTTTTGCTCAGTCAGGTTATTGAACGCTGGCAGGCGCGTGCCATTTGGGTACTCAGCCGCGCTGACGCAGATTATCCCCGGCGCTTGAAAGCGCGATTGCGGGAAGATGCGCCCGCCGTACTCTATGGCTGTGGTGACATCAGCCTGTTGGAGACGGGGGGGCTGGCAGTGGTCGGTTCGCGTCATGTGGACGATGCGTTGATTGACTACACGCTGGATGTGGGGCGCTTGACGGCACGTGCTGGAAGAACGCTTGTATCGGGCGGTGCCAGAGGAATTGACCAGGCCGCCATGCGTGGTGCTTTGGAGGCGGGCGGCAAAGTATGTGGCGTTCTGGCGGATAGTCTGGAAAAGACCAGCATGACCCGCGAGCACCGTAATTTCCTGCTGGACGAGCAATTAACCCTGATTTCGCCTTACGATCCGGGTGCAGGATTTAATGTGGGCAATGCCATGCAGCGTAACAAGCTGATTTATGCGCTGGCGGATGCGGGGCTGGTCATCAGTTCAGAGGTTGATAAGGGGGGGGCATGGGCGGGAGCCAAGGAACAATTGGATAAATTCAAATTCGTTCCGGTCTATGTCCGTTCGACAGGCGAACAATCCGCCGGACTTGAGGCATTACGCAAAAAAGGTGCGCTTCTCTGGCCGAATCCCAAGGACGCAGATTCATTTGAGGCCATATTTGATATAGAGCAATCCGTATCTTCTGCAATAGCTGCACAAGGCGATTTGCTACAGATTGCCAAGGATACCGTATCCAATATCGAGCCAATGGCAGTGATTGCGACCGAAAAAGCGCTTATTGTGGATATGCCATCATCGCCAGTTGCATTGCCGGGGAGTAAGCTGATCGCGGATTCGGATAAGGAAATCATATCTCCGGCTGAGGTAGTTTTCGCCGCTGTACACGAGCAAATTCGGCAATTATTGAGCAAGCCGATGAAAGATAAAGAAATTGCTGAAAGTCTTGATGTTGAACCTAGGCAAGTCAAGGTGTGGTTGCAACGTATGGTAGAAGAGGGCGTGCTGGAAAAACAACAAAAGCCAGTATGCTATGTTGTTAAACAGCCTGCTCTTTGCTGATGGATTTACGCAAAATGCGAACAGGATTGAAGTGCTGTCTGGTTTGCTTGGGGCTGTTGCTCTTCTCCACGACTGGCTGCGCGCGGAAAATTCCTTATTCTGATGACTATGGACGGTTTAACGGAGATTTCCAAAAGCCGGAGCAGGTGTTGGCGTTTTTGCAAGCCGTGCCCAAGGACAAGGAACGGATTGAACTGGCTGAAAAATCGTATGCCTATGCACGAGCACAAAGCACGCAGATACATCTGGGGAAAACCTGGGGGGCAGCGGAAGAAGGCAGCATGGAAAGTATTATTGCCTATCCAACCGGCAAAACCTTTCTTCTTTTAATAGAAGGCTACCTAAAAGGCAGGGATGAGGCTGCCAGAAATCCCGCGACAAGTAGCTTCTGGGATGCCGTCGTGGAAGGCTCCGTGGACAGAGCCATTGGCTTGTTCGATTCCGCCATTGCCGTAGAAGCCTACGAGTCTTCGCTTGACGATGAACAGCGCCGCAATCTCGTTACCTACAGGGATTACCTCAAGCGGTATAGGGACACTGGCGAAGCCGAGTCTGATTGTATTTCTTTGCAGTGGGTAACGGGTGGCGAGGCAGGCTTGCTACTCTATATGAATTATCGCAACCAAAATCACAAGCAGGAGAAAACCCATGACCCAAATTCGTAAAGCCGTATTCCCCGTAGCCGGTCTGGGCACCCGTTTTTTGCCCGCGACCAAGGCGAGTCCCAAGGAAATGCTGACGGTGGTGGACAAACCGCTGATTCAATACGCCGTCGAGGAAGCGGTTGCGGCGGGGGTTACGGAATTGATTTTTGTCACCGGACGCAGCAAACGCGCCATCGAAGACCATTTCGACAAGGCGTTTGAACTGGAAACGGAGTTGGAAAAAAAGGGCAAGCTCGAACTCCTCACCGTGGTTCGCAACATCCTGCCCAAAGGCGTGAATTGCGTCTACACCCGTCAGTCGGAAGCCCTGGGGCTGGGGCACGCGGTGCTCTGCGCCAGAGAGGTCGTGGGCAACGAACCCTTCGCTGTCATCCTCGCCGACGACCTGCTCGACGCCAATCCCGCCGTGTTGAAACAGATGGCGGATGCTTACGATTACTACCGCTGCTCCTTGCTCGCCGTACAGGAAGTCGCGCCGGAAGACACAAAAAACTATGGCATCGTCGCCGCCCGTCCGGTCGCGGAACGGGTCGAACAGGTGAGCGCCATCGTCGAAAAACCCAAACCGGAAGAAGCCCCTTCCAACCTCGCCGTGGTCGGTCGCTACATCCTCAGTCCGCGCATCTTTCACCATCTGGAAACCGGAACCCCCGGCGCGGGCGGCGAAATCCAGCTCACCGATGGCATCGCCGCACTGATGGCGGAAGAACAGGTATTAGCCTATCGTTACCAGGGCACACGCTACGATTGCGGCTCCAAATTGGGCTACCTGCAAGCCTCGGTCGTCTTCGGTCAACGCCACCCGGAAGTGGGGGCGGAATTCAGCGCCTATTTGAAAACAGCGGCGGGGACGCCACTGCTCCCGGAAAGCAGCACAAGCCGTAGTTCGACATAATCGGTAGGGCGGCATCTACGATACCGCCCATACTGATGACAAATTCACCTGGGAGCGCCGGCGTCCTCGCCGGCGGGTTTAAGATTTTCCGTGCGGAGCCAAACCCGCCGGCGAGGACGCCGGCGCTCCCAGGGCGGGGTTGAAACCTGCCCCTACCCGGTTTTTTTGAGGATTTGACAACTAATGCTCAACAAAATAGTCAAGACAATAGGTGGTTTTTTGTGGTCACTCCTTGCAGGCTTATTTGGGCGTTTATTTGCGTTTGCGCTGATTATGAGCGTGGTCGTGGTTGTGCCCTATCTTGCGGCTTATGGGGTGCCCGGAATAATTGCTATCGTAGTTTATATCATTTTGATTCCGGTTATTATGGTTGTTTTTGTTGAAAAAATCAAATCCAGAAAATCGAAGTCCGACACTGAAATTCTCACGAATGACAAAGGGGGGCGAAAAATGAAACACGTGCTACAGTTGCCTCTCGAAATCCTGCTCGCGCTCTTGCTTTGGGCGGTTGTGACCCCCGTATTCGCAGAGGTGAGTGACAAAGTAGCGCGCATCAGCGATATATGGGGGTTCGCTGTTATTGCCTCTCTGGTGTGCTTTGCGGCGGTCTGTTTTTTCAGATGGAAGGGGCTTGCCATATCGCTCATTCCATTGCTATGGTTTGGGCAGCATTTGGAATTCATATACCTTGATGACGACATCGGCGCCGCACTCCATGCCGAGCAAGGGGACGCTTATTTTGTCCATTCATGGCTGGCGGCGTTGCTGTTTCTGCTGAGTGTGATGGTCGGGTATGTCCTGAATCGGCATAGGAAACCGAAGGTTGACAAAAATCTCACAAAGGCCGGATAATGATTTTATCATAACATGAAATTTCACAAGGGCTGAAAAATGAAACTGCTGCGTTTATTATTTTGTTTGTTTTTTCTGTATCCTGTCTTTTGTTCAGGTACAGAAGCGGTATTTTGCGGGAAAGTCGGGAAATTATTTTTCCCCAGCCCGGATGGTGATCAGGAATATGGGGCGATCATGCTCAATTTTGACCATGCAAGAACCATAAAATATGCCTTGCTGGATGACAACGTTGTGAGCGCTGTTGTCAGCAAAATACAAATCATTCCTTTTCTGGAAAATGAAGGGCGTGGGCAAATCACTTTTGCCGCATTGTTGAAACTTGTCTGGAAGAAGGTCTGTATTTCTGGAGAGGCGATACAATCGCATACGGCACATCATGTTCCGCCTGTATTGCTTTGGAATCCAAGATTGCATCAGAACAAGGAATGAAAATCATGAAAAAACTGCTCATCTTCCTTCTGCTCGTTTTGGCAATGGGCGCTTCGGCGCAAGAAATTCATACGCCTTCTCCAGCGGATAAAATAGCGAAGTGGAAACAGGCTGTCGTGGCATCCGGTAAGGATAGTCGAATGCCGGAAGGAAGAGGCGCTACGCCATTATCCGAAAAGGATCTGGCCAAATTCGATTTTAGAAAGTTTTGGTTATCGCACTATGCTTTGGGTTATACCGGTCATCATTACCAGAGAATGACCATGACTTTTGAGCGGGTGAATAAGTTATCCGCGACCGAATACGCGGTGAGTGGGTTTTCCAGAGTCAATCATCATGTTTGTGATTTTAAGGGGATATTCAGGATTTTTGAACAAGGGCAATATCAAGAATTTTCCCGTGGGGTTGATGATGCGTTTGTGGGCAAGGTAAAAAGTCAGGGCTATGTGCTCGCTGAATTCCTGCTTGAAGAAGACGCGACGCAAAAAGGTTCCGGCGTATTTCGCGGGGTGTTGCGTACAGGCTGGTATGTCAATATGAAAGACGAGTTTCTCCTCGATGGGATAGATTCTTACTCGGATAGATGGTCAAATAATCAGTTTTACGGAGAATGGACAAGTCACAAGGGCGGCGCTCCGAAGCCTGTGGCATGGGGGCATTTCCGCATTCCGATGTCCGGCGACCTTGATATGGGGGCGGGAGAGTTCAGCCCTGCCGATCAATATCTTGATCATGGCTGGCGGGAATATCGCCTTGTGGATAGATGGATGAGTGATCAACTCAATAAACGCTACGGTCGTTGATGGGTACATCTCGACCGAATCGAAGGAATTTGTATGCAATCCATAAAATTGTTCCCCCTCATTTTTGCCGTGTCAGCCGTGCTTTTGCCGATGCAGGCTGTCCGGGCGGATACAGCCGATACGTCCGGGGAGTCCGAGTGCGGCGATACGCTTCTACAACCCGAAACCCCCGATGGATTTCAGGATGCGTGGAGTACCTGGACGGCATGTTTGCAAAAACATCGTCCGCCACGGATTGACAAGGTGCGAAATGCATCCGAGGTGGCAAGGGCGTGTTCCGAGAATTTCTTTCACACGGCTGATGTGAATGATTGTCTGGTCAGAGAAGCGAAGGAAAGTAATGTGAGGCTGCAACAGGCTGAAAAGAAGTTGCGCGCGACAATGGATGAGTGGGATGAAGAAGATGAATATGTCCGCCGCGCCAAAAGACAATTGACGGCATCCGGCAAGGCGTTCGCCATGTATCGCACGGCGATGTGCACCTCATTCGCGCGTGCGATGGGGGGCGGCGGGAGAGGGCGGAACACACTGGAAAATGCTTGCCTCACGGAGCAAAACGACCGTCGTGCCGAGCAACTGCTTGGCTACGCCAGGTTGCTCTATCTGCGCGGGCAGAGTAGCTTGAAGCGGGCGCTCATGCAGATTGAGGGGCGTTTTGATTGGCAGCCCGACCGAAACGCTTACGTTTACTCCAGGCGGGTGGCGCTTGGGCGTGAGGTGCGTTTCACGCTTCCCTTTGAGAAGATGGAGGACGAGCGATTGCCCGCAGAGATGCTGGCGGAACTCGTCGATTGTCTGGACGACACATCGCCTTCCAGTTCAACCCTGAACGACCAGCCTGTGCCCTTGGGCTGGGTTTGTCATGCCGCGCTGACGGCATTCATCAACCATGAGGAAGTCGATGCCGAGGGCGACATTGCGCCCGGTTGGGCGGGCTATCCCGCGTTACCCGCATCGCCGCAAACCATGAGCGCAGCCAAAACGGCATGGCAAAAGGTCATCACCAACAAGCAGTACACGTTTTACTGAACGACAGGAGCGCAAAATGACCATATCTTGCAAAGCCGCATGGGTAGCCACCGTGATATGCGGCGCGATTTCAGGAACGCAGGTCGCCAGCCCAAAGCGCGGACGCTGCCCTTACATTTTTGGAGAATATTTACGTGGAGTACAATGCAGATGGACCCGACTTGGCGAGGGCAGGTGAAAAAGCCATAGCCGCCCCCGCGCTACTGCAAGACATTAGAGCACTGAGGGCGTTTGCAACCCAACTGGGTGAGGGCGTGCTGGGTGAATCACAAGGGTATGACCCGATCTGCAACTGCCAGGACTGGGAGCATGTTAAAGTTACCGGAATTGACATAAAGATACTGCCTGAAAATATGGCAGAGGCAAAAGTGTTTTATCTCAATATGGGCAACCCGTTTGAACGGGAATTCATCCTGAAATGGGTGCGGTTGGATGATCAAAACAAGGGAAGATGGCTGATTGACGACATTAAAACGCCTGAACATGAAAATCCTGAAATGACGAGCTTTCACAAGTTGGTTCGGCAGGATATTATTCATGCTGAAAAATACAGAACAAAGCAACACGGGTTGCAATGAAAGGAGATTGAACATGTACAGAACACTGCTCATCATCATCACCACATGCCTTTTCGCGTCCGGCGCTGACGCGCAGATATCTTTGGAAGAACAGGTATGGATGGATTCTGTGAGTTCGGTCAAACTCGATGGCGTGGAATTGGCGAAGCCTGTCAACATTCAGACCTTGCCCAAGGTTTTTTGGAAAGGCGGCGTTACACAAGAAATCTGGTGGGCTGGATGCACAGCCAATGGTGAGGTTTATCTCGACTATAAAAACAAAAATGTCAAGTTGGAATTTTTCCCGGAGGAGAACGAAGGGATAGGCTTTGAAAAAATTTTCGACAAAAAAATCGGATACTACAAGAACTATCCATTACATGCAAGAGTGTGGGTTAAATGGGGCGATATTCAAGGGTTTACGGAATCGCTCAAGCTGGACCAACACCAGATTAAAGCGGATTTAAGCTTCGATGAATTCAAAAAAATGTTTCCAGTCAGCGCCGAACGTGGCCATGAATTCAACAAGGATGATCCAGAAAGAATACCGGATGCTCATCGCTATTTTGTCGCAATCGGCAAATACGATCCCGGTGACGACGCCCCGCCTTATATGAGTACAGTTAACTTTTTGTTCAAGGATGGGAAGCTCATTGCGTTGGAAATTTTTCAGGGGATTGCCTGTTGATGGCTGAACAAGGAACAACGCATTGCCGCACGCCTCGATATTAATCCGGCAATCGGAAACGCCATATGCTGCCATGAGCTTGGGTTCAGGTAGGGCGGTATCGTAGAAACTGCCGGATGTTACTTCCGGCGCGAAGCGCCGCAAGAATAACAACAGCCGCAAATTGGTGAGCGGCGCTTCGCGTAGGTGTTCACAACCGTCGGGTTACGCTTCGCTTACCCACCTACGCGCTGGGAACGATGGCGTCCTCGCCATCGCACGACGGCGAGACGCCGTCGCTCCCAAAAGACGCTTGCCCGACAAAAATCGTTGTGCTTCACTGAACCGTTAAATGTCGGGTTACGCCTGCGGCTTACCCAACCTACGAGAAACTACGCTTGCCGTCATTGCGAGGAGCGTAGCGACGTGGCAATCTCACATCGTTGCCTGGATTGCCGCGTCGCTGCGCTCCTCGCAATGACGCGGTTGCCCTGCATTCTTTCAATTCGTCTCCTTCCGGCAGCGAGTAATAGGTATTGTCTTCGCCCTGGGCGGTGAGCGCCAGTTTGCCTTTGACGGAGTAGGGAATGAAAAAGTATTCCGTCGATACCATGTAACCGAGCGCCATTGGTCTGCCTTTCTCGTTTTTCAGGCCGACATCGGCAATAAAGTCGATGCGATTATCGGCACCGATTTTCCAGCGCGCCGCTTGCGCGTTGGCGGAGAAAACCAGTAACAGCGCCATCAATGGCAAAAACAAAAATTTCTTCATCCCGGCCTCGCAAAAGAGGTTGTAAAAGTGGCGGCATTATGTCATATGCCCTGAAGAAATGCAGCCGACAAGTGAACCTTGCGGCGCTGAATTTGTTTGCGCTATGATGCGTAGTTCTAATCAGGCGCTCCCAAAATCATGATAACCAATACCTGCCGAAAATCCGAAACCCCGCGTCGCCCTCGTGCTATCTGGTTCGCCGCGCTATTCGCCATTGCCGTGTGCTTTGCCTTGCCCGCTGGCGCGCAGACGGATGAAGCGCTGCGCGCAAGGGCAGAACAGGATGATGTCAAAGCGCAGGTTGAACTTGGGCGTATGTATTTCGATCAAGCGCACGGGGATGAAGAAGGTGCCAAATGGATTCGCAAGGCTGCCGAACAGGGCTATGCGGAAGCCCAATTTGTCTTGGGTTGGGTGTACGCGGAAGCTCGGGGCGTAAAATACGATCATGTGGAAGCCATTCGTTGGTATCGCAAAGCTGCCGAGCAGGGACATGCAATGGCGCAAAGTGCGCTCGCCAGAAAATATGCCAATGATCGGGATGGAAATTATTTAACGGCATATATGTGGATTATGCTTGCCCTGAACGGGGTTGCGCCGGATACACGGGATTATTCATGGTTTGTACAGATTCGTGATGACATCGCCAGTCATTTAACCCCGTCCGAAATCGCAGAAGCGGAGCGTCTGGCGGATGCATTTCAAGCGCAGCCCGAAATCTGTTTTGCTGAAAACAATCCGGTCGATGCCCAGTTTCAGTTTTATTTTGGCATGGAAATTTCCGGCTTTGAGCAATATCCGCAAGACATGAAGTGCTTCATGGCCTATGCCGCCGCGTGCGAACATCTTGCCGGAGAGGAAGGCTACGATGAAGAGCGCAGGCAATATCTGCATGACGCACTGAATCAATACTGCCCCGCAGCAGAAACACGACAAATCGCCTTGAAAAAGAAATACGAACACAATGAGGAGATGCAAAGAGTGCTGTCGGTATACGACAGGCGATGACTGGCGAATCAACAGACGCAGATTTTTTTCAGGTACATTGAAATGAATGCTAAAAATGAAAATCGTCAAGCAGAAAAGAAGAAGCTTTATCCGGCAATCATTGCGGCAGTCATCTTTGTTTGTATCGCTTCTGGAATACAAGGCTTCATCATGCTGGCGGCTCTGGGGTTGATCCCTTTTCTGCTTTGGGTCATCGTGAGCATTGTTCACGCTGTCGTTATTCCCGATATGAGAAAATTTTTATTGGCGCGCGTTTTGATATGGATTGTTGCAATTGCTGTCGTTTTTGGAATTTTTGAGATAAAACACAAAATAATGCGCGGCTATGCGGATGAGGTCGTCGAAAAAGTCAAGGTTTATTATGCCGCGCATGGGCATTACCCAAAGACACTTGCCGAAATCGGTATCGAACAACAGAAATTCAAGGAAACATTGGGGCGGCGGTCAGGTTATTTGTGTATGGGTGACGCACCTCGTATCTTTTATACCGCGCCGATTGATGGTTTCGATACCTGGTTCTACGATTTTGCAGGGAATGAGTGGGGGTTTCATCCAGATTAGGCGCGTGAGGTAGGGCGGCATCTACGATACCGCCCGCTGACAAAGCGGTACCGATGGGTTTTCGTAGGGGCGACCACAGATCGCCCCTACGAACGACCGTCCAGGGTGGCAGGGTTGAATGTTCAAAAACAAATTCAAACCCGTCGGCGGGGACGCCAGCGCTCCCAGGTTGGTTTGTCAGCAGTCTGGGCGCGTTCTTCGATGCCGCCCTACCAAAATCCATCACACGGACAAGCGCAATGCGCGCTTTCAGATCAAGCGCCGCTTCTCATGCCGATAAAAATAAGTGAAACTGTCGCCTGCGCGTAAACTGACGGGATGACCTCACGATGAACCATGAAGAAGCCCAAACCCTTTTGGAGAATGCCGACCTGATTCATTCCGCCCAGGCGGTGCAGGCTGCCGTGGCGGATGTGGCGGCGCGGATCAAGGCGGAACTGGCGGGCACCAATCCGGTACTGCTTTGCGTCATGAGCGGCGCGGTGCCGTTCATGGGGCACTTGATGACGCATCTGGATTTTCCGCTGGATTTTGATTATCTGCACGCCAGCCGTTACGGGAACAACACGCGCGGGCACAATAAACTGCAATGGCGCAGCCCGCCCCAGATCGGGTTGCAGGGGCGTATCGTGCTGGTGGTCGACGACATTCTCGATGAAGGCGTGACCCTTGCGACCATCTGCGAACGGATGCGCCAAATGGGCGCGGCGCGTGTGCTGACAGCGGTGTTCGCGGAAAAGGAAACCGGACGCGCCAAACCCATCAAAGCCGATTTTGTCGGTCTCACCGTGCCCGACCGTTTTGTGTTCGGCTTCGGCATGGACATCTGCGGCGCATGGCGCAACCTGCCCGCGATTTATGCCTCTGATCCCTGACTTCTGACCCCTGATCCCTGAACCCCCCATGCCTGAACTCCCCGAAGTCGAAGTCAGCCGTCTGGGGCTTGCGCCGCATCTGGTGGGGCAAAAACTCTCCGCCTGCGTCGCCCGCCGCGCCGATTTGCGCCTGCCCATTCCGCAGGATTTGCACACGCGCCTTGTCGGACACGCGCTGACCGCCATTGCCCGACGCGGCAAATATCTGCTGTTTCATTGGCAGACGGCGGGCGGCTGGCTGATTGTGCATCTGGGCATGTCCGGCAGTCTGCGTCTCGTGCCGCCAGAAACTCCGGCAGGCGCGCACGAGCATTTCGATTTGTGTTTTCCTGACACGGTGATGCGTCTGAAAGACCCGCGCCGCTTTGGTGTCGTGCTCTGGCAGGAGGGCGACGACCCGAACGCGCATCCCCTGCTCGCGCATTTGGGCATGGAGCCGCTGTCACCAGAATTCACGGCGGATTGGCTGACGGCACTCGTCAGGGGTGGAAAAAGCGGGCGCAAAACACCCATCAAACCCTTGCTGATGGATGCCCGTCTGCTGGTGGGCGTCGGCAATATCTACGCGGCGGAAAGCCTGTTTCGCGCCGGAATCTCCCCCCTCGCCCCCGCAGACAGCCTGCACGCGGCGCGTCTGGCAAAGCTGACAACGGCGATTCGGGAAACCCTGCTGGAAGCCATCAAGGCGGGCGGCAGCAGCGTGCGCGATTATGTACACAGCGACGGCGGCGCGGGCAGTTTTCAGTTGCAATGCGCCGTATATGACCGCGCAGGGCTGCCTTGTTTGCAGTGCGGCACACCGATTCGACAGGTAAGACAGGCGGGACGCTCCAGTTTTTATTGTCCGCGTTGCCAGCGGTAGATAATGACATGCAGGTCGGGTTAGCCGAAGGCGTAATTCCGATTCGCATTAGAAGCGAGACGCGAAGACTGCCCGAAGACAGTGCTCTTGCACGGCAAGGCGAAGTCGACAAAGTATCGCTTCTAATGCGAATCGGAATAACCCGACAATGGGCGGTCGGGTGCGTTCATCGGCTGTCGACAAATACGGTTGTCCACGCTCGTATGCCCAGTGTCGGGTAACGCTCTGCTCCTCGCTTTTGACGCGGGGGGTTTGTATTAATCCGGCAATCAAATACGCCATATTGGTGCCACAGGCTTCAGGTAGGGCGGTTTCTCCGAAACCGCCGGATGTAACGTCCGGCGCGCTCGGAGAGCGCGCCCTACCAAATGCCATCGTACTCGTGTGCCAGACGGTATATTTGATTGCCGGATTAATAGTTATCTCGTAGAAACAACCCCCCCGCCCCTGCGGGGCACCCCTCCGATGGAGGGGAATTTTTTCAGCCTTCGTTTGGCTTGTTTTCGTGTTTGGGGTGATTCCCCCGCAAAGAATAAAAACAGGTCAAACGAAGCCGTAACACATTCCCCTCCATCGGAGGGGTGGCAGGCAAAGCCTGACGGGGTGGTTTGGTGCGAAGTGGCGCATCTTCCGCTCTTTGACGCATTTTGATGCGATGGCGAGGAACACCATCGCTCCCGAAAAACTTCGCTCACCCGACCCGCGAGTAGATGAAGGACATAATAATCAACGCAAATATCATTCCGACAGCCGCTGTACCTACGACAGTGACGATGAGTTGATTGGTCACTTCCTTGCCGCCAAATTTTTCACCTTTTTTCTTCTTGTGCAACAAGACGAAAACCAGAACCGCCAAAAGGATCAGCAGATAAAACAGGTAGAACATGATGAACTCCTTTGCAATGGGTCATTCAAAAGTCGCGTCGAAAAACAGGCGGTTGGTGGCGGTATCTACCGCTTCACCCCGCGCGCGCTTCTGCGGTTTAACATGGACGTTTTTCTGGCGTCTTCCGCTTTGTCCGCATAGGGGTTTTCGCTGGTGTTGAACTGAATTCGCAAGGGGGTGCCTTGCAGTTTGAAGACTTCGCGGAAGATGTTTTCCAGATAGCGGCGGTAGCTTTCCGGGACGTGATCCAAAGCGTTGCCGTGGATCACGATGATGGGCGGGTTCATGCCGCCTTGATGGGCGTAGCGCATTTTGGGGCGGAAGGCGCCGTGGCGGGGCGGGGCTTGCCGGGAGACGGCATCGGCAAGCACGCGGGTGAGTTTGGGGGTGGCGAGTTTGGCGGTGGCGGCGGCGTAGGCGCGGTCTACGGAAACAAAGAGTTTATCCACGCCGATGTTTTCTTTTGCCGAGATGAAATGGGTGGTGGCGAAATCGAGGAATTTCAGTTTACGTTCGGCGGCGGCGCGGATTTGGGTTTTGGCGTAGTGGTCGAGTCCGTCCCATTTATTGATGGCAATGACCAGCGCGCGACCGGATTGCAGGACAAAATCCGCCACATGCGCGTCCTGGTCGGAAATATCCTGCTGGGCGTCAAGCATCAGGATGACGACATTGGCGCTTTCGATGGATTGCAGGGTCTTGATGACGGAGAATTTTTCGATGCTCTCGAAAACCTTGCCTTTTTTCCGCAGACCGGCGGTGTCGATGAGGCTGTATTGTTTGCCGTTTTTTTCGAAATCCACGTAGATGGCGTCGCGGGTGGTGCCGGGCAGGTCGAAGGCGATGACCCGTTCTTCGCCCACGAGGGCGTTGATGAGCGTGGATTTGCCGACATTGGGGCGTCCGGCGATGGCGACTTTCAGGCGGTCGGGGCGCTCTTCCGCTTCGTCAGATTCGGGGAAATTCGTGAGCGCCAGATCAAGCAGGTGGCGCACGCCTTCGCCATGCGCGGCGGAAATGGGGTAGGGTTCGCCCAGACCCAGCTCGTGGAATTCGGAGGCGACCATGCCGCCGTTCATGCCTTCGGTTTTATTGACGGCGACGAAGGCTGGGCGTTCCAGCCTACGCAGTTTCTGGGCGATTTCCTTGTCTTGCGGCGTCAGCCCGCCGCGCCCGTCGACCACGAAAATCACTGCGTCGGCTTCAAAAATGGCTTCTTCGGCTTGCCGCGCCATTTCTTTCAGGATGCCTTCTTTCACCAGCGGCTCAAAGCCGCCGGTATCGACGACCAGAAACGGTCGGTCGCCCATGCGCCCATGCCCGTAGTGGCGGTCGCGGGTCAGACCGGGAAAATCGGCGACAATGGCGTCACGGCTCTTGGTCAGTCGGTTGAAAAGCGTGGATTTGCCGACATTAGGGCGGCCTACGAGGGCGATGGTGGGGATCATTGCGGTGCCAAGACGTCTGGTTGAATATCGTATTTGCCGCGTAAGGCATTTTCTTCTACCGCCGTTTGCCACGCCGTATTCTCAAGCGGAATCAAGTCGGGATTGGCATATTCGTGCAGGCTTCCATACAGCGCATCCAATGCCGCAAGGTTGATGGCGGTATCGGCTTCCGGTGCGTCATCATTGGCGGGAAAGACAATGACCTCAACCTTGGTGTGTCGCATGTTTTCAGGAAGATCAAGGATGGGAACAAGGCGTTCCGCATCAATAATCTGTTTTATGGCTTGCATGATGAATCTCCGAATGGCGGAACAAGTTTACAGCAAGCGGTTCAACACTGAACTACGCTGGCACATGCTGAACCGTACCCCTCTTCCGCGCTTTTACGTAAATTCGCGGGGTGCCCTCCCCCACGAGGGAGGGGAGATTGATGAGGGAGTCGGGAAAATTTCTTACGCATTCCGCGCCGCGACTTCCGCGCCGCGCAGGCGGGCGGCGGTTTTGTCGAGTACGCCATTCACATAGCGATGCCCTTCGTTGCTGCCGAATTGTTTGGCGAGTTCGATGGCTTCGTTGATGATGACCCGATAGGGCGTCGCCGGACAATGCGCGAATTCAAAGGTCGCCAGGAGCAGGATGGCGGCTTCAATGGGGGAAAGTTCGTCAAAGGGGCGGTCGAGGGCTTCGGTGAGTTGGGCGGTGAGCGTTTCATGTTCGCGGATCACGCCGCGCACCAGCGTCAGATAGAGTTCGCCATCGACCTGTTCGACGGCGGCGGCGGCGAGCGCTTCCACCTCGGCGGCATCGGTAGCGTCGGCAGGTTCGCCGCCCGCCGCGTAGACCGCCCATTCCGGCATGTGGCTTTCAACCGCTGCGGCATCCGCGCCGCCGATGCGCCATTGATACAAGCCTTGCAGGGCGAGTTCACGCGCCTTGCGGCGTTCGCTGGCAATTTTGCCGGATTTGCGTTTGGCAGGTTTTGGGGATGCGGTGTCGTTCATGGCGGTTAACCTTCGTTCCTGAAATTTTGCAGCAACCTTGCCATTTCCACGGCGGCGGCGGCGCAGTCGGCGCCTTTTTGCTGCTGCCGCGCCTGCGCCTGCGCGTCGTTTTCGACGGTCAAAATGCCGTTGGCAATGGGGACGCCAGTGACGAGTTGCGCTTCCATCACCCCGCGACAGGCGTCGTTGGAAACGACTTCAAAGTGATAGGTTTCACCGCGAATGACCGCGCCCAGGGCAATCAGGGCGTCGAATCTGCCGCTCTGCGCCAGCGTTTGCAGGGCGAGCGGGATTTCCAGCGCGCCGGGGACGGAGAAGGTGCGGATGTCATCAACATGCAGGCGTTGCAGTTCCGATATCGCCGCATTTTGCAGGGCGGCGCACACTTCGGCGTTGAAGCGGCTGCTGACGATGCCGACCGTCAAGCCCGCGCCATCCAGATTGGCAATGCTGCCCGGCGTCGCGTTCGACATCAGTTCAACGCCTCCGGCGAGGCGGCGAAGCCGGTGACTTCCAGCGAAAATCCGGTCATGGAAGGAATTTTGCGCGGGCTGGACAGGAGGCGCATTTTTCGCACCCCCAGGTCACGCAAAATCTGCGCGCCGATGCCGTGTGTGCGCGGGTCCCATTTGAGATTGCGGTGGCTCTTGTCTGCCTTGTCCGCTGGTTTCGGGGCGGAGAGGCGTTCAAGCAGTTCGCTGCCTTCTTCGGAACGGTGCATGAGCACGATGACGCCATGCCCGTTTTTGGCAATGGCGGCTTCCGCTTCTTCGATGCTGAAGGCGGCGCGTTGGCTGCCGGGGTCGAGAAAATCGAGCACGGAGAGCGGTTCATGCACCCGCACCAGCGTTTCGGCATCGGTGGGAATCGTGCCTTTCACCAGCGCCAGATGCGCCGTGCCGGAAGCCTTGTCCGCGTAGGCGTGCAGGGTGAATTCGCCATGCGCGGTTTGAATGGTTTTGGAGGCGACCCGCTCGACCAGGGTTTCGGAGGCGGCGCGGTAGTGAATCAAATCCGCAATGGCGCCGATTTTGATGTTGTGTTCTTTGGCGAAGATGAGCAAATCCGGCAGCCGCGCCATCGTGCCGTCTTCCTTCAACACTTCGCAAATCACCGCCGAAGGTTCCAGCCCCGCCAGCCGCGTGAGGTCGCAACCGGCTTCGGTATGTCCGGCGCGCACCAGCACCCCGCCTTCTTTCGCGGTGATGGGAAAAACATGACCGGGCTGCACAATGTCATCCGGCGTCGCGTTCTTTGCCACCGCTGCCTGCACGGTGCGGGCGCGGTCGAAGGCGGAAATGCCGGTGGTGACGCCTTCCGCCGCTTCAATGGACACGGTGAATGCCGTGTTGTAGGGCGTTCTGTTGTCGTGCGTCATCTGCGCCAGACCCAGTTGGCGCGCGCGCGCTTCGGTGATGGTGAGACAAACCAGCCCGCGACAATGCGTAACCATGAAATTGATGGCTTCCGGCGACACATGCTCGGCGGCAATCACGAGGTCGCCTTCATTTTCGCGGTCTTCTTCATCCACCAGAATCACCATGCGCCCCGCCTTGAGTTCAGCGATGATTTCCTTGATCGGAGCGATGGATGAGGCGGTTGGGGCAATCAGGGGTACAACGGTATTCATGGGGAAATTCCTTGTAATTATGCGTCAGCTTCTTTTTCCCACGCCAGCATCCGTTCGATATAGCGGGCGATCAGGTCGATTTCCAGATTCACGCGACAACCCGCGTGCAGTTGCCCCAACGTGGTGACTTCCAGCGTATGCGGAATCAGGTTGATGGTGAACACGTCGCCCGCCACCGTATTGGTGGTCAGGCTGCATCCATCCACCACCACCGAACCCTTGCGGGCGATGTATTTGGAAATGGCGTGCGGCGCGCGGATTTCCAGCAGACGATTGTCGCCTATCGGGTCAAAGCGCAAGACCTCGCCCACGCCATCGACGTGACCGGAAACCAGATGCCCGCCAATCGGCTCGCCAATGCAAAGCGCCTTTTCCAGATTGACGAATCCAGGTTGATCCAGCCCCACCGTGCAATTCAAGGTTTCCGGCGAAACATCGACGCAATACCAGTCCGCGCCCTTCTCCACCACGGTCAGACAAACGCCCGCGTGGGCGATGGAATCCCCCAGCGCGACGCGGGAAATATCCAGCGCGGCAGGTTCCACCGTCAGCCGAAAACCCACGTCACGCGGGGTCAAACGGGTAATGCGACCAACCGCCGCAACAATTCCTGAAAACATATCGGGGAGAGACAACAAGATGAAAGCGGTGATTTTAGCACGCCGCCTTGACCTGGGAGCGCCGACGTCCCCGCCGGCGGGGTTGGTTCCGCGCGAAAAATCTTGAAACCGCCGGCGGGGACGCTGGCGCTCCCAGGGTGGCGCGGATGCATTGCGATCTGTTGCTTTCGCATCCATGTAAACAAGCAAACAAGCAAACAAGCAAGGGCGCTTTTCATCTTCTGCCTATCGCTGCCGACGGGCTTTATCTCTCCGCGTCAGCATATGACGTAGCAGTAAATAGTGACTACTCGGGTTATGTCTATGGCAATAGTGACACTGGTTCCGGTGATGTCAATAATGGCTATGGCACCAGCGCCAGCATGGATGCTTCCCATAATAGTAACAACACCGTAACCGCCAATGCGGCTGTTGGTGGTAACTACAGCGTTTACGGGACTTGCTGGAACGCGAGTGATGCGGATGTCACCCACAACACCGTGACCATCGTGGGTAGTGGCAGTGGTGGTCAGTATGTATATGGCGGGCTGAATGACTACGGCGGCGGCACAGTCTCTGACAACAAGGTCATCATCAACACCACGGGGGAGGTTGGCCATACGGTGTCTACTGCGGTGCAGGAAATGGTGCCGCCACAGTGACGAACAACCATGTCACGATTCAAGACACCAATACGGGGGCGTGGCGTTCACTGCGGGTAGTCTTACCGGCGGACGGGGGGGAATGGCAACACGGTGACCATTCAGGGGTCGAAGGAGGTGGGAAGCCCTGTCTATGGGGGGTATGCTACCGGTACTGGCACCGTGGAGGACAACACCGTCTATATCGGGAAGGATAGCAGTGACATCGGCGATTACACTGGCATCATGACGAGTGCTCTTATTTATGGTGGATATTTCTATACGGGTAATGCTAACCGCAACCATATCTTCATGAGCAACGGGACGGTTAATTCCCTCACCGGCGGGCTTACTGCTACTTCGGGCAGCGCCACCAACAACATTGTCTCCATCAGCGCTTCCGGTAAAACATACCAAACCATTTACGGTGGGCAAAATAACAGCTGTCCTAATGGCGACCTGTTCACCGGCAATACCCTGAACCTCGCCGCAGGCAATATCATCACTTCCGTGCGGAACATGGCGACGATCAACTTCACTTCCGCAGGCGCGGCGGGCAATCCGCTGGTCAAGCTGGATACGCAGGGCAACAACATCGACTTTGACGGCGACATAACCGGCTCCGGCGGCATCGACAAGCAAGGCGAGGGAATCCTCACCCTCTCCAGCACGAACGACTACGACGGCCTGACCATCGTACAACGCGGCACGCTGGATGTTTCAGGTGGCAGCATCGCCAACTCCAGCGGCCTTGAACTCCACGGCGGCAGCACCTTCATCTCGAGGAAGCTGTTTTAAAAATCAGCAAGTCGCTTGACGAGCAAGCGGATCATGGCAAGTTGTATCATGGACTCGGACTGTTGGGGGATGACTTCATAATCACGATTGAGGCGACGGCAGAGCGCCAGCCAGGCGAAGGTTCTTTCAACGATCCATCGCTTGGGCAAGACGACGAACTTTCCGGCATCGCTTCGTTTGACGATTTCCAGCGTTGCGGCAAACATGTCCGCTGTCCAGCCGATCAATTTGCCGGTGTAGCCGCCATCGGCAAAAACCTTCTGAATATTCGGCAGCCAGCGAAACAGCCGGATCAGTACGGCGCGAGCGCCGGTACGATCCTGAATACCGGCTGAGTGGACGACGACGGCAAGTATAAATCCCATCGTATCTACCGCGATATGCTGCTTTCGACCCTTGCTTTTCTTGCCTGCGTCATAACCGCGCTGCCCCCTTTTCCGGTGCTCTTGATGGAACTTGAGTCAATGATGGCAACCGAAGGTTCCCGATGTTTTCCCGCCTTCTGCCGCGCGGCTTCGCGCAAGGCGTTCATGGCGCGCGCCCAACGTCCCTCCAGTCGCCAGCGTCGGAAGCATCCATACACGGTTTGCCAGGGCGGAAAATCCTTCGGTAAGGGCTTGACCAGACAGGGTGCCAAACACTTCCATTCCGCTTCTGTCAGCCGCCCTCTACTCCAGCTCTCGCAGGCTTCTTCGAATCTCATCTTGCGTAGCTCCTGTAATAACTCCGTCTGCCTCCTCTTGGGGAATATGGAGAATATGACAACCGGACACTTCATTTGCTACAAGACCGGACAAATTAAAAACTCGTGACATTCTGCCCCGGATTGTTTGACCAGAACCGCAGCAACCCCTATAATGCGCGACTTCGTTTGGCCAGTTAGCTCAGTTGGTAGAGCAGCGGACTGAAAATCCGCGTGTCCGTGGTTCGATCCCGCGACTGGCCACCAGTATTCAAAAAACCAACCGTTATCGGTTGGTTTTTTTTCGTCCCTGTCCGTCAGTGGTGGCGCGGGTTCCGAGGTTGGCCTCGCGAGTGTCTGGCCACCGAAGTCGGTGTTTTTGCCCTTGTTTCGGCCTCTCTGTTCTCGGCTTTATCTGGTGGTCTCACGAGCGTGCGCGAGGATGCTTCCTGTAACGGTGCGGGGTTTGGGGTGGATGGTTGTGTCTGCAAACTCCTGTAGCGGAGGCAACCGAGAATGTAGCAGGCGCAAAAAACCGCCCAGTGGTGGTCGTTGGAGTGCTTTGGCGTGTTTACGCAGGCAGTCCAAAACTGAAAAGCTGTTTTGTAGCAAATTAACTTAACATAGCGCATATCCATCATGTTTGAACCAGGCGGAGATGTCGGATAGGGAGATGTTGTGAAAAGCAGAGGCTTTGAATTTTCCGGGTTGCCGGAAGATTTGCTTGTCGAGGTTCACAAAATCAAAAATCTGGAAGATGCTGCTTTGCTGGTTGTTGAGCGCGGCCGTCCATCTATGATTGCCTCTTGCAAGAGGTCGCTCAATGCGGATTTTTCAAAACCTTCAAGTGCGAGAATTGCATCAGCCTTGCTCATTGCTCCGAAAGTTTCGGGCTTGGTCTTGGCGTCATTGCGGCGCGGGGAAAGGCTGCTGCAGCATCATTCTGTGCGATGTAATCGCGCATGAAGTCACAGATAAGCTGCGCTGCGGGGCGATGGTTCTTCTCTGCGGCGGCGCTGAATTTTTCGCGCAAGTCTTCTTCAATGCCGTAGGGTGAGGGTGGATGTTTTCATGGTGGCGGCTCCGGTTGTAATGCTGTTATTGCAACGCAATAACAATGTGCTGGCAATGTAATTACATTTGAGCGTCCGGTGTTTTAGCGCCGCCCTCTGCATCCAGCATCCGCGCAATCGTGGTGCGGTGTACGCTCAAAAGTTTTCCGATCTGCGTGGCGGTTTGCCCTAAGAAGCTGTTTTAGAAATTGGCACGAAAAATGCTATAGAGGAACATTGCGGTTAATGTGGAGAAGATGATGTACCCAGGCGATCTGACAGAAGCGGAATGGAAGTGTTTGGCGCCCTGTCTGGTCAAGCCCTTGCCGACGGAACGTCGGCGAGGGCGTCCGCCGAAACAGGACTTTCATGCCGTCGTGAATGGCATGTTGTACGTGGTCAAGACCGGATGCCAGTGGCGGATGTTGCCGAAGGATTTTCCGCCCTGGCAAACCGCCCTGCCACCCCTCCGGTGAACTGACCCCCAAAAAAATTCAAAAATGGACACGAAATGTCTTGACATTCCATGCCCGCGCCGCTACATTGGGGGCGTAACACAAGGGGTATTCACAAATTTTTCGCGCAGGAGGGGAGATGAAATCCTTACAGGAACGGATTGTTGGGCTGGATGTGCTGATTAGCGCACGTCTGGGTGGGTCTTCGGTCAGTTTGCAGCCGATACCGGGCGCGGTGCCGGTGGTGCAGACGGTGATTGGCGGACGCGAAGAATTGCCGATTTTCATTACGGCGTCCGACGACCAGATTTTGTGCATTTGCTACCTCTGGACAGAGGCGGAAATCGTGCCGGAAAAGCGGTTTGAACTTTTGGAACTGCTGCTGGACCTGAACCCGTCCATTCCCCTGTCTTCATTCGGGCATGTGGGTGACCGCTATGTGCTGTTCGGCGCATTGACGCGCGATGCCAGCGTCAATGACATCGCTTGCGACGTGGCGACTTTGAGCGACAACGCGCTGGATGCGCTGGAAGCGCTTTCCGGCTATCTGGTTTGAGGAGCGCGGCATGAACACCTACGCATCAACCACCCGCTACAACGAAACCGAACGGCAACAGCGGCAGCAACAGGCAACAGATGCCCTCGGCGTTGTTGCCCCAGGCGACGTGCTTTTGTGGCGTAGCAGCGGTTCGGGCAGTCGTGCAGGCGATTGCGGCGCTGCCGCATCAGAGGGCGCAACGGAATCTTTCGGTGACGCAGTGTTGAATGCCGCCGAATCCGCCGGAGATTTTGCTCTGGATGCAGCGGGACAGGTCATGGACGTTGCCAGTCAGGCAATTGGCAGTTTAATTGATGGAATCTGAAAGGAGACAAATCATGGGTGTAATCGGAAAAATCGTAACCCTGTTGCGCGGCAGCGCCCGCGAGCTTGGCGACAGCATTGTCGACGCCAACGGCGCCCGCATTTACGAACAGGAAGTGCTGGATGCCCGCAATGCCATCGCCAAGGCAAAGGGCGAACTGGCGGGGGTGATGGCGAAGGAAATGCAGAGCGCCCGCGAGATTGAGCGTGTGCGCGCGGAAATCGAACGGCTGGAAAAACTGGCGGTCGAAGCTCTGGATAAGGATAAAGCGGAACTGGCGGAAGAAGTCGCCGCCAAAATCGCCGAACAGGAAGCCGAACTCGAAGCGCAAACGCAGTCCCACGCCAATTACGCCGTGCAGGTCAGTCGGCTGAAAGACCTCATCAAGACTTCCGAAGCCAGAATCCGCGAGCACGAGCGCGAAGTGCAAATCGCCAAGACCACCGAGAGCGTCTACAAGGCGACGCAGGCGATTTCGGAAAATATCGGTTCCACCGGCTCCAAACTGGTCAGCGCCAGGGAATCGCTGGATCGCATCAAAAAACGCCACGAAGACCTTGCCGACCGCATGACCGCCGCCGAAACGCTGGACAAGGAATTCGGCGTCAAGGCGCTGGAAGCCAAACTTGCCGAAGCCGGTATTGGCGAAAACAGCCAGCGCAAGGAAAAGGTGATGGAACGCATCCGCGCCCGCCAGTCGGCGGCAACCGCAATCTCCGTGACCGGGGAGGCGCAAGAATGAGCGCCCGTAAACCCTCGCGCTGGCAAGGCTCGGACGCGGCGATTCGGGCGGTGCAAGTGGCTTTTGACGTGGAAAGCGGCGTGCTTGAAGCGGTGCGTTGCGCCGCTTTTGCGGACAACATTTCGCCTTCTGACCAGATTCGCAAAATTCTCGGTCTGACCACCGCCAGCCGTCCCCAGCGCCCGCGCCTCACCGTCACCCTCACGCCGGCAGATTACGAGGCGCTGGGGCGGAAATACGGCTTGAACGTGGAAGAACGCCTCGCCATCAAGGAGCGCGTCACGCAGGAATTGATTGATTTCACGGAACAAACGCTAAAAAGGGCATCGAAATGACCGCGCACCGCGCTTGTGTCGCCGCTTTGTTGATCGGGCTGCTGGGCATGTCCGCGTACAGCCACGCCTGTTCCGACCGGAACTTGAGCGCGCAAAACCCGCAAGACGCGCAGGCGCAATATGCGCTGGCGAAGGCTTATGAAAAAGACTGCGACAGGACGGAGGCGGTCAAGTGGTACAAACTTGCCGCCGAACAGGGGCATGACGGGGCGCAATACGAAGTGGGGATGGCTTACATTGCCGCGTATCGCCTGCCCAAAGAAATGATGGATGAAGCGGAAGCCATCAAATGGTTTTTGCGCTCCGCAGGGCAAGGCAATGTTGCTGCGGCGATGACGCTGGGTTCGATTTATGGCAACAAGGCGGATTATGCAGAAGCCCTGAAATGGGTCAAACCGCTTGCCGAAAAAGGGAATGTCTACGCCCAAGCCTTCTTGAGGGATGCCATTTATCGCCACGATGCCGCAACAGAGCAGGAACTGGAAGAAAGCCGAAAGTGGTTGCGGCGGGCAGCCGAGCAAGGGGATATCCGTTCCCTGTTATCTCTGGCTGAGATTTACTGGTTGGGCGAAGAGGTCGCGGCAGACAACAAGGTTGAAAGCATCCGGTTGTTCCGACTGGCGGCGGCGCAGAACATCGGATATGCCCAAACCTGGCTGGGATGGGCTTATTTGAGAGGCGAAGGCGTGGCGCAAAATCGGGAAACGGCGCGAGAATGGCTCAAACTCGCCTTTCCGAAAACCAAAGACGAAGATCTCGAACCTGCGATGGATGCGCTGGCTGAAATGGATATGGCTGCGCCGCCAAGCGAAGTTCATGCCGAACGGCTCGAACGGCTGTCCAGGCTTCAACCAGCATTGAAGGTATATCGCTGACCCAACCAAACCCCAAAACGAGAAAACATCATGGAATTTCTGACCATCATCCTGACTTACCCCACGGTCATTTACACGACCCTGTTGGGCGTGGTGCTGGTCTACTGGCTTCTGGCGATGGTCGGACTGGTGGATTTTGAAAGCGGCGGACCGGATTTGGGGCTGGAAGTCGGTGTTGAGGTCAGTGGCGATATGGGCGGCGATGCGGGCGCGGATGTCGGGTCAGACGCCAGCCCCGACCATCATTTATTGGACGGCGAAGCGGCGAACGCCAGCACGCTGGCGGGTTATCTGATTGCCATCGGTTTGGGCGGCGTGCCTTTTTCCGTTGTCGTCAGCCTCCTGACCCTGTTTGCGTGGGCCATCAGCAGCATTGCCGCGCTCTGGCTGGTGCAGTACGTGCCGACGAGCATCCTGCGTTTTCTGGTCGGTACGGGCGTGCTGGTCGGGGCGTTTCTGCTCGCGCTGCCGCTGGCGGCGGCGACCGTGCGTCCCTTGCGGAAACTGTTTGTTTCACACAATGCCATCTCCAATTTTTCGCTGGTCGGGATGCGCTGCAAAGTGCTGACCGGCACGGTCGATGAAAAATTCGGTCGCGCCGAAGTCCCCAGTCGCGGCGCGGGCTATCATATCCGCGTCGTGGCGGAAACGCCCAACACGCTCACCCGCGATTCCGTCGCCTTCATCGTCGAGTATGACGAGGCAACGATGGTGTATCGAATTCAGGAAGAGGGATGATGACAAGTCATCATCGCAGGTCGAAACCCGCTGCCACCCTGCATGATGTCCGTGCTACGCTTGCGACGCAAACATCTTGCTGTCATAGGGCACGGCGCGCCGTACCCCTACAGGGATCCGTCCATTCCCCGGCATTGTCGAGCGTTCCCCGCAGGGGCACGGCGTGCCGTGCCCGAATGCTTGACACGGATAACCGTATCCGCAAATCGCTTTCGTTTCTTTCGTTCATCCAACCGTCGGTTTCTTAAAAAGGAAATTCAAAATGGGTCAAACACTGATCGTCGTTGTTGCCACCATTGGCATCATCGTTTTGTTCATCTTCGGGCTGTTCGCCATGTTTGCGCGCTTTTACCGCAAGGTAGAGCAGGGCTACGCCATGATTGTGAACACCATGAAGAGCGAGCCGGACGTGACCTTTACCGGGCGCATGGTGTACCCCGTCATCCACAAGGCGGAAATGATGGACATCGCCCTGAAAACCATCGAAATCGCCCGCACCGGCAATGACGGGCTGATTTGTCAGGACAACATCCGCGCCGACATCAAGGTGACGTTTTTCGTGCGCGTCAATAAAACTGCCGAAGACGTGCTGCGCGTGGCGCAGGGCATCGGTTGCGAACGCGCTTCCAGTCAGGAAACGCTGGAAAACCTGTTCTCCGCCAAATTCTCCGAAGCCCTGAAAACCGTGGGCAAGTCGATGGATTTTGTCGAACTCTATCAGGCGCGTGACCACTTCCGCGACGAAATCATCCGTCAGATTGGCGATGACTTGTCCGGCTACATCCTCACCGACGCCGCCATCGACTATCTCGAACAAACGCCGCTCTCCAAACTTGATCCCAGCAACATCCTCGACGCGCAGGGCATCAAGAAGATTACCGATCTCACCGCCGTGGAACACGTTCGCACCAACGAATTCCGCAGAAACGAAGAAATGCAGATCAAGAAAAAGGATGTCGAAACCCGCGAAGCCATCCTCGAACTCGAACGCCAGCAGGCGGATGCCGAATTCAAGCAACTGCGCGAAGTCGCCTCGGTGAAGGCGCGTGAAGAAGCCGAAGCCAAACGCATTGAAGCCGAAGAACACACCAAGGCGGAACTCGCCCGTTTGCAGGCCGAGCAATCCATCTCCGTGCAGCAGGAAAACGTCACCCGCGAAAAAGAAGTGGCGGAAAACAACCGCAAACGCGCCGTGGCGATTGAAGAAGAACGGGTCACCCGCGCCCGCCAACTGGAAATCGTCGACCGCGAAAAAGAAGTCACCTTGCAGGAAATCGACCGCGACCGCGCCGTTGAAGTGCAGAAAAAAGCCATCGCCGAGGTCATCCGCGAGCGCGTCATCGTCGAGCGCACCGTCGCCGAGCAGGAAGAGGCGATCAAGGAAGTCCGCGTGGTCGCCGAAGCCGACCGTCTGAAAAAAGCCACCATCGTCACCGCCGAAGGCGAAGCTGAAGAAAAGCTCATCAAGGACACCAAAGACGCCGAAGCGCAGGAACGCCGCGCCCACTTCAAGGCCGCCGAAGAAACCACCCTCGCCGAAGCCCGCCTCAAGGTGGCGGAAAAAGCGGCGGAAGGCAAAAAGCGCGAAGCCGAAGGCATCGAAGCCATCGCCGCCGCGCCGGGGCTGGCGAACGCCAAAGTGCTGCTGGTAAATGCCGATGCCCAGGAAAAACAAGGGCTGGTCGATGCCCGTGTCAAAATCGCCGCCGCCGAAGCGGTTGAAAAATACGGTCACGCTGAAGCCAACGCCCTGCAAGCCAAACTCTTCGCCGAAGCCGAAGGCAAAGAAAAACAAGGTCTGGCGGATGTCAAGGTCAGAGCCGCCGACGCCGACGCCATCACCCGCGTGGGCGAAGCCGAAGCGGGCGTGATCGGAATCCGCTTCGCTGCCGAAGCCAAGGGGCTGAAAGAAAAATTCGACGCCATGAAAGCCATGAGCGAAGAGACCCGCGCACATGAAGAATTCCGCATGAAACTGGAACGCGCCCACACCGAAACCCTGAAGGCCATCGACGCCCAAACCGGCATCGCCCGCGAACAGGCGGAAGTTCTGGGCACCGCGCTCTCCAAGGCAAACATCGACATCGTGGGCGGCGAAGGCGATTACTTTGAACGCTTTGTGAATGCCTTGGCCGTCGGCAAGGGCATCGACGGCGCCATCAGCAAGAGCAACACCCTGAAAGTGGGCTTGCGCGACCATCTCACTGGCGAACGCGATCTGGTAGAAGACTTCCGTGCCGTTCTGGGCGCGCTGGGCGACGCTTCCGGCAGCGTACAAAATCTCACCGTTTCCGCGCTGTTGGGCAAGGTGATGAAAGAGGGCAATGACAGCCAGAAAGCGGCGCTCAAGACCTTGCTGGAGGGGTTTGGGAAGTAAAAGAAAAGTGGGGCGACCATCCTTGGTCGCCCTGATTTGTCGAAAAAATTGATTGGGAAGTGTTCATCATGGCTGAAGGAAAGTTGATTTCATCAAAAAGAAGCACGCTTTATATGAAAGCGCTATTGATTATTCTTGCTGTTTTCTCCGGGTACGTTTTCTACGTGACCAGAGCGGACGCCTTTATTTATGCCGCATTGTTCTTTGTGGTTGGCGTGCTTCTGGTTTTTTTTGGCCCCTCAAGATTTGCAGATGAGGTTTATGACTGCGGAGATTTTCTGTTGGTCAAGAGAGGCAAAAAAAGTGAAGAATTATCGCTTGCAAACATACAGAAAGTGACTTCCGCCAAAATGAAGGGCAGCGCCATCATTACGCTTTTTCTGATTGCGCCAGGAGCGTTTGGCAAAAAAATCGCTTTTATTGTGTCTTCTTCATACAGGTTGACGGTCGTGGGGGCATTCAAAACCCACCCGCTCGCCGAAGACCTGACGCGCCGCGTCCGACAAGCACAGGCGAAACGATGACCCTCTCTTCCGTCTCCGCACGAGCGGGCGCAGGGCTTGCCCAAACGCCCGCTACTGACTAAACTAAGTTCACTGGACTAAGTTAAATCGAGGACATCATGCAAACCTACAACATTCACGAAGCCAAAACCCATCTCTCAAGGCTGGTCGAACAGGCCGCTTTGGGCGAATCCTTTGTCATCGCCAAGGCGGGCAAGCCGATGGTCAAGGTCATGGCGCTGGACGCGCCGGAACCCGCGCAAAAAAGGCGGGTCGGGTTTTTGAAAGGGCAGGTCAGGGTTCCTGACGATTTCGATACCCTGTTCGCTGACGAAATTCTTGAACTGTTCGGAATCGAAAAATGAAATTTCTTCTGGATACGCACCTGCTGATCTGGGCGGTCACGGAAGACCGAAGATTGTCTGTCCGCGCCCTGAATCTGATTACCGACACCCGCAACGAGATTTTTTTCAGCGTGTTGAGCCTTTGGGAAATCGCCATCAAGCGCGGTCAGAATCGGGCGGATTTTCTCTATGAACCCAGAGCCGTGCGCCGCGCCTTGCTCGACAACGGCTATCAGGAATTGCCCATTTTGAGCCAGCACGTCGTCGATATTGACAGCCTGCCGCCCATCCACAAAGACCCGTTCGACCGCCTGCTCATCGCGCAGGCGATGGCGGAGGGGATTACGCTGCTCACGGCGGACGCGACCGTGGCGCAGTATTCCGGCCCGATACAACTGGTGCGTTAAAAAGATGAAAAAACACTTCTGCCCCTGCACGCCCAAAACAGCCTTCGAGCGTTACGAACTGTCGCAAGGCTTGCTCGCCAAACGCTGCCCGTCCTGCGCTGCCGTGTTGCTGGCGCTGGAGGATTACCGACAATGGCGCGACCGCCATTTTCCCGAAATTCCCGTAGCGGAACCTGCCGCCGTGCCCGGACAGGAAGAACACTCGAAAGTCCGCGTCTGCCCTTCCTGCCAGCACATCATGGGGCGTTACCGCACCGGCAGCGCGGAAAGTTTCTGGCTGGATTACTGCCCAGGCTGCCAACTGGTCTGGCTGGACAAGGGCGAGTGGGCGCAACTGGAAGCCAGCGACCTGGCGCTACATCTCGACACCATCCTGACCGAACGCTGGCAACGCCTCATCAAGGAACGCAAAACCCTGTCCTTCCGCGACGCGCTGCTGGAAAAACGTTTCGACGCCGAATCCCTGCCAGAAATCCGGCGCGTCAAAAACTGGCTGGACGCGCATCCCAGGCGCAAGGACATCCTGGTTTATCTCGGCGAAAACCACTGAAAACCATGCCTAAAGCGCTTGTTCAATCTCCCCCTGCCAACTAGACTAAGTCAGCTGAACCAGGTTAACCGGGAACGCCATGCAAACCTACAACATTCACGACGCCAAAACTCACCTCTCAAGGCTGGTCGAACAGGCCGCTTTGGGCGAATCCTTCGTCATCGCCAAGGCGGACAAACCGATGATCAAGGTCATGGCGCTGGACGCGCCGGAACCCGCGCAAAAAAGGCGGGTCGGTTTTTTGTCCGAACAATTCAAAAACGGTCAGTTCAAAGTGCCGGATGATTTTGACACCATGTGCGCTGACGAAATTCTTGAGCTTTTCGGGATCGACAAATGAAGTTCCTGCTGGACACACATTTGCTGATATGGGCATCCGAGTTCGTGGCGCAGTATCCCCCGGCCCGGTGCAACTGGTGAATTAACCATGAAAGTATCCTCGGAGTTCGACATGAGCATTGAAGAAGATGAAGAGCTGATTCCTATCGAAGATCCGCGCGTTCCTTTGGAACTGCGCGAACACGCTGCACGCTTCAGAACACCCGTCCGCTATATCACTTTTTGCGGAGCGGATATCGTGCTCTTTGCCGCAGACGGCGAAGTGATCGACATCTGCGCGTTCAAAGACTGAGGGGCGTAGCAGATGATGCAATCCAGCAAGCTGAAACTTGGCAGCCACATCAAGCATCCTGAACATGGCGACGGCACCGTTATCTTTGTCGGAGTAGATCATATCAAGGCTGCCTTTGATGATGGAACGGAGAGATTTCTGCTACGCGATGAGCATAGGATGGAAGCTGCCCGCAAGACATTGCCTTGGCCAGAGTCAACCTTTGTCCGCGAACACGATAAAGTCAAGCATGA
This sequence comes from Betaproteobacteria bacterium, assembly GCA_025997095.1. Taxonomy (GTDB): domain Bacteria; phylum Pseudomonadota; class Gammaproteobacteria; order Burkholderiales; family Rhodocyclaceae; genus Azovibrio. The sequence continues at coordinate 49,832 of BNUD01000001.1, read as the reverse complement.
CACGGACTATCACTGGAAGCCGGTTTTTAATATTTCAAAAGTGCCTCACACAATAATACCTGAAGATTCCAAAAAAGCTCTGTGCATAAATAAAGGGTACGGGGATGTCTACAAATCGGCAAGGTCGATGCCTGCAACATGGTCACAAGGAGTGTTCATACAATGGAGATATTCAGAATACAGTGTGACCTATGTGCTGGATGAAACAAATCAACGTGTTGGCAGTTTCCCCAATACAGAATTGGGTTGTCAAAACTCGCTGACGTTGCAAACCGTTCATGTTTGGGAGAATGGTCTGGAAGCTCAAATCACCGCACGCTGGGGTGCAGTAGATGTCAATTTTTACGACACCCATCATCTGGCTAATCGCCTCTGGTATGAAGCAGGCAAGGGTTATGACTTTCTTTTGGCAGGTCTTGCCTATGATGCTATTCCAATTTATGGCTACAGCAATCAGACTGAACGAATCCCGATGATTTTTTTGCCGGACAGCAAATATGATATTGACAATTACCAGTTTCGTGCACCTATAAAATCGGTCAAAGCATTTACTTGGTTGGAACAGGATGGATGGAAAGTTCGCGCCACTGTCATGCGCTTTTGCGAAGAGGACTGTGATCTGGATATTTATATTACCCAACGCGCTTGGCTTGGAACTCAACCGCCTCATGTCGGACAGATCATAGAAGGTCGGTTGTGGCTACAGGGCTTTCTTTGGGCTCCGGCAGAGCAAATGCAAAGCGCAAATCAACGCACCCGGCAACGGGTCAAACCTTGAGGAGAACACAAATGGAAAACCAAGTGGAAAAAGTCAGCTCCGCTGTAGATCGAAAAGCAGCTTCTTTGACGATCTACAACGATGACATCGCCTTGATCCGTGAAGAACGTGAAATCAAGGTTGAAGCCGGATTCAATCGCGTCGCCATGCGTGATGTTGCAGCAAAAATCATCCCAGAAACAAGCTGTTTTACAAATAAATCCGACAATGTTCTGCGGCTTCTGGAACAAAACTTCGACTTCGATTTGCTAACGCCGGGGAAGTTGATGGATAAATACGTAGGCAAAACCGTCACCATCATCAGCATCAATGAAATCGACGGCTCGGAAGTTCGTGAAACAGCGGAAGTGCTGGCGAACAACAAGGGCGTGGTGCTCAAATACGCAGATCGCATTGAAACCGGACTCCCCAAAAAAGCCAGAATCGCCTTTGGAGAACTACCCGACAACCTGCGCGATCATCCTACCCTTTTACTGGATTTCCTCGCTGACAAAAGTGGGCTTGAACATGTCGGTTTGTCTTACTTGAGTATGGGATTCTCTTGGCGAGCGAACTATGTAGCGAATCTGGCCAAGGATGAAAAAACATTCAACCTTGCAGGATGGGTTACGCTAACCAACAAAAGCGGTGCAGCTTTTTCAGAAGCGCAACTCCAGCTTGTCGCAGGCTCAATTCATAGAGTTCACTTAGACGATGCACCAGAACTTCTTAGCGGAGCCTATCTGTGTCAAGAGTCAGGAAGCGGCATGGAAGAAGAAAGTCTTCTTGATTACCACCTCTACACATTGGGCCGTCCTACAAACCTGAACAACCACCAAACCAAACAAGTTGCGTTGCTTTCCGCCGCAAATGTGCCAGCAACGAAACAATACCGGATAAATAATAGGCACCGCCAATGGGACTATACCAACGACAACTCCACCCCGGAAGATGGCACACCGCTTCCCGTTGCAGTTGTGCTCAAGTTTGCCAATCGTGATGGCGATCTTGGCATCCCGCTGCCTAAAGGCGTTGTGCGTGTTTATGGGCAGGATTCACGCCAACAAACACAGTTTCTAGGCGAAGATTTGATTGACCACACACCCAAAAACGCAACGATTGCTTTGAGTCTTGGCAATGCGTTCGACATAACAGCAAGACGAAAATTCATCAACATCAAAAAGTTGACCAAGGAAATCGCAGCGGAAGCCCAGATTTCCATTGAACTCGCCAATGCCAAAAACGATGCCGTGACGGTAAACATCATCGAAGAATTTTTTGGCGAATGGCTCATTCTTCAGTCCAGCCATGACTATCGCGTAGAGACAGCGCGTCTTGCACAATGGTTTGTTCCCATACCAGCCGAAAGCTCGACAACGCTAACCTTTAAGGTGCAAGTCAAATGGTAAATCATCACTATGATCTGCGCGTGACGAAGATCGAACGCGCACAAAGCATTGAACTGAACCTTACCCGGAAAGAGCGCCATGTCTGAATCCCCGAACACCCCCGACGCGACCGAATCCATTGTTGCGGACAGCAACAGCTATGAACTCCTGAAAAAGCGTCTTGCCGATCAGGGCGTCAAGTTGCAAGAGCGGACGCGGGCGTTAAACGCGGCAAGGCTTGCCGAATTCGGGCGGGCGGCGCAGACGCTGGTTTTGCGGACTCGCGCGCGCACCGAAAATAATTGCGTCGCCCGTGATTTGACCCGCATCGGGGATTGGCTGCTGTTTGGTTATAACGTGTTTATCGGGCTACGCACGGAAACGGCGGTGAGCGATGTTTTTTCGCTCTATCGTTTTCGGGATGGCGAGGAGAATGTCGATGAACTGGAAGCCGTGCCGCTTGCCGGAACTTTTCTCGAAGACCCGCGTTTTGTCGCTGATTTCCGTGAGCTTTATACCTATTACAAGCAAGCCAACATCACGCAGTTGCGCGTGCATCAGCACAAACTTTTCGCCGCCTTCCAGATTGGCGAAAAAATAACCGACCTGCGGGTTTTTCGCTGGTCGCTGGAAAACGACGGCAGCCTGAAATACATCGACAATCGCGGCGAGCGCGAAATGGCGTTGCCGCCCACGCACGATTTCGAGTGGACGTCGACCTCGCGCGAACAGCATGTGGGCGGGCGGCATCCGCACGTCAATATTCTCGATACCGTGTTTGTCGAAACCGTGGGTGGGGATTTGACGGTCAAAATCGAGAACAATACCGAAACCGGTCTGGGCATCCATGCCGAGCCGGTCGAGGATAAAAACCAGTCCTTGACCGACGCGAGCATTTCTTACGCCAAGCTGGGTTCGCTGATTTTATTGAAGGTGAAACCTTATCGGGAAAAAGACGACCGTTATCTGGTCTTCAATATCCGCACCAATACCGTCACCCGCATTGATGCCATCGGACAATCCTGCGTGCAGTTGCCGGAAGACCACGGGCTGATTTTTCCCGGCGGCTATTACCTGCAATCGGGCGAATTCAAGGCTTTCGATTTGCCCGCCGCGCTGATTCACTCGCTGCGCTTCAAACGCATGATGCGTTCGCCCAATGGCGAGGATGTGCTGTACATCTTTTATCAGCCGGGCAGCGGGCATTACGCGCTGTTTGCCTACAATCTCATCGAAAAGAGCCTCTCCGCGCCCATTCTCTGCCACGGCTACGCGCGTTTTGAGGATGGTCGCGTGCTGGTGTTTACGGCGGATAACCCGGAGCCGACCCGCACGCACCCGATGCAGCTTTGGCAGACGCCGTTTTCCAGCGAAGAGCACATGACCCGCGCCAGCGCCGCGCAGGGTTTTTGGGGGCGTATCGGCAATCCTGAACTGGTGCGCGGCATCGCCGAACTCACCGCCATCGCCCGCGCCGTGCGCGAACAGTCGCCCACTCGCGCCGCCTATGAAGAAATCCTGCGTCAATGCGCGCGCACGCTGGATGCCTTTTTCTGGCTGGATGCCGAAGAAGCGGGCGGGCTGGATGCCGATTTGCGCGGCATTGTCGAGGCCGCCAAAAACACGCTGGATGAATTTGAAAAGGTCGAAAGCATCCGCCGCGATACCCGCCGCGCCATCGACGAAGCCGAGAGCAGGCTGCGCGAATGGCTCTCCGAAATCGCCGGCACCCTCTGGCAGAAGCCGGAAGATTTTGTGCGCGCGCTGGATCGCTTGCGCGAAGGGCGCGGGCAATTGCAGCTCTTGCTGGAATTGCGCCATGCCGACACAGCGCGCATTAACGCGCTGGATGTGGAATTAGCCAGCGAGAGCGCCCGCGTGGGCGAAAAGGCGCTGGCGTTTTTATCGCAGGAAAAAGCCTTCGACGGCACCAAACAGGAACTCGCCAAAGTCGCCGCAGCGCTCACCAAGGCGAGCGCCAGCGAAGACATCGCCAAACTCTTGGCCGAACTCGACGCCACCGCCGCCGGACTGGATTTATTGACCGGACAAATCGGCAATCTGCCCGGCGGCGACGCGGTGACGCGCACCAGTATTCTTGATGCCGTCTCCGCCGTTTATGCCGAAATCAACCGTCTGCGCGCCGAAGCCCGCAATCGCCGCCGCGCTTTTTCCGTTACCGAATCCGCCGCCGAATTCGGCGCGCAATTCAAACTCTTCGGGCAGTCGCTCGAAAATGCCATTGAACTGGCGGACACGCCGGAAAAATGCGACGACGCCTTAACCCGACTCCTCGCTCAACTGGAAGAACTGGAAGGGCGCTTTGCCGAGCAGGAAGCATTTCTGGCGGACATCGCCGTCAAGCGCGAAGCGGTCTACGAATCCCTGCTTGCCAAACGGCAAACCCTGCTCGACGCCAGAAGCCGCCGCGCCCGCGCCATTGTCGACGCCGCCGCCCGCATCCTGAAGGGCATCCCGCGCCGCGTCACGCAATTTAACGACCTCGCGCAACTGCACAGCTATTTCGCTTCCGACCCGTTAATTGCCAAGCTGCGCCAGCAGATTGCCGACTTGCGTGGTCTGGGCGACGGGGTGCAGGCGGACGACCTCGACACCCAGCTCAAAACCGCGCGCGATCAGGCGATTCGTTCGGTGCGCGACCAAAGCGAACTCGTCTCCGACGGCGGCAACACCCTGCGCTTCGGTCGTCACGCTTTTACGGTCAGCCGCCAGCCGCTGGATTTGTCGCTGGTGCCGCGTGAAGGCACGCTGCAATTCCATTTGAGCGGCACTGATTATTACGCCCCGCTGCAAGCGGAAACCCATGCCAGACTGGATGCCTGTCGTGCCTATTGGGAGCAGACGCTGGTTTCCGAAACCCCCGATTTCTACCGCGCCGAATACCTCGCCGGTACCCTGCTCGAAGCCGTGATTGCGGGGGAAACCGGGGAACTCAATCTCGATTGGCAAGGCTTGCAGGCGCTCTGCGCCGACACCCTGCAAGGCATCAACCCGCTTCTGGAAAAAATTCGCGTCTGGTCAGCCAGCCGCTATCAGGAAGGCTACCAGAAGGGCGTGCACGACACCGACGCCGCCCGCATCCTCGCCGCGCTCACGAGAATGCAGGCGGCTGCCGGGCTGCTCTCCTACGGGCCGGACGCGCGCGCGCTTGCCCAGCTCTACTGGCATTTCGGCGGATTGGATGAAGACCGCAACGCCCTCTTGCGGCAGGCGATCTCCGTGATGAACATTCGCGCCCAGTTCCGCACGCGAAAAAGCCTCAAACGACTGGAAAAAACGCTGGCGGCGGAAATCCTCAATTTCGCGCCCGCCTTCGATTTTGATGCCGCCAAAGAAGGTCTGGCGCATCAGGCGGCGCGCTATCTCATCCGCCAGCTTGCCTCGACGCAGGGCGGCGAAAACTGGGTGATTTCCAGTGTTGCCGACGACCTTGCCACCGACCTGCAACGCCAACTGGAAGCCAGCGGACTCTGGGCGGACTGGCAACGCGACCTCGCCGCCGCCACGCCCGTGGAACGCTGGCGGCTTGCCCACGACTGGACGCTTGCCGCCGCGCATCATGAAGCGCATCGGGGCATCTGGGCAGATGACGCCGCCACAAAATTCGCCATTGACGCGCAGTTTGCCAATACGCGCATCCGGGTCAACGCCGACCTCGACGCCACGCTGAAAAACATGCTGGGGGAACATCCGCGCCTCGTGAATGGCGAAATCACCCTGAACCTGCACGACTTCTGGCGGCGCTACCTGCATCACGCCGAAATCGTCGTCGCCGGTTTCAGCAAAATGCAAACCCTGCGCCACGAGGCGCTCGAAACCGAAAAACGGCGTCTGCATCTCGAACAGTTCCAGGCGAAACCGCTGTCTTCCTTCGTGCGTAACCGCCTGATTGATGAAGTGTATCTGCCCATTGTCGGCGACAACCTCGCCAAGCAAATCGGCGCGACGGGCGACGCCAGCCGCAGCGACCGCATGGGCATGTTGCTGCTCATCTCGCCGCCCGGCTACGGCAAAACCACGCTGATGGAATACATCGCCGACCGCCTCGGCATGATTTTCGTGCGCATCAACTGCCCCGCGCTGGGGCACGAAGTCACCGCGCTCGACCCCACCGCCGCCAGAAACAGCGCCGCGCGGCAGGAACTCGAAAAGCTCAATCTGGGGCTTCTGATGGGCAACAATGTCATGCTCTATCTGGATGACATTCAGCACACCCACCCCGAATTCCTGCAAAAATTCATCGCGCTGGCGGACGGCACCCGCCGCATCGAGGCGGTACGAATGGTGGGAAACGCGGGCGAACCGCAAACCTGCGACCTGCGCGGCAAGCGTTTCGCCATCGTCATGGCGGGCAACCCCTACACCGAATCCGGCGATGTGTTCAAAATTCCCGACATGCTCGCCAACCGCGCCGACATCTACAATCTGGGCGACGTGCTCTCCGGCCGTGAAGCCTTCTTCGCGCTCTCCTACATCGAAAACAGCCTGACTTCCAACCCCGCGCTGCTGCCGCTCGCCTCGCGCGACCCCAAGGATGTGCACCGGCTCGTGCGAATGGCGGAAGGCGAAACCATTGCCACCAGCGACTTCGCGCACACGTACAGCACGGCGGAATTAAACGAACTGGTCGCCCTGTTGCAACGCCTTTTTCGCGCCCGCGATCTGCTTTTGAAGGTCAATTTGAGTTACATCGAATCCGCCGCGCAACAAGACGCCTACCGCACCGAGCCGCCCTTCAAGCTGCAAGGCAGCTACCGCAACATGTCCAAACTCGCCGCCCGCATCACCCCGCTGATGGACGATCACGAACTTGACGCCCTCCTGCGCGACCACTATCGCGGCGAGGCGCAGACGCTCACCACCGGCGCGGAAGAAAACCTGCTGAAACTCGCTGAACTGTTAGGCAGTTTGAGCGCGGAAGAAAAAACGCGCTGGCAGGACATCCGCGAGGAATACGCGCGCCGCAAAAAACTGGGCGGCGACGATGCCGACGGCAGCCACAAAATCGCCAACACCCTGCTGGACATTTCCCGCGCCGTGGATGAACTGCGAACACGCTCCAACACGCCGGAAATCCTGCAACAAGGCCTGGCGTCGTTAGCCGGAATCCTGGGGGACATCAAGCCGAAAATCACCGTCTCCCCGCGCATCGAGGTACAGCCCGCGCCGATCAACGTGCAGCCCGCCAATGTCAGCGTGCAACCCAAAATCGCCATCGCCGCTCCCGATACGCAGATGTTCAGCGACAGCTTAAGCGAAATGAAAACCCTCTACACCGAGGCGCTACTCCCGCTCGCCCGCGCCAACTACCTGAAAATGCGGATGGATCACAGCATCTGGCAGGATTTGAAACAGATGAACAGCGTACTGGCGAAGCTGGAAACCCTGTTTCCAGAGGATAAGGTAGCGCCGAAGGCGAAGGGAGCAAGGGGGAAAGCGGCGGCGGAGTGATTGCTATTGCGTAGATATTGCTATCCGTGTCAAGCATTCGGACACGGCACGCCGGGGCACGGCACACCGGGGCACGGCACACCGGGGCACGGCACGCCGTGCCCCTACGGGAACGGTCGGCAATGTCGGGCATGTAGAGGCACGGCGTGCCGTGCCCTATGGCGGGCGAAGTGTTTGCGTAGGGGCGGTTCGTGAACCGCCCCGTCACGGATACCGCAACGCCTCAATCGGATCCAATCTTGCCGCTTTCCTCGCCGGGTAAAATCCGAAAAATATCCCTGTTGCCGCCGCTACGCTTCGTTGAACCCCGCTGCCACCCTACGGATGTTCGTGCTACGCTTGCTGCGTGCAAGAGAGAGATTTTTGCGGCAAACGAAGAATGAAAGGTTTTATGGGAGCAGGTTTCAAACTCACCTGGGCGCGCCAGCGACATCAAAGGTGGGGTTATTCCGATTCGCATGAGAAGCGAGACGCGAAAATTGACCGAAGACAGTGCGATTGCACGGCAAGGCGAAGTCGACAAAGGTTCGCTTCTAATGTGAATCGGAATTACACTACGCAGCCATTTAACTGCCTGACACCGACATGGAATTCCCTGATACCCTCGACGAATTAAACGCCCTCCTCGGTCAAATCAGCGACCAACTTTGGGGGCCTTATGTTTTGATTCCCCTGCTGTTGCTGGCCGGAATTTATCTCACGATCGGGCTGGAATTCATTTCCTTCCGCAAGCTCGCCCATTCCTTCGCCGTAATGTGGCGCGGACGCCATCATCATCCCGAACACAAGGGCGAATTGACGCCGTTTCGGGCGCTGATGACTTCACTGGCGGCGACCGTGGGTACGGGCAACATCGTCGGCGTGGCGACCGCCATTCTGTTGGGCGGTCCCGGCGCGGTGTTCTGGATGTGGATCATGGCGTTGATTGGCATGGCGACCAAGTTCTGCGAGGCGACGCTGGCGGTGAAATACCGCGAAGTCACGCCGAACGGCAGCTTCGTCGGTGGGCCGATGTATTACATCAAAAACGGTCTTGGTCCCAAATGGCGCTGGATGGCGACGTTGTTTGCCGTCTTTGGCGTGGTGGCGTCCTTCGGCATCGGCAACATGACCCAGGCCAACGCCGTCGCCGCCAATGTGCTCAATGTTGCGGGCGATACGCTGACGCCGGAATTTCTGGCGTTCCTGCTGTTGCTCCTCACGGCGTCCATCCTCATCGGCGGCGTCAAGCGCATCGGCGCGGTCGCGGGCAGGCTGGTGCCGTTCATGGCAGTCGTCTATGTATTGGGCGGTCTGCTCATTCTCATCACCCGCTACGAGCAGGTTCCGGCAGCCTTTGCTTCCATCTTTTCCAGCGCCCTCACGGGACACGCGGCGGTGGGCGGGTTTGCCGGTTCGACGCTGGCGATGGCGATTCGCTTCGGCGTCGCCCGTGGTCTGTTTTCCAACGAGGCGGGGCTGGGCAGTTCGCCCATCGCGCACGCCACTGCCATTGTCAAACATCCGGTCAAACAGGGTTTGCTGGGGATGCTCGACCCTTTTCTGGATACCATCGTCGTGTGTTCCATCACGGCGCTGGTGATTCTGGTTTCCGGTCAATGGACATCCACCGGCATCGACAGCGCCGGTACGCTGACGGCGGTCGCCTTCGATGCCGCCATGCCGGGCGGTTTCGGCAAATGGCTGGTCACGATAAGTCTCACGTTGTTCGCCTTCTCGACCATTCTGGGCTGGTGCGTTTATGGCGAGCGTTGCGCGATTTACCTGTTTGGCGACAAAGCCGCATTGCCCTTTCGCATTATTTTCACGCTGGTCGTTCCCGTCGGTGTACTGGCGAAACTATCCCTGGTGTGGGCGCTCTCCGACCTGTTCAACGGGCTGATGGCGATACCCAATCTGGTCGCGCTATTGTTGTTGAGTCCGGTGGTGTTCAAACTGACCAGGGAATTTTTCGACGACCCGAAGAATCTGGAGTAGCTGCCAACTCGTAAAAAAGCCGGGGTTTCCCGGCTTTTTTCATTTCTTCATTGACCCTTCGCGGCGAAGGTAAAGGCGTCCGAGAAAAAGGCTTCTTCCGGCAGTTTGCCAATGTTCGCAAAATCCTTGCGGGCGGCATCAATCATGGGGGGCGCGCCGCAGGCATAGACTTCATGCCCGGATAGGTCGGGGTAATCGGCGAGCACCGCCTGATGCACAAAGCCGGTACGCCCCTGCCAGTCTGCATCGGGTTCGGAGAGCACCGGCGTGTAGCGGATGTGGGCGTGTTCGGCAGCCCAGGCAGCGGGCAGGGCGGTGAGGTAGAGGTCGATTTCCTTGCGGCAGCCCCAGTAGATGTGCAGCGGACGGCGGCTGTTTTGCAGGATGGCGTGTTCGACGATGGATTTGACGGGAGCGAAGCCCGTGCCGCTGGCGAGCAGAATGACGGGTTTGTCACACGCTTCGCGCAGGTAAAAGCCACCGTGCGGGCCTTCAAAACGCAGGATATCCTTGACTTTCATCCGTTCAAACACCTGCCCGGTGAAATGACCGTTCGGCACGCGGCGGATGTGCAATTCCAGAGCGCCGGTTTGTTCCGGCGCGTTGGCGAGGGAATAGCTGCGGCGTTGACCGTCCGGGAGCAGGATGTCGATGTATTGACCGGCGCGAAAGGTAAAGGTTTCGCTGGCGGGCAGGCGCAAATTGAGGGTGATGACATCCGGCGCGCGCTTTTCCATCGCTTCCACGCGCGTGGGCATGAGTTTGACGGGGATTTCCGACGCGCGGCTGGCCTGGCGGTTTTCGACGCGCACATCGCTTTTCGCCTTAGCGCAGCAGAGCAACGCCTTGCCAGCGGCGATTTCCTGTTCGTTCAGGGCATGTGGCTGGTATGCGCCCAGGTCGACTTCGCCGGACAGGATGCTGGCTTTGCAGGCGCCGCACGCGCCGGTTTTGCAGCCGTAAGGAATGCTGATGCCTTGGCGCAGGGCGGCGTCAAGCAGGGTTTCGTCGGCTTCTGCCGTGCAGGTCGCGCCGCTGGGCTGGAGGGTAATCTGGTGGGACATGGTATTTTCGCGTGTTTTCAAATCCGGGCGCGGCGATGGGCTAAAATGCCGTCCGTGCAAAGACTGTTAATCGTTGGCAGCGGGGATATTGCCCGACGTGCCGCTTCATGGCTCAGCAAACACTTTTTGGTGTTCGCGCTGGTGCGCCGCGCCGACACCGCCGAATCGTGGCGCGGACTGAATGTGCGCCTGATTGCGGGCGACCTGGACAATGCCGCCAGCCTGAAACGATTGGCGGGATGGGTGGATCTGGCGCTGCATCTCGCGCCGCCGCAAGATGAAGGCGTACACGATCAGCGCACCCGTAACCTGCTCGCGGCGTTCTGCCGGGGCGGGAGTCTACCACGACGATTGGTTTACGTAAGCACGACCGGCGTTTATGGCGATTGCGGCGGCGCGCTCATTGACGAAACCTGCCCGCGCCGCCCGCAGTCGGCGCGCGCCCTGCGCAGGTTCGATGCCGAGCAAACCCTGCGTCGTTGGGGCGCCAGTCGACATGTGTCGGTGATTTTGCTGCGCGCGCCGGGCATTTACGCGCACGACCGGCTGCCCGTCGCGCGGCTGCAAGCGGGATTGCCCGCGCTTATCCGGGCGGATGATGTGTATGGCAACCACATCCACGCCGACGATTTGGCGCGCGCCTGTTGTCTTGCGCTGTTTCGCGGCGGTGCGGGGCGCAGTTTCAATGTGGTAGACGAGAGTGATCTGCGCATGGGGGACTGGTTCGACCTCGTTGCCGACCGACTGGGTTATGCGCGTCCGCCGCGTTTGCCCTTGGCCTGCCTGAAACAGAGACTTTCTCCCGCGCAGTACAGTTTTATGCTTGAATCACGCCGTATCCGTAACGACAGACTCGGCAAGGAACTGGGTCTGCGTCTTTTATACCCCACCGTGTCCGCCGGATTGAATCATCCGGCAAGCGCGTAATTTCGAGAGAATTTCAACATGCTCATGCTGACCCTGAAAGCCCTGCATATCTGTTTCGTCATCTCCTGGTTCGCCGGTCTGTTTTATCTGCCGCGCATTTTTGTCAATCTGGCGATGACGCCGAAAGAAAATATCGCCGAAACACAACGCCTGTTGCTCATGGCGGGCAAGCTCTATCGCTTCATGAATCCGCTGGGCGTCCTCGCCGTGGGTTTGGGGCTGTGGCTGTGGTTCGGCTTTGATTACGGCGGTGGCTGGCTGCACGCAAAAACCCTGCTGGTCGTTTTTCTGGTCGCCTTCAATGTTTATTGCGGCGTGGCGCTGCGCCAGTTTCAGACGGGGGAAAACACGCGCAGCCATGTCTGGTATCGTTACTTCAATGAAGCGCCGACCTTCATCATGTTCATCGCCGTGTTCCTCGCTGTTTTCAAATCCTTTTGAGCAAAATCAATATGGAAAATTTTTTCGCAAGTTGTCCGCGCGGACTGGAACCATTGCTGGCGGAAGAACTGATCGCCGCAGGAGCGAAAGCGCCCCGCGTCGTGCATGGCGGCGTGGCGTTTACGGGCGATTGGGCAAGCTGTTACCGCGCCAATCTGCATTCGCGGCTGGCCACCCGCATTCTCTGGCGTTTCTCGTGCGCGCCCTATCAGCGGGAAGAAGACATTTACCAGCAGGCAGTCAAGCTGCCCTGGGAAAAGCAATTCGCCGTCTTTCGCACCTTCCGCGTACAAACCACGGCGGTGCGTTCCCCCTTGAAGAGCATTGATTTCGCCACCCTGCGGGTCAAGGACGCCATTTGCGACCGCTTTCGCGCCCAATGCGACGAACGCCCAAGCGTGGAAACGCGCGCGCCGGATGTGCGCGTGCAGGTCTATCTTTCGGAACAAGAATGCACCTTTTATCTCGACACTTCCGGCGCCCCCTTGTGGCAGCGCGGCTTGCGGCACGCCAATGTGGAAGCACCGCTGAAAGAAAATCTGGCGGCGGGCATTTTGAAACTTTCCGGCTGGCAACCGGGTACGCCACTGCTCGACCCGATGTGCGGCAGCGGCACTTTCGTGCTCGAAGCCGCCTGTATGGCATTGCATCGCGCGCCGGGGCTGGAACGGGTGCGCTTCGGCTTTGAGACCTTGCAATCCTATCAGCGCGACGTTTGGCTTGGCATCCGCAACGCCGCGCTCGCCGCCGTCGAAGAAAGCCGTTTCCTGCACCTCTGGGCAAGCGACAACGACGCCCACGCCGTGCGCGCGACCCGCAAAAATCTGCGCGACGCGGGGTTGGAGAGCGCGGTGGAAGTGACGGAAGGCGATTTTCTGGAAGCCACCGCGCCTGCGGCAAGCGGCATTCTCGTTGCCAATCCGCCCTACGGCGAGCGCATCGGTGAACTGGATCGGCTCGCCGAACTGTATCCCGCCATGAGCGCCATCCTGAAACGCCAGTTCCCCGGCTGGCGCGCGTTCTTCCTCACCGCCGACACACGCTTTCCCAAATTGCTGCGCTTAAAACCCAGCCGCAAAACGCCCTTGATGAACGGCGCGCTGGAATGCCGACTGTATGAAATCGAACTGGTCGCGGGCAGCCATCGCAAACCGAAACCGGAAGCGGCGGTGTGAATCGGGTTGTCTGGGAGCGCCGGCGTCCCCGCCGGCGGTTTTAAGATTTTCCGTGCGGAGCCAAACCCGTCGGCGGGGACGCCGACGCTCCCAGGCGGGCGGGCTTGAAACCCGTCCCTACGAAAAACCTCATTGGACAGCTTTGTCAGTAAAAAGGGCAGACCCATGGGATCTGCCCTTTTGCCTGGACGCAACAATTTTCAGTAGGGAAGCGCGGTTTCCACCGGATCTTCCTTAATCTCCAGATGTTGCAGCCCGGCGGTCAGGTCGCGGTCGGCGGCATCCTTGCCCTTCAGTTTGATTTGCAGGCGCAGGTCATTGACGGAATCGGCGTTTCTGAGCGCGTCTTCATAGCTGATCTCACCATCCTCATAGAGCGTAAAGAGCGACTGGTCAAAGGTTTGCATCCCCAGTTCGCGGGATTTTTTCATGATTTCCTTGAGTTCGTAGACATCGCCCTTGAAGATCAAGTCGGCAATCAACGGGGTATTCAGCATGACTTCAAAGGCAGCGACACGACCCTTGCCGCCTTTCTTGGGGATCAGGCGTTGCGAAATGGCGGCGCGCAGGTTGAGCGAGAGATTCATCAGGAGTTGCGACCGCTCTTCTTCAGAGAAGAAATTGATGATGCGCTCAATCGCTTGATTGGCGTTGTTGGCGTGTAGCGTAGCGAGACAGAGATGCCCGGTCTCGGCAAAAGCAATGGCGTATTCCATGGTCTTCTTGTCGCGGATTTCGCCCATCAGGATGACATCAGGCGCTTGCCGCAGGGTGTTTCTCAGGGCGGGATCCCAGTCTTCGGTATCCACACCCACTTCGCGTTGGGTGATGATGCAGTTCTTGTGCTCATGCACGTATTCAATGGGATTTTCCAGCGTGATGATGTGACCGTAACTGTTCTCGTTGCGGTAGCCGACCATCGCCGCGAGCGAAGTGGTCTTGCCGGTACTGGTGCCGCCCACGAGAACGACCAGACCGCGCCTGGTCATGGCGACATCCTTGACGATGGGCGGCAGCCGAAGTTCTTCCATCGTCGGGATTGCGGTATTGATGGTACGGCAGACAAGACCGATACGACTCTGCTGGACAAAGGCGTTAGCGCGGAAACGCCCGATACCGGAGGGCGAAATGGCGAAGTTGCATTCCTTGGTCGATTCAAATTCTACCGCCTGCCGATCATTCATGATGGAGCGCGCCAGTTCCGCTGTGTGCTGCGCCGTGAGCACCTGATTGGAAACTGGAGAAATGCGTCCATCGACCTTGATGGCAGGGGGGAAACCCGCCGTGATGAAAAGGTCAGAGCCGCCTTTGCCGCTCATCAAGCGCAGCAGGTCGTGCATGAATTTTAGTGACTGGTCGCGTTCCATCCTGAATTCCTTTCAAACGTCAAAATCAATATCAATCAAGGTGTAAAAAAACGGCAAACATCAGCCAACCGGGAAGGCATCCTTGTTGGCGGCGCGAATACGCGCTTCCTTGGTGGAAACCACGTTGCGACGCACGAGCTCAAGCAGACATTGGTCGAGGGTCTGCATCCCCAGCGCCTGCCCGGTCTGGATTGAGGAATACATCTGCGCCACCTTGGCTTCGCGGATCAGGTTACGGATGGCGGGCGTGCCGATCATGATTTCGTGCGCCGCCACGCGACCGCTGCCATCCTTGGTTTTCAGCAGCGTTTGCGAAATAACCGCGCGCAGGGATTCGGACAACATGGCGCGCACCATGTCTTTTTCGGCGGCGGGGAACACGTCGATGATCCGGTCAATGGTCTTGGCGGCGGAGGATGTGTGCAGCGTGCCGAACACCAGGTGCCCGGTTTCGGCGGCGGTCATCGCCAGCCGGATGGTTTCAAGGTCGCGCATTTCGCCCACCAGAATCACGTCCGGGTCTTCCCGCAGCGCCGAGCGCAGCGCGTTACTGAAGGACAGGGTGTGCGGTCCGACTTCGCGCTGATTAATCAGACATTTTTTCGATTCATGCACGAATTCGATGGGGTCTTCCACCGTCAGGATGTGCGCGTGGTCGTTTTCGTTGACGTGGTCGACCATCGCCGCCAGTGTCGTGGATTTGCCCGAACCGGTAGGCCCGGTGACGAGCACGATGCCGCGTGGATATTCGGCAATCTCTTTGAAAATCCTCGGGCAATTCAGTTCTTCCAGCGTCAGAACCTTGGTGGGAATGGTACGGAACACCGTCGCCGCGCCCCGGTTCTGGACAAAGGCATTGACCCGAAAGCGCGCCAGATTGGGAATTTCAAAAGAAAAGTCGCATTCCAGCGTTTCTTCATAAGTTTTGCGTTGACCGTCGTTCATGATGTCGTACATCATGCCGTGCACGTCTTTGTGTTCCAGCGGCGGCAGGTTGATTTTACGTACATCCCCATGCACCCGAATCATGGGCGGCAGCCCGGATGAGAGGTGAAGGTCAGAAGCGCTGTTTTTGACGCTGAAGGCGAGCAATTCTGTAATATCCATGGCGTGTCCTGATTCGTCCTGAAATGAAAATGGGCAGTATACTGCCGACCCCGGTTAAAAAAACAAGCAGCGATTCCAAACGATTATGAGCGCAATTGCCACTAACCTGCAAGTCGTTCAACACAGAATCATAACAGAGCGCGCAAAATCCGGGCGACAAACAGGGGTCATCAGCCTCCTGGCGGTGAGTAAAACACGCCCTGCCGCCGATGTACTTGCCGCCCTTCAGGCGGGACAACAGGATTTCGGCGAAAATTACGTACAGGAAGGCGTGGATAAAATGCTCGCTTTGCGCGCATTGTCACCCGATACAACCCCCATCTGGCACTTCATCGGCCCCCTGCAAAGCAACAAGACCCGTCTGGTCGCGGAACATTTTGCCTGGGCGCATACCATAGAGCGCCTGAAAATTGCCGAACGGCTGTCGGCGCAGCGCCCCGAACACCTGCCGCCCTTGCAGGTTTGTGTGCAGGTCAATGTTTCCGGCGAGGCGAGCAAAAGCGGCTGCTCGCCCGCCGAAACCTACGAACTCTGCCGCAAGGTGGCGGCGTTGCCCCGTCTGCAACTGCGCGGGCTGATGTGCATCCCTGCGCCCGCCTGCGATTTTGCGGCACAATGTCGTCCTTTCGCGGCGTTGCGCCAGATATTTGTGGACTTGCAAGACCGGGGCTTGGCGGTAGATACGCTCTCGATGGGCATGTCCGATGACCTGGAAGCCGCCATTTGCGAGGGATCGACCCTCGTGCGGGTGGGCGCCGCCATTTTTGGAGCACGAAAGAAATCATGAAAATTACATTTTTGGGCGGCGGCAACATGGCTTTTGCGTTAATCGGCGGACTCGTCGACAAAGGCTTTCCCGTAGCGGACATTCAGGTGATTGAACGCCTGCCGGAGCAGCGCGCGAAACTCGCCGAAAAATTCGGCGTCACTGCCCTTGCCGAAGCCGATGAAGATCACGAAGGCGCGCTGACGGCAGCGGTTCTGGTGCTCGCCGTCAAGCCGCAGCAGATGCAAGAGGCGCTTCAACCTTTCGCGGGCAAGCTCACCCATCAAATCGTCCTCTCCATCGCCGCCGGACTCACGCTGGACATTCTCTCCGGCTGGCTCAAGGGCTATCGGCGCATCGTGCGCGCCATGCCCAACACGCCCGCCCTGATTGGCGCGGGCATGACGGGGCTGTGCGCCCTGCCGGAAGTTGCCCCCAACGAACGGATGCTTGCCGAACGGATATTGCAGGCGGCGGGCGAAATTTTGTGGGTGGACAACGAGCGCCAGATGGATGCCGTCACCGCCATTTCCGGCAGCGGTCCCGCCTATCTCTTTTTGTTCATCGAAGCCTTGCAACAGGCGGCGCTCGACCTGAGATTCACGCCGGAAGCCGCGCGCCGACTGGCGATTGGCACCACCCTGGGCGCGGCGCAACTGGCGGCGGCATCCGACGAATCGCCCGCCGTCCTGCGCGAGCGCGTCACCTCCAAGGGCGGCACGACGGCTGCCGCCTTGCAGGTAATGACAGAAACCGGCGTGGCAGCGGGCATCATTGCCGGCGCCAAGGCCGCCAAGGCACGCAGCGAAGAGATGGCGCGGCAATTGGGCAACGGGTAAAGAAAGGGAGCCAGAAACCAATGCAAGCGATTTACTTTCTGATCAAAACCGTGAGCGACTTGTTTTGCATGTTGTTCATCCTGCGTCTGCTGATGCAATGGCGGCGCATTTCGCTTGCCAGTCCGTTCGGCGGCTTCATCCTGAAACTCACCAACTGGGCGGTACTGCCCCTGCGCCGCGTCATCCCCGGCTTTGGCGGCGTGGATTGGGCAAGCCTCATTGTCGCGCTGGCGGTGCAACTCGTTTTCGTGCTGGTGATTTTCGGACTGGCGGGAGCCACCCCCGTCAGCATGGGCTTCAGCAGCGCAATCTGGGGCAATTTGCTGCTGACTGCGCTTGTGAACCTGCTGTATCTGGTCATCTATCTGTTCATCATCGCCCTGATTGTGCAGGCGGTGCTGTCGTGGATAAATCCCTGGTCGCCCCTCACGCCCACCTTGCGCCAATTGACCTATCCCCTGCTCGCCCCCGTGCAAAAGCTGATTCCCCCCATTTCCGGCATCGACCTCTCGCCCCTGGTGGTCATCCTGATTTTGCAAGCCCTGTTGATGCTGTTGCCGCAGTGAGCTGGTTTCACATCGACAAGGACGGGGGATTCTGCCTCGCCCTGCACATCCAGCCCGGCGCGAAAAAAAGCGGCGTCGCGGGATTGTATGGCGAAGCCTTGAAAATCCGCCTCGCCGCCCCGCCGGTTGATGGCAAGGCAAATGCCGCCCTGCTCGCCTTTGTCGCAGAATGGCTGAATGTGCCCAAACAGGCTGTCACCCTGAAAAGCGGTCAAACCTCGCGCCAAAAAGTCGTGCGGGTGGAAGGGGTGGATGCGGGCGCCTTGGCTGCGTTGGTGGCGGATTGATCGTGTGGGGAGCCTCCAGCTCCTCATCCAAAGAGGGAGCAGACCACTATAGTGCGGTTTGCGAACCGCCACCACGCCATTCAAAAATACACCACCCGTCCGCCGACAATGCTGGTCTTGGTCTTTCCCGTCAGTTCCCGACCCAAAAACGGCGAATGTTTGCTGCCGCTTACCAGATTTTCCGGCGTTACCTTCCAGATTTCATCGGGCGCGAAGATGCAGACATCGGCTTCTGCGCCGATTCCCAGATGTCCCAGATCATGGCGTCCCAGAATGGCGGCGGAAACGCAAGTGAGGGGGGCCAAGGTTTGCGTCAGCGACAAGCCCGTTTCCCTGCCCCATTGCAGGGTCAGCGGCAGCAGGAGTTCCAGACCGGTCGCGCCGGGTTTGGCTTCTCCGAAGGGCAGGAGTTTGTCGTCGTAGCCTAACGGCGTGTGATCGGAGCAGAGCGCGACATGACCTGCCGCGACGCCCCGCCGCAGACCGTCGCGGTCGGCAAGGCTTCTGAGGGGCGGGTCGAAACGGGCGTTGGTATCGAAAAAGCCGATGTCGTGTTCGGAGAGATGCAGATGGTGGATGCCGATGTCGCAACTGACGGCAATCCCTTCAGTTTGTGCCCTGGCGACCATATCCAGCCCGATGGCGGAAGAAATGCGGCGCAGGTGCAGGCGCACGCCGGTATCCGCCGCCAGGGTGAGGTAGGTGGCGATGGCGACGGTTTCGGCGCTGACCGGAATGCCTGTCAGCCCCAGACGACTGGCGACCTCGCCATCATGCGCGAAGCCGTTTCTGGACAAATAAAAATCCTGCGGCTGCATCCAGATGGAAAAACCAAAGGTGGCGGCGTATTCAAAAGCGCGCAGCAAGGCCTGCGTATCCAGCACCGGGCGTTTGCCTTGCGAGAAGGCGACGCAACCCGCCGCGTGCAGCCCTGCCATTTCCGCCAGCCGCTCACCGTCAAGATTCTGGGTCAGCGCGCCCAGGGGCAGGAGTCGGGTCAGCCCCAAATCGGCGGCTTGCAACACCAAACGCTCGACCAGTTCCGGCTCGTCCAACGGCGGGTCGAGGTCGGGCGGGCAGACGAGAGTGGTCACGCCGCCCGCGACGGCGGCGTGCAAATCGGTTTCCAGATTGCCGGGGCGGGCGGAGAGGTCAATCAGACCGGGGCAGACGATGCGCCCCTCCGCGTCGATTTCCCGTTCCGCCGTGAAATTCGCTGGCGCGCGACCGATCCCCGCGATTTTATCGGCGGCGATGAAAACGTCCGCCTGCTGGTCAATCCGGTTTTTCGGGTCGACCAGGCGACCGTTTCTGATGGCGATGTTCATGTTCAGTTCCCTGCCAAAATGCTCATAACAGCCATACGCACGGCAATGCCGAACGTGACCTGATTCAGAATGACCGCCTGCGCGCCGTCCGCAACGGCGGAGTCGATTTCCACGCCCCGATTCATCGGGCCGGGGTGCATGACGATGGCGTCGGGCTTGGCAAGCGCGAGTTTTTCCGGCGTCAGCCCGTAGTGTTTGAAATACTCGTGGGCGGAAGGCAGCAGCGCGCCGTCCATGCGCTCGTTTTGCAGACGCAGCATGATGACCACATCGCAATCGCGCAAACCGGCGTGCATGTCGTGACAGACCTTGACGCCCATGCTGGCGAGGTCGGTGGGCAGCAGCGTTTGCGGGCCGATGACGCGCACTTCCTCCGCGCCCAGCGCGATGAGCGCGGTGATGTCGGAACGGGCGACGCGCGAATGCAGGATGTCGCCCACGATGGCGACGGTCAGCGGCTCGAAACGCCGCTTGTAATGCCGGATGGTGTACATATCCAGCAAGCCCTGCGTCGGGTGGGCGTGGCGACCGTCGCCCGCGTTGACCACGTGAATGTCATCATGCCCCATGCGGCGCAGATGTTCGGCAATCAGGTAGGGCGCGCCGCTGGCGGCGTGGCGCACCACGAACATGTCGGCATGCATGGCGCAAAGATTGTCGATGGTATCCAGCAGGGTTTCGCCCTTGGCAGTGGACGATTTGTTGATGTCCAGATTGATCACGTCGGCGGACAGGCGCTTGGCGGCAATCTCGAAGGTGGTGCGGGTGCGGGTGGAATTCTCGAAAAACAGGTTGAACACGCTCTTGCCCCGCAGCAACGGCACTTTCTTCACCTCCCGGTCGGCAATGCCGAGAAAGGAAGCGGCGGTGTCGAGAATGTGCAACAGCACCTCGCGCGGCAAGCCGTCGATGGCCAGCAAATGGGTGAGTTCGCCGTTGGCGTTCAACTGCGGGTTAGGCATGGTCTTCAAGCTCCCAGAAGAGATGTCCATCGTCGCCCCTGCTCAAAATCAGACCCGTACTGCGGGGCAGTTCCAGATTCCAGACGCAATAATTGGGCGCGACCGGCAATTCCCGGCACCCACGGTCAGCCAGCACCGCCAGATGAATCGACGCCGGACGCCCGTAATCGAACAGTTCATTCAAGGCGGCGCGGGTCGTGCGCCCCGTGTAGAGCACATCGTCGACCAGAATCAGGCGGCGATCATTCACATCGAAAGGAATCTGCGTGGGGCGCACCTGCGGATGCAGCCCCTTTTCAGCGAAATCGTCGCGATAAAAAGAAATGTCAATCATGCCGGCTTCTTCGGGCAAACCCAGCAGTTGCACGAGCCGTTCGGCAATCCAGGCGCCGCCGCTGAAAATGCCGACTAACGCCGTCTCGGGCGTGAGGTCGGGACGAATCAAATCCGCCAGCGCCAGGCATTGCGCCTCGGCATCAGGCAGGGGCGAGATTGGGGAGAGGTGTTGAGGAGAGGTCATGTGGATAGTCAAACCAGGTTTGTAAAATCAGTTGGGCGGCGACGGCGTCCAGCAGGGGCTTCATGGTCTTCGCGTTGCGACCGCTTTCCCGCAGCCGGTTTTCGGCATCAAGGGAAGTCAGGCGTTCATCGGCTTCCTGCACAGGCAAACCAAAACGCTCGCGCAAGGCAAGCGAAAACCCCCGCGCCCGCGCCGTCATTGCGTGCGCCGTACCATCGGCATGGGTCGGATGCCCGACGAGCAAAAGCTCAGGCTGCCATTCCAAAACCAGCCGCGCAATGGCATCCAGACGTTCGGCATCCCCGCCCGCCTTAATGACCGTGAGCGGATGCGCCTGCCCCAAAGCAGTCTCCCCCACCGCCACCCCGGTGCGCTGTTCACCAAAATCGAAGGCCAATACGGTGCCCATCTAGCGATGTCCGGCAGGCAGGAGAGGAGAAACGACAGCTTTCATGGAGGTGAATTGTAGACTGCTTCGACGGGGAAGACAGGAGAAATGTCGTACTTGTTCAAGCATTCCACGGATTGATCATCTGAACATCAATATCAAGGAAGTCTTTGGTGTTACGCGTCACCAATGTTGCGCCCCGCGATTGTGCGATGCCTGCAATCATGGCGTCGAACTGGCGGATGGGTTTTCCTGCCGCCTTCCTCGTCGCAGCAATTTCCGCATAAGCGTCTGCGGCATCGTTGTCGAAATCCAGTATCTGCCCCGCCAAATCGGTCGTAAAAATTGCCAATACCGCTTCCAGCAGCGCGTTTTTGCGCTGCCCCGCCGCTAACAAATGGACGCCATAGAGCAATTCCGCACGGGTGAGCGTGGTAGAAAACAGGGCTGCGCGCGATTGTTCCCCCATCCATTCCAACACCCGATGGTCAGGCGTCGGACGCAGCGTTTCTGAAAGAACGTTCGTATCCAGAATCATCATGCGCTTAACTCCGGCAGTTCGCGCATCGCTTCCCGAACAGG
Organism: Betaproteobacteria bacterium; assembly: GCA_025997095.1. Classification (GTDB taxonomy): domain Bacteria; phylum Pseudomonadota; class Gammaproteobacteria; order Burkholderiales; family Rhodocyclaceae; genus Azovibrio. Next base: position 27,919 of record BNUD01000001.1, on the reverse strand, counting down.
AAGCTCAAGTTCCACGCCGCCAAGCGGGACGACACGCGCACGGATGGCTTCAACCAAAGAAGCGCGCCGTGTCGGAGTCGCTGACAACGCGGCGCGAAGAATGTCACGCGCCTCATCTTCCATCGAACGCCCATGCAAAGCCGCCTGCACCCGAAGCCGCACCTTGATTTGCTCATCCATGTTGCGAATGGTCATTGTTGTCGCCATGATGCACCTCATTTCGTCGATGACTGCATTTTAGTCATTGACTAATGTGTTCGCAATGACGAGAAAGGATGGAGAAATCGCAAACCACGAGCGGGTAGCGCTGTCGGGTGGAATGCGTTTCATCATTTCGCCATTGGGCGGATTTGCAACCTGCCCCGCAAACGTCTCGCCCGCCATAGGGCACGGCACGCCGTGCCCCTACGATCCGCCCATTCCCCGTAGGGGCACGGCGTGCCGTGCCCGAATGCTTGACACGGATAACAACGCCGCAGAGTGGAAGGCGCTTCGCTTTTCCACCCTACAGGATGTCCGCGCTACTTGCTATACTTGGTGGTGCTGGGTCGTCAAGTGTGACAGACGTTAAGACTTGCGATTGTGAATGCCCAAAGCCATTACAACCGAGACCCTGTTGCCCAATGAAATGGGAAGGACATAATTATGACAATCATGCATCAATGTTCGCAGTGTAACTACGAATTTGAGGTTAATGACCAGACGCGTTTATATTCTGTTTGGATGCTGTTGTTTTCTTTTTCGCCTTCTCGCCCATTGTATTATTTTCAGAAAGTAGTTTGTCCGAATTGTTACCACACCGAGGATGATGGGAGAATATTGTTTTTTGGGGTTTTTAGCCCAAGGGCGCTTTGCTTTGTGATCGTTTTAATGGCTACATGTTTAATTATTGGTGCGATAATTGATATTGCCCATTAATCGCAATGGGGAGCATTAAGCTAATTTCTATCTTCCAAAAATCGGGGATAGCCCCTGATTTCCAACTTTCAGCAAGCGTAGCGCGGACATCATCTGTAGGGAGGAAAAGCGCAGCGCCTTCCACCATTTAGCGGTTTATCGCGCATCCCCCCCATTTGTCGACTCCTGGCGGTGTTGCGTGAGCACAGGTTTGATGGTGGGTGGCTAACGCTGCACTCACCCACATATCCGGGTTGCTTGCTTGTCAAGCGTGCCCTGCCACATCCGAAAGTTGTGCGAAACTCACGCCCAAAATCTGCATGGCGGCGGGCAGGCGGTCTTCCGGGGGGTGTTCAAACAGGATGTCGGCCTGGGCGGGGACGGTGAGCCAGGCGTTTTGCGCCACTTCGTTTTCCAGTTGCCCGGCGCCCCAACCCGCGTAGCCCAGGGTCATGATGATTTCTTTGGGTTCGCCGCTTGCGCTGATGGAAGCGAGAATATCCTTGGAACTGGTCAAACCGACATCTTCGGTGACGCGCATACTGGATTGCCATTCCCCTCTGGGGCGGTGCAGCACGAAGCCTCGATCCATTTGTACGGGACCGCCGAAATACACGGGCAGCGCGCCGATTTCCTGTTTTTGCAGTTCGAGTTCGACTTTTTCAAAGAGGGCAGCCAGGGTCAGGTCGAGCGGGCGATTCACGATCACGCCCAGCGCGCCCTGTGCGTTGTGTTCGCAGACGTAAATCAGGGCGCGACTGAAATAGGGATCATCCATGGTGGGCATGGCGATCAGAAAGTGGTGGGTGAGGTCAAGGTGTTCCATGAATCGGATTTTAGCTTATCAGGCGTCATTAAACCGGATTCGGAGGAGAGAATTTTTGCCCCTGCCGCAGACCGCGCAAAAAATGGCTCACCAACATGCGCGTCATGGCTTCGGCATCCTGATTGCCCGCAAGGGTCAGGCGTTGGCGGATTTTCAGGAGGCAGATGCCGTGTACGCTCGCCCAAAGGACGCGGGCGATGCGTTGGGTTTCCAGGGCGTCGGCGCTCAAGGGGGCGAGCGCGGCTTCGACCAGACCGAACACCCGCCCCAGTTTGTTGAGATACCATTCCGGTTGCGCGTTTTCCTGCACGGCGTATTCGAACAACATCGACCAGCGCGGCGTTTCGGCTTCGGCGTAGGCGACGTAGGCATTCGCCAGCGCGAAAATCGCCTGTTCGGGGTCGTTGCCCTTATCCTGACGCGCCCGCAGCCATTCGTAGAGGGCATCCAAAGTGCGGGCATTGACTTGCAGGGTCAGGTCATCCAGATTTTCAAACACCAGATAGAGCGTGCCGACCGTGTAGCGAATCGCCGACGCCACCTTGCGGGTAGACAGTCCGGGATAGCCTTCGCGGGCAACGATGGTTTCCGCCGCGTCCAGCGCCATCTGGCGAATTTCCTCACGGCTGTGTTCTCCCCTGCGCGCCATGTTTTTTGCCCCTTGTCGGTTTCGTTGCCTGTTGAAAAAATCGCTGACGCGCCATGCGCGTGCTGCCGTCCTGCCGTTGCGGTGATTTTAACATGGCTATTGAACACCGTTCATTATTGTGCTACAAAGCAAACTGAACACTGCTCAGCAACTTTCATCCATCGTTAATGAACATTGTTCAATTTGTAAAACCACACGGAGAAATACGCGCTCGGCACATGCTGCTTACACGACACCTTGATAAATGGCTAAAATTCGCCCTTCGTTCAGGCGCCGCGCCGCAACAACCCATAAAGCCGCCAAACGTCCCCACATCCATTGGAAGAACATCATGAACACGAACGAAATCCCATACCGCATCGGCATTGACATCGGCTCCACGACGGTCAAGGTCGTGGCGCTGGACGCGCACGGCAGGCTGCTTTCGCGCGCCTATGTCCGCCACTTTTCCGAAGTGCGCTCGACCGCCGCGAAGCACGTGGCGATGCTGGCGGAAAACGGCGTCGTGCCGCCACACGCCAGGGTCGCCATCGTCATCACCGGGTCGGGCGGGGTCGGTGTGGCGGAAACTCTGGGGTATCCCTTTGTGCAGGAAGTCGTCGCCTGCGCCGAAGCCGTTGAAATGCGCGTGCCGCAGACGGATGTCGCCATCGAGTTGGGGGGCGAGGACGCCAAGATTACTTTTTTCACGAATGGTGTCGAACAGCGCATGAACGGTTCCTGCGCGGGCGGCACGGGCGCGTTCATCGACCAGATGGCAACGCTCCTGAAAACCGACGCGCCGGGGTTAAACGAGTTGGCGGGTCGCGCCAAAAATCTCTACCCCATCGCCGCGCGCTGCGGCGTGTTCGCCAAAACCGACGTGCAGCCCTTGTTGAATGAAGGCGTGGCGCGGGAGGACATCGCGCTGTCGGTGCTGCAAGCCGTCGCCCACCAGACCATCAGCGGGCTGGCGTGCGGGCGCAAGATTCGCGGCAATATCGCCTTTCTGGGCGGGCCGCTCAATTTTTTGCCGGAACTGAAAAAACGTTTCATCGAAACGCTCTCCATCGCGCCGGAAAATCAGGTCGTGACCGAAGACAGCGAATTGTTCGTCGCCATCGGCGCGGCGTTGCACGGCAAGGCGGCGGGGGCGCAACCCTTTACCACGGCTTTGGAAAATTTTGCGCGTCTCTCCACGACCCGCGAAGTGAGCATGAGCACGCAGCGCGCTTTTTTCATGAACGAAGAAGAACGCCGCGCCTTTTACGCCCGCCACGCACAGGCCAAGGTGACGCGGCGCGCGCTCGCGGATTATCAGGGCGCGGTGTTTCTGGGCATTGATGGCGGATCGACCACGACCAAGGCCGCGCTGATTGGCGAAAACAATGAGTTGCTGTACACCCACTATGGCAGCAACGAGGGCAATCCCGTCAAGGTGGTGGGCGACATTCTCGCCGACATTTACACCCGGCTACCGCAAGGCGCGCGCATTGCCGCCTCGTCGGTCACGGGTTACGGCGAGGCGCTGATTCGTGAGGCGTTCAAACTCGATTTTTCGGAAGTGGAAACCATCGCCCACTACAAGGCGGCGGAACACTTCCTGCCGGGGGTCGATTTCATTCTCGACATCGGCGGGCAGGATATGAAGTGCCTGCGCGTCAAGGATGGCGTCATCGACAACATCCTTTTGAACGAAGCCTGTTCGTCGGGCTGCGGCTCGTTTCTGGAGACCTTCGCCCAGTCGGTCGAAACGCCGATTGCCGAATTCGCGCGCGCGGCGCTGGAATCAAACGCGCCCGCCGATCTGGGTTCGCGCTGCACGGTGTTCATGAATTCCAGCGTCAAACAGGCGCAGAAAGAAGGCGCGTCGGTTGCGGACATTTCGGCGGGCTTGTCTTATGCCGTCATCAAAAACGCGCTCATCAAGGTCATCAAAATCAAAAGTCCCGAAGACCTGGGCGACAAAATCATCGTCCAGGGCGGCACTTTTTATAATGATTCCGTGCTGCGCGCCTTTGAACTCATCTCCGGGCGCGAGGCGGTGCGCCCCGACATCGCGGGCTTGATGGGCGCGTTCGGCTCCGCGCTGATTGCGCGTGAACGCTGGCAGGGCACAGCCGACAGCAGCGTCTTGCAACCGGAAGCGCTGCAATCCTTCGCGGTCAAACATTCGCTGGCGCGCTGCGGCTTGTGCACCAACGCCTGCAACATGACCGTCAACCGTTTCTCGGACGGGCGCAAATTCATTTCCGGCAACCGTTGCGAACGCGGGCTGGGCAAGGCGAAAAACATGAGCGACCTGCCCGACCTGTACACCTGGAAATATGAGCGCGTCTTCAATTACGCGCCCTTGAAAAACGCCCCGCGCGGCGCCATCGGCGTGCCGCGCGCCCTGAACATGTTCGAGAATTACCCGCTCTGGCACACCTTCCTCACCGAACTCGGCTTTGAAGTGCGCCTCTCCGCGCCTTCCTCCAAATCACTGCTGGAACAGGGCATGGACACCCTGCCCTCGGATACCGTCTGCTATCCCGCCAAACTCGTGCACGGGCACATCGTCGATCTCATCAAACAGGGCGTCAAAACCATTTTTTATCCCTGCATTCCCTATGAACAAAAAGAATTTCAGGAAGCCGACAACCATTTCAACTGTCCGGTGGTCACCTCATACCCGGAACTCATCAAAAACAACATCGACTTTCTGAAAGAAAACGCCGTCACGCTGATGCTGCCCTTTTTGTCGCTGGAAGACCGCGACAAACTCGCCCGCCAGCTTACCCGCGTTTTCCCCGACATTGCGGCGGCTGACCTGCGGCGCGCGCTGGCAAAGGCGTGGGAAGAACAGGCGAAAGTGAAAGCGGAGTTGATGGAACAGGGCGAAAAAGTCATCCGCGAGCTGGAAGAGAGCGGCGGACACGGCATCATCCTCGCCGGTCGCCCCTACCACATCGACCCCGCCATTCACCACGGCATCCCGCAAATCATCACCTCACTGGGGCTGGCGGTGCTGACCGAAGATTCCGTCGCCCACCTGGGCAAACTCACGACCCCGTTGCGCGTGGTCGACCAATGGACTTACCACGCCCGCCTCTACCGCGCGGCGGCGCTGGCGGCCAAGGCGAAAACGCTGGACATCATCCATTTGAATTCCTTTGGTTGCGGGCTGGATTCCATCGCCGTCGATCAGGTGCAGGAAATTTTGACTCAGCGCGGCAAAATTTACACCAGTCTGAAAATCGACGAAGGCAGCAACCTGGGCGCGGCGCGCATCCGCATCCGTTCGTTAAAAGCCGCGCTGGAAAAACGCCGCAGCGTGCCCGCGCAAGTCATCCAGTTTCACCCGCCCAAATACCAGCGCGTGCCCTTCACCCGCGCCATGCGCGACACCCACACCATCCTCGCGCCGCAAATGTCGCCCATGCATTTTCAATTCATGGAACCGGCGTTTCGCGCCTGCGGCTATCAACTGAAAGTGCTGGAAGACATCGGCGCTACCGCCGTCGATACCGGCTTGCGCTTCGTGAATAACGACGCCTGTTTTCCCTCGATTATCGTCGTCGGTCAACTCGTCGAGGCGCTGAAATCCGGCGACTACGACCCCGCCACAACCGCCGTGATGATCACCCAGACTGGCGGCGGCTGTCGCGCCACCAATTACATCGGCTATCTCCGCAAGGCGCTCGCCGACAGCGGTTTTCCCGAAGTGCCGGTGATTTCCCTGAACGCCGCCAGCGGCGAAAAGAGCGAAGGCTTCAAACTCTCCCTGCCGCTCTTGCACCGCCTGATGATGAGCATCGTCTATGGCGACACCCTGATGAACGTGCTGTTTCGCACCCGTCCCTACGAAAAAACGCCGGGTGCCGCCAACGCGCTCTACGAAAAATGGGCTGCGCGCTGCAAGACGGCGGTATTCGATGGCAGCTTCAGAACCTTCAAGCGGAATCTCTACGGCATCGTGCAGGATTTCGACACGCTGGACATCAGCGCGCGCGAAAAACCGCCCATCGGACTGGTCGGCGAAATTCTGGTGAAATACCACCCCGGCGCCAACAACGACATTGTGAAAATCATCGAAAAAGAAGGCGGCGAAGCCGTGATGCCGGGCTTGATGGATTTTCTGCTCTATTGCGCCTACGACCACGACTTTAATCACCGCTATCTTTCGCACAGCAAACTTGCCGCTTTAGCGGGCAACGCCGCCATCAAGGCGATGGATTTTTATCGCAAGCACATGCGAAAAGCGCTAACCGCCAGCGCGCGCTTCACCCCGCCGCCCACCATCGACGGACTCGCCTTTCATGCCGAACCCTTTTTGTCACGTGGCAACCAGACCGGCGAAGGCTGGTTTTTAACCGGAGAAATGGTCGAACTGATCGAAGAAGGCGTACCCAACATCCTCTGTATGCAGCCCTTCGCCTGTATGCCCAACCACATCACCGGCAAGGGCGTCATCAAGGCCATCAAAGACAATTACCCGCACGCCAACATCGTCGCCCTCGACTACGACCCCGGCGCATCGGAAGTCAATCAACTGAATCGCATCAAACTGATGCTCTCGGTCGCCTTCAAAAACGCCCGCGCCGGAGCGAAGGATGCGGAGGTTCGGGAGGAGAAACGATTGATCGGGTGATTCGGGCTATTGCTTGACGTGATGGAACAAACGTAGCACGAACATCATGCAAGGTGGCAGCGGGGTTCGACGAAGCGAAGCAACGGCAAAAGCGAAGCGCCTTCCACCATTCATGCGTGTAAAATAATCCTCCATGAACCTTCACTACCCGACAATCGACGAACCCGCCACGCCAGCGTACATTCTGGCTGTCATTCAGGATGAGCACCGTCAGCAGTGCCAGTACGACTGGGAAGCCGATCCGGATGCTGTCCTGACGCCGGAAACGACCGTTGCGGAGTGGAGAGACGCTTGCGATCTGGTCGGGTGGCGCAAACTGGGACAAGCGTGCAACAAGACGTTGGGCATCGGCGTTTCGGAAAACGAGTGGCGCGAGGCACTGGAACCGGCTGACCGGAAACGGCTCTCGGATGTTTGCCAATTGATTGCCAAATACGCTCGCCGCCCGAAAGTTCGACCGGCAGTGCTGTTCGGTCGCACCTGCACCCGCGCTGGCACGTTTCTGACCATTCGCTCCCTTCTGCGCCAGGCGGGGGCTCCGGTGAAGGATATCCGACCATCGACCCTTTTGGCGCCTTATGCCCGGCGGTATACCGGTGTGTTTCTTGATTCGATCTCCAGACTCGCTCCCGGCGCGCTTCCGCCAGTTCGGACTCGCGCCTCGATGATCCGCAAGCTTGCGAACTGGGGCGCGATAGGGGGTTTGCTTTGTTGGATTGCCGGGGTTTTTAGCGCTTGGGATTTACTCAGCTCAGTTGGCGGGATGTTGTTCGTATCGTCTTTCTGCCTTAACTGGTGCCCGGCTCGCTATCTGTTCGCGAGTGTGGAATTCGGCGAGTTACGGACATTTCGTGACCTGGCGATCGTCATCAGCGAAGGAACCGAGCGTGTTCACGGGGTTTGACCCGGATAATCTAATCGTGATGGAGATACCCGGCGGGTTCAACTTCACCGACGACTAGAAAAAATAATTTCACGCCGCCGCCAAAACAGCCTGCGGATTTGTCGAGGCGATTTTGAGCAACATTCTGGCGGCGCCGGAAGGTTCGCGGCGTCCTTGTTCCCATTCCTGCAAGGTACGCACCGAAACGCCCAACATGCGGGCAAAATCTTTCTGGCTCAAACCCACGGAAAGCCGCGCTTCCACGGCGGAAGAAACATGGACTTCGGTTGTTCGCGCCGCTTTCCCGGCGTTCATCTGGCGCACGGATTCCAGTAAGTCTTCAGTGAATTGTTGCATTTCCTTGTCCATATTCCACCTCTTCCTTGAGCCGCGCCAGAAAGCCAGCGGGCAGGTTATCGAATTTGGCTTTGGCGTAACGGATGAAAATATCGGTTTCGGCAATGGTGTGCATACCCTGAATTGTACGTCAAAGACGTACTTTGCCAAAAAACTTGTACTCTCTTACGCCGAAACCCACAAGGGGTAAGGGGCGTTCGTCAGAACTCCGCGCTTTTGCCTGTATCTGCCCGTTAAGATGCCGTAAAATCGCATTTTTCATCACCAATCGGGCAAGGAATCAAATGAGTAACGCACGTCCTTTCAAAGTGCTGGGTGTCCAGCAAATCGCCATTGGCGGGGCTTCCAAGGAAAAACTGAAAACCCTGTGGGTGGACAAGCTGGGGCTGACCGTGACCGGCACCTTCCAGAGCGAACGGGAAAACGTGGATGAAGACATCTGCGCGATGGGCAAGGGCGCGTTCAAGGTCGAGGTCGACCTGATGCAGCCGGTTGATCCTGAGAAAAAACCTGCCGTTCATGCCACGCCGTTAAATCACGTCGGGCTGTGGATTGACGACTTGCCCAAGGCGGTGGAATGGCTTTCCGCCAACGGCGTGCGCTTTGCGCCGGGCGGCATTCGCAAGGGCGCCGCCGGTTTCGACATCTGCTTTTTGCATCCCAAGGGTAATGAGGAATCCCCCGTCAGCGGTGAAGGCGTGTTGATTGAACTGGTGCAAGCGCCGTCGGAGGTCGTTGATGCCTTCGCCAAACTCGCAGGCTGATACTGCCGCCAACCCCGACAGCCCGCGCGCCGGGTTTCAACGGGGTTTGCTGGCATGGCTGAAAACCCCGCAGGATGCTGCGGGGCTGGAGGTCATGTTGCACGCCCTGGCAACCGCAGGGCAGGATGATGCGCCAGAAATGGCGGCTTGCCTCGCCGCCGCCGAAGCGTTGTTTGTCGCCATTCGGGACAAACGTCTGGAAGCGCTCGTGCCCTATCGCCGTCTGGCGGCGCGTGTGGAACAGGCGTTACGCAAGGGCGCGCCGGATGCGGCATTACTCACCGACCTGCAAGCGCCGCTTTTGCAATTCGACCCGCCGCCGCAAGCGCCCATCGAAGCCTTGCAGCCACGCGACCCGCTGGCGACGACGCTGGAACCGACCGCCGCCATCCTGCCGCTGCTCTCCACACCGCGCGAGCCGCGTTTTACCACGGCACAGCGCAGCCTGTGGGATAACGCGGTCGAGGCTTTGGGCATCGCCTGGGCAAAATGCAATGGCACACCCACGCAAGAAGGCTGGGGGCAGTTGCGGCAGGGCATTTTCCGCTTGCTGGATGGCGCGTTGGCGCTGGCGCACCCCGACCCCTTGCGGCTGGCGGAAGCGCTGGCGGCCGCGACCGACGATCTGGAATCCACGCCTCCTTCGCCGCGCCTGCTGACCGCCCTCGCCGCCAGCATGGAACTCTTGCAGGAACAGGGCTTTCTCGAACACGAGGCGCTGGAATCGCTGGTGCAACAATTAGTCACCCGTCTGGAACGCCGCGACGAAGGCCCGCGCTCGCGCCATCTGGACACGCTGTTTGCGGGCGAAGCGGAAGATGAAATCGAACAACTCCGTCTGGCGCTGGAAGCCCTGCCGCCGGATTGCGAGGCTTTGAAAGAAGCCGCCCGCCGCATCCAGCAACTTGCAGACCCCCTTGACCTTGCGCCACTGGCGCTGGTGGCGTTCCGCTTCGCGCAAAGCCTGGAACGTATCACCCCCGAACAACTCGACCGCTCCCCCGGACGCGATATTGCACTGGAATGGATTGACGAGCTGGAAGGCTGGATTACCGCCATTGGCGAAGGCAACCCCCCGCCGCCACCGACCGCATTGGCGAAATTACAGCGGCAGTTGTTGGCGCTCGTTGAATAAGGTTCAATAGGTAATCCGCGTCACTATCGGCAGGTGGTCTGAATCCAGAGATTCTCCGGCATGGCGTTCTTGTACCGTAATGTGTTCAGAGACCAGCATCAGGTCAATGGGAATGCCCAGCCAACCGGAAATGCGGGCAGAGGCGGCTGGATAGCTTCCGGGCGCGCCCTGCCCCTGACCGGCGTCGCGCAGCCTGGTTTTTGCGATGAAGTCACGCAGGCGGGGCGACCAGATGGTACTGTTGAAATCGCCAAAGACCAGCGTGGGTTCGCCTTCTTTGAGTTGCGCCACCAGCCGAAGCGCCAGTTTTTGCATGAAGGCATCGCGCAGTTTCGCCAGTTCGCCCCCCAAGGGCGGGGGCGGATGGATGCCGATGAGACGCAGGGGGCCGGCGGGTGTGATGACATCGGCTTCGAGCGCCGGAAAATCCACGTCGTCGCTCATATCCAGCACGGCGGCTTCGCTTAAGGGATAGCGGCTCATCAGCGCGATGCCGAACGGATCGTCCTGCAACTTTTCAATATGATATGGAAATTCTTCGGCAAGGGCTTCGATGCCACCCGCGAAGCCGGTGCTGGCTTCCAGCACCAGCACGACATCGACCTCTTGCCGATGCTTGATCAACCATTGCACCAGCGCGTCGGTATTTTGGGCGGCGTTGAATTGCAGGAGATTCAGGCTGCCATGCGAATTGGCTTTGCGCACGGAATCGGCGGGCAACCAGCAGGGCGACACGGCAAAACCCGCCAGCAGCGTGGCGATGAGCGCCAGCCATTGCCAATGTCGGCGATTGTCGCGGCTGCCCCAACCCGCCCAGAATAACAGCGGCGTCAGGATGACAAGCAGCAGCGCGTATTGGAGAAAAAAGTGGGCGAAGAGTTCGGGAACCCAGTGCCAACTTCCCGTCCAGCCCAACAGGGCAACCGCCGCAACAAAAATCACGCCGTCGCGGGCATGGCAAGCGAGGCTTGAACGGAGTTTGATGAGGAAAGGGGGGTTCATATCGCTCTTCATATGGCACGCCTGAAAAATCAGGGCGCGACCGTTTCTTGCCGCATCCCGTTTGAGTGTCGCGCAGACATTATTCCATGATGCCCTTTGCCTGCAATGCATCTCGCGTCAGTTTCTGGCGCAGAGGCAAGTCCTTTTCGTCACGAACAGCAATATTCGTGGCAAAGAACCAGACATCTCCTCGTGTTTCAACATAACCCACATACCAGCCTGTTGGCGGGTTTTCTTGCGTGGCCCAGCCTGTTTTCGCCCACATTGCAAAGGTCGGCGTTTTTTCCACAAGCATGATTTGCTGTAGCGTTTCATAGGATGAAATGCCAAACGGCAACGCGCGCCGGTACACTTTCTCAAGAAAATTCACTTGTTCCATCGCGCTTATCCGAAGTGAACCGTCAAGCCAGAATGTTGTTTCCGCAAAAGGCTCGCGTAATACGCCGTATGCGAAATCGCGCACATCGGTTCGATATTTCTCCGCGCCAACCCGGCGCGCCAATTCCTGAAAACACCAGACACAGGAAACCTTGAAGGCGCGCTCCAATGTCTGATCACGATTCCAATCTGATACATTGCCAATATGCCCATCCCATTTCAGCAGGTCATCCTTGCCGGAAATGGCTTTTTCTTCAAGCGCGATCAGCGTATTCAGTATCTTGAAGGTTGATGCTGGCGGGAATCTCTGATTTGCGCGCAGATCGTTGTGAATGAAGGTTTTTCCCGTGTGGAGCGATGCAATTACCATCGTTCCCTCCATGCCTTGCCGGAAAAAAAGTCTGGCAAGCGCAGGGTCTTCAGCGACGGCGGGCAGCGACAATAGAAGGGCTGCGAAGGCGATCAAGAATTGACTCATGTGTGCAGTATAGCGGGAAGCCCACGCGCCAAACGTAAAAAAACCGGGCACAAAAAAACGGAACGCCAGGGCGTTCCGTTTTCAAATTACGGTTAATGTGGAGAAGATAATGTACCCAAGCGATCTGACTACAACTCGCCATGATCCGCTTGCTCATCAGACGACTTGCTGATTTTTAAAACAGCTTCACAGACGCACATCAACCTGTTCGCTATTGGGAATGACCTGCGCGATCCGGACACTCAGACGGTCATGACCGTTCTGTTCATAACAACAGGCAGGTACATCAGGATTCTGCGCGAAGACCTGCTCAATGATCTTTTTCAGATTGGGCTGATTCCCTTTGACAGTCAGCAAATAGTCGGCTTTTCGTTCGCGGATGACTTCCGCGATCTCGCGCTGGCAGCCTGGTGCGTCCAGACTGACCAGGCAACCCCGTATTTTTAGCGCGCGCAGTAATTCCGCGCAGTAAATTCCGGGATAGCTGCTGTTTCGCTTCCTTTGTCCGGTACGCCTTGTTGTGCGAAGACGATGCCCGCCTCGCTGGCAAAAGCGCTGACCCTGTGAATGGGATTGCGCCGCGCCGCAGCGCCCCGGATGCTCTTGCCATCAATGGCAATCCGGGTTTGACCAAAGCCGGGCAAGGTGTCTGCTACCCAGGCGCGAAATGCGACTTCAAAGGATTTCGGGTCAATCAGACGAAAAACACGGTTCATCGTGTCGTGCGAGGGTATGCCGTTTGCCAGAGGCAGAAAGCGACGCAGCCAGGATTCTTTGCAACGTGCCCATTCCGCAATATCGACGAAGGTCTCCATCTCGGAGAACAGTGCACAGGTCACGATCACCAATAGCTCGATCAGATCGTACTTTACTCTCCTCTGACGTGGATCCCGGATGATTGCAAAATGTTCCACCAGTGTCTTTCCCATGTCTTTGCCCAAAAGACGGGAGTAGACGGGAATTCTTCACTGTCCACAAGGAGTAGGGGGGTATTACCATCAGATATGGTGGATGGGTGCAATCGCACTGCCCCTTCGTGGGGGAGGCTGGGGAGAGGCGGCAGCGGTTCAGCGCGAAATAACGCTTGAACATGCTGAACCATACCCCTCTTCCGCGTTTTTACGTAAATTCGCGGGGCACCTCGCCTCCGCGCCCGCCCAATTCCCTGCATGGAATTGGGCGTTCGACGGCTCGAAGCATTCGCTTCGAGCATTCCCGTCTCACCCCACAAGGGGGGAAGGGAGATTCGAGCGGCTTCGCCGTTATAAAATTTGTTGCAACACCCTGTCCACCCCCTCCTGCCAGGGCGGTAGTCGCAGCCCGAAGCGGCGTTGCAGCAGGCTGCAATCCAGCCGCGAATTGGCGGGACGGGCGGCGGGGAGGGGGTAGGCGCTGGCGGTGATGGCGTTCAGCCCGTCGGCGGCAAGTTTAAGCGAGGGTCTGGCGTTGCCGTAAAAATCACGGGCGGCGGCGATGACGTGGGCGGCGTAGGCGTGCCAGTTGGTCGCGCCGCTGGCAGTCAGGTGGTAAAGACCAAAGGGGAAAGTTTCCGATGACAGATATTCTCTCAGGATTTGCGCCGTGACTTCCGCCAGCAGCGCCGCCGAAGTGGGCGCGCCGTATTGGTCGGCGACGACATTCAGCGTTTCCCGTTCCGCCGCCAGACGCAACATGGTTTTGGCGAAGTTGTTGCCGTGCGCGCCAAAGACCCATGAAGTACGAAAAATCAGATGCTTCGCGCCGCTGGCCTGTAATGCCCGTTCGCCCGCCAGCTTGCTGTGCCCATAAACGTTGAGGGGATTGGGCGCGTCGCTTTCCCGATAGGGTTCGGCGCTTTGACCATCGAACACGTAATCGGTTGAATAATGCACAACCAGCGCGCCGATGGCGGCGGCGGCTTCGCCCAGTATGCCGGGGGCGAGGGCATTGACGGCATTCGCCAGTTCCGGCTCCGTTTCGGCGCGGTCGACGGCGGTGTAGGCGGCGGCATTGACGATGATGGAGGGGCGATGTTCGGCAAGCAGACGACGCAAGGCAGCGTGGTCGCTAAGGTCGCAGGTCTGGTGATTCAACGCCAATATCGGCAAACCCAAAGCCGTCAGCGCAGTCTGCAATTCAAAGCCGAGTTGCCCGTTGCACCCGGTGAGCAGGATGGGGGCGTTCATTGCGCTTGTCTTTTTGCGAGGGAAAGCAGGGTTTTTTCTGTCATCTGTTGAAGCCTCTGGTTTTCAGGAATTGCTCGTCACACATTTCTTTCAGGATGGACTTTGAAGATTCCGTCAATTTCGCCAGCGCAAGCCATGCCCATGAGGCGTCATCATCCCCGCATCATCTGCCGCGCTGGATTCGCAGAGATAGATGGCGTTTTGGGTCATGCCCACCTTGTCTTCTTCGGGCAGGTAGCTGCGGGGCAAGGAGCGGTCAAGGGCGGTCGTGGTTATGGGGCGATCTCCAGTCAATGCATGAAGTATACAACCGGATGCCCTCTTGCAAACCCTCACCCGCCATACTGCTTCGTCACCCAATCCCGATACGTGCCGCTTTGCACATGCTGCACCCAATCGGTGTGTTCCAGATACCAGCGCACGGTTTTGGCGATGCCGCTGGCGAAGGTTTCGGCGGGACGCCAGCCCAGTTCTCGTTCGATTTTGCGGGCGTCAATGGCGTAGCGGCGGTCATGACCCAGGCGGTCGGTGACATGGGTGATTTGCGTGGCGTAGGAAAGCGCGTCGGCGCGGGGGCGGGCGGCATCCAGCAGGGCGCAGACCTTCCCTACGATGTCCAGATTGGTCATCTCGTTCCAGCCGCCCACGTTATAAGTTTCGCCCGCCTGCCCTGCTTCCAGAATGCGGCGGATGGCGGCGCAGTGGTCGCCCACGTACAGCCAGTCGCGCACCTGCAAACCGTCGCCGTAGATGGGCAGCGGTTTTCCGGAGAGCGCGTTCAGGATGATGAGGGGAATCAGCTTTTCGGGGAAATGAAAGGGGCCGTAATTGTTGGAACAATTGCTGGTGGTGACCGGCAGCCCGTAAGTGTGAAACCACGCCCGCACCAGATGGTCGGACGCCGCCTTGCTGGCGGAATAGGGGCTGTTGGGCGCGTAAAGATGCGCTTCGTCAAACGGCGCGGCGGTGGGCGTCAAGCTGCCATACACTTCATCCGTGCT
Organism: Betaproteobacteria bacterium; assembly: GCA_025997095.1. Lineage (GTDB taxonomy): Bacteria > Pseudomonadota > Gammaproteobacteria > Burkholderiales > Rhodocyclaceae > Azovibrio. The sequence goes on along the minus strand of BNUD01000001.1, from coordinate 12,772 downwards.
GACATGGTGAAAGCGGAACGCCGAGCGCGCGTCCGCAGACAATGCCGACCAATGCGCCCGCGCCGCTTCCAGCAGGGTGAATGTGCCCTCGACATTGGTGCGGATGAACTCGCCGGGTCCGTGAATCGAACGGTCGACATGGCTTTCCGCCGCGAAATGCACGATGGCGCGGGGTTGATGTTTTTCCAGCAGCGCATCCACCAGCGCGCGGTCGCAAATGTCGCCCTGTACGAACACATGCCGGGCGTCGTTTTGCAGACGGGCGAGATTTTCCAGATTGCCCGCGTAAGTGAGCTTGTCGAGATTGAGCACTGGCTCATCGGAAGCCGCCAGCCAGTCGAGGATGAAATTCGCGCCGATAAAACCTGCGCCGCCGGTTACTAAAATCATGTCATGGGTTCCCTGTAAAAATCTGTCTCATTGTAAGCTCGAAGCCGCCCCGCCGCCCACATGGGCTACCAGACAAAACTCAATTCGTCGTCGCTCGCGGCGGGGTGGTATTCCATGTAATGCAGGAAGGCGGAGCGGTATTGGGCGACGGTGTTGTCGCTCAAAAAGGGCGTGTCAGGATCAAAAAATCCGGAGAGTCGTTGCGCGTCGACGACGGGCAGCGTCAACGCCAAGCAGCAACCACAGGGGCAGACCGAGAGCTGTTCCCGCCATAAAGAACGCGAACAGGGCGATCCAGTCTTGCCAATCCAAAGCGTCTTTTTTCCGGCGGCATCCGTCATCCCCTGCCAGAGTATGTCCTCAGTCTTGAAACAGGCGGATTCGCCCGCGCCTCGTCGCTATCGCCGCACAATGTCCGCCTTCAGGGTTTCGGCGTTCAGGGCATTGCGCGGCGCGTAGGCGGAAGGCTTTGCCGGGTTTGCTAAAGCGGCGGCATCAGCCATTGGCTTACTTCCAGACCTGCCACCATGATTTTGAATTCGCCTTGGCTTCCGCCGCGACTTCGGCGCGGAGTCTTTGCAGGAATTCTTTGGCTTTCGAGTGGTCTTCCAGAATCAAAAGTCGTTCGTAAATTGCAATGGCTTCTGCGCGCAAACCCAGTACACGCGCCACATCTCCTGCGAATCCCAGCACGTTGGCGCTCGTGCTGCTTTCGGCTTGCGAGCGCAGGCGGTTCCATAACGCCAGACTCTGGTCGCGGTTGGCGCGCGAGAGGTAGAACGCGACGATCAAGCGGGCGTACAGGGAATCTTCCGGCAAGTTTGCATCGTCGATTTCATTTTCATGTTCCCAGGTGATCAGCCGTTCCAGCCAGACCGGGATTTCATTGTCACGCTCAAGGTTGTACAAGGCTTCGGCGACGCGCCGAACATACTTCGCCGGATCATGGCGGCTATAACCGTGTTCCGCGACGTATTGCCAGAGTTTTTCCGCCGACTCGATAATCTTTGCCTCATCGCCCAAATCCCAATGGCTCAGCACAATGCCGTCATAGTGTTCGGCAAAGGAACTGGCGTTGATGCCCAGGCGATGGGTTTCCAATGCCTCCGCGTATTTGCCTGCAGTGCGGTATTCGATGCCAAGATTGTTGCAGAGCATGGAATACAGATGCGCTCCGGCGTCGTAGGGATGCCCTTTGCCCGTCTCAAAAAAACGCGCCATGTGCGCCTTGCCATGTTCGTAGACCTGAAGCTGAATCTGGTCGCGCAAACGCCATGCTTCCTCCTGCGCCGCTTCCGGCAGCGCGTCGATGGCAGTTTGCACTTTGTCAGCCAGACCGCCAGCGAAGGCATAACAATCCACTCCGCTTGCCAGATGAAAAATCATGGGCGGCGGGCTGGTGAGCGCCTTGGTGACGCCGTGCGTGAACAGGCGGGCATCAAACAGGCAGTTCGCGGTGCGCCAGTCCGTCATCTTGCCGTCATGCACAGCGGCTTCGAGTTGTTCCAGATAGGTGTGCGCGTTGATGGCTTGTGCGTCAAAATCGCGCGCGACCGTCAGGCGGCGCGTCCACGGATGCTCCGGCGCACGTACTTCCGCCTGCGTATGGGCGGCTTGAAAAATCGGCTCGAACACCGAACTGTCGGCATCGCGGTCGATTTCCTGACCGAGAAATTCGCCAAAAATCGCTTTGAGCGTCGCGTTTGGCGCTTCCGGCGTAAAAGACAGCAAATCCGCCAGCGTCTGGGCGTAGTGACAAGCGCGCATCGCGCAAAGCGGCCACCAGACGGAAGTTTCCGCCGGGTCGGAGAGACGTTCGAGGATGAGTCGGAACACCCCCGCCCACGCGCCACGTTCCAGTGTCTCGACGTTATAAATATGAAAAAACGCCCGCCGTCCGGCGTCTTCGATTCGTCCGGCTTCCATCAGCCAGGGCAATTCATATTCAATAAAATCGTCGCTGCCCGTGCCAAAAGATTCGAGGCTGTAACGCGCATGAACGCACGCCGCCAACGCCCCCGTTAAATCTCCCTGCGCGTAAAACGCGCGGGCATGAAGGCGGGCGGCGCGGACTTCGGTATCGCGGCGTTGCGGCAGGGAATTTTGCCGCGTCAGCGCCGTAATTTTTTCGCAGAACAGGGGCAGACGTTCCGGCAGGATGTCGATGAGCGTATCGCCCGCCCATAACCAGTCGTCCGCCTCCACGTTTTCCTTGTCCGCCGCCGCTTGTTCCAGCGCCGCGAGGGATGCCGCGCCCTCGCGCCGCGCGTCTTCCTGCTTGCCGTGCCGCTGATACGCCTGGGCGAGCCTGGCGTGATGCACGAAAGTGTCATACTCGCGCAAGGCGGCGCGTTCCGGGATGGCGCGCAACAGGGCGTATTGCGCCGCCGCCGCTTTTTGCGCGATGTCGAGCGAGGGCGAGTCTGTCCGCAATTCGTCGAGCAGACGGTGCTCCGCAAAATTTCCGGCGTGCAGCCCCGGCTGCGCGGCCAGGGCGATGATGGATTCCAGCGTTGCCTGAACATCCGCCGCGTCGTCAAAATGGTTCGCCACCTGCAAGCGGTAAATCTTGAGTTGCAGGGCAAGGTCTGCCTGCTCTTCGGGCAGCGCGGCGCGCGCCAGTAACGCGCCGTCATCCTCAATCACCGCAAGCGCCGCCGCCTTGTCGCCCGCCCATACCCACAGGGTATGCAAACGCCGGATGGTTTCCAGCGAATCCGCGCGCAGCGAATGCTCACGCAGCCGTTTGACCAGATGAATTTCCTCGGCGGAAGCCTCTTCCAGATCCGCTTCCAGTCGGTTCAGCAAGGCTTCCAGACCGCTGCCGGTCAGAAGAGGGTCAGATGAGGTGGGCATGGGCGGCTCCAGAGGGTGATGAATGATGACGGCAAAACAGGCATTCTAATCAAAGTTTGGATAATGCGGGCTTTGGGGTTCAGGAATCAGGTGTCAGGTGACAGGTGTCAGGTGTCAGTAATCAGGGGCGGCTTTGCCGCCAGAAAGTACTGACACCTGTCACCTGATCCCTGATCCCTGATTCCTGGATTGCCGCGTCGCTACGCTCCTCGCAATGACGGTGAGGGGGTTCTCGTAGGTTGGGTAAGCGCAGCGCAACCCGACATTTAACGGTTCAGTGAAGCACAACGGGGTCGGGCAAGCGTCCTTTGGGAGCGACGGCGTCTCGCCGTCGTACGATGGCGAGGACGCCATCGCTCCCAGCGCGTAGATTGGATAAGCGAAGTTGAACCCGACGGTTGTGAACAATCTGTCCGAGCGTCGCTCACCAATTTGCAACGGTTGTTATTTTTGCGACGCGTAGTGCCAAGGTACGACCGTCGGGATGCGCCGCTCATCGGTTTTTCCAACTTACAAGGCTGATGACAAACCCACCTGGGAGCGCCGGCGTCCCCGTCGGCGGTTTTAAGATTTCACGCGCGGAGCCAACCCCGCCCTACCTTCATGGAAAATATCGAAAATGCCCGGTAATGGGGAATTCAAATAGTCGGTCTTCTTCCCGCGCGCCTGCGCCGATGTTGTGGATGACGAGGTAACGCTGACCGTCCGTGCTGCGTTTGTCCGAGACGATGAGGATATGCGGCAGGCGTTCCGCGATGGTTTGCGTGACCAGATCGCCGGGGCGGTAGTCTTGGGTTGCGCTGTTTTGCAGTTTGGCGCCCTGCCGCGTGAAAAAGGTTTGCAGGTTGGGGACGCGCCGATGGTCGATGTTGGGGTCGGGTTTTTTCAATCCCCAGTGGCGGGGATAGGCGGAAAACGATTTTTTCATATCCTGGTGCAACGCTTGTTGCAGATCGTGCCCGAACGCCTGACGGTATGCCCGGATGACCACATCGCTGCATACGCCGCGCTCTGGCGCGACATCGCCATTCGGATAGGCGAGCCGCGTATAAGCGCCGTCATAAACGCGGGTGACGCCAATTTGCGCGCGGGCGGCCTTGATGAGCGCGGCAGCGCGGGGATCGGTTTGAGCGTGCGCCGCCGGAAGGTGTAGCAGAGAGAGGACGAGCGACAGAAAAAACAGGGAAAGCGGAAAAACCCGCCGATTCCCCGACTCCGGGCGGTTGTTGATGAGGCGGCTCACCGGATGATGCCCCCGCCCAGACAAACCCGGCTTTCATACGCCACCACCGACTGCCCCGGCGTGAGCGCCCATTGGGGTTGGGCGAAGCGGATTTCGCAGGTTTCACTGTCTACCCGTTCGATTTCGCAGGGGGCGTCTTCGCTGCGGTAGCGGGGTTTGGCGGTGTAGACCCAGTGGCTTTGGGGCGCGGCTCCGGCAATCCAGGAAAGCTGTTCGGCGACGACCTTATTGTTCAATAGCGCCGGGTGGTCGTGACCCTGCACCACGTAGAGCACGTTTTTTTCCATATTTTTGCCGGCGACGAACCAGGCTTCGTGTTCGCCGTCTTTGCCGGTTTCCTTCATGCCGCCAATATATAAACCCTTGCGTTGCCCCAGGGTGTGATACATCAGACCGTCGTGCTCGCCCATGAGTTTGTCGTCGTCCAGTCGCCGGATTTCGCCTTTTTGGGGGGGTAGGTAGCGGCTTAAAAAATCCTTGAACGGACGTTCGCCGATGAAGCAAATCCCCGTGGAATCCTTCTTGGCGGCGACGTGCAGACCGGCGTCAGCGGCGATTTTGCGAACGTCGCGTTTGTAGATTGTCTCCAGCGGAAACAGGGTTTTCGAGAGCTGCGCCTGATTCAAGCGATAGAGAAAATAGCTCTGGTCTTTGCTGCCGTCTTCGGCTTTTAACAACTCATAGCGACCGTCGAATTCGCGCACGCCCGCATAGTGTCCGGTGGCGATGGCGTCCGCGCCGAGTTTGATGGCGGACTCAAGAAACGCCTTGAACTTGATTTCGGAATTGCAGAGCACGTCCGGGTTGGGGGTGCGCCCCGCCTGATATTCGCGCAGGAATTCGGCAAACACCCGTTCGCGGTATTCGGCGGCGAAATTCACCACTTCCACGTCGATGCCGAGCACGTCGGCAACGCTCATCACGTCAATCAAATCCTGCCGCGAGGCGCAGTATTCTTCGGTGTCATCATCTTCCCAGTTTTTCATGAACATGCCGATGACGTGGTAGCCCCGCCGCTGCAACAAGAGGGCGGCAACCGAGGAATCCACGCCGCCGGACAAGCCCACGATGACGGTTTTTTTGTGTTCAGACATCCAGACCTTCTCCTTTTTCCCAGTCTTCCAGCGGCAAAATGATCGCCGCCTCGCCATTATCGACGAACCAGCTATCGACAACATATTGTGCGCCTTCCGCCGCCTCAATCAGCGCCGAGAAATGTTGCAGCAGCCAGAAGCGCAAACGGCGGGCGGGCGGCAATACCTTGTGCCAGCGCAGCGCGCCCCGCGCTTCCAGCAGGCGCAGAAAAGCGGTGGTGTTGGTGGAATGGTCGATGCAGTCCATGCGCCCGTACACGCCGTCATCGGCAAAATTGCCGCCCCTGTCGCCGCCGATGGGCGATTGTTCCGCCGCCAGCGCGTAGAGCCTGCCGATGACGACGGCAAGGCGGGCGCGCTCTTCCGCCGCGTCCTTTGCTTGTCGCAAATCCTGGATCAAGGCTTGCAGGCGGGGTGCGTCGAAGGTGACGGATTGGCGCGTGAGGCAACCGTAGTTAAAGCAGATTTCCAGTGTGGCGTCTTCGGCGTGGGCGAGGGGCGTGAAAAGAAACGCGCAGAGGAGCAGGGCGAATAGGCGTGCAAAACTTCCTCCCCCTTGGTGGGGGCTGAGGTTTCTCGTAGGTTGGGTAAGCGAAGCGCAACCCGACGGTTGTAAACAATCGGTGCGAAGCACCGCTAATCCATTTGCGGCGGTTGTTATTTTTGCGGCGCGTAGCAGCAGAGGGTACGACCGCCGGGATGCGCCGCTACGCGGCTTTCCCAACCTACGGGGCATCCATATGGAATTGTGGGCAATCCTCAGCCCCCACGAGGAGGGAAGGGAAAACAGAAAAACCCTGAGTTTCATGCGTAATGCGTAATCGCGTCCAGCGGCAGACGTTTGCCCGCCAGATAATCTTCGACGCACGCCAGTACCATCCGGCTTCGCAGTTTGTCCGGCGCGGCGCTGAGTGCGGCGGGGGTCAGCCAGTGCGGGGCGATGATGCCGGAGTCAAGCGGACGCGCAGGGTCGTAGCCCACCACCTCGCCCGCGAAGGCGAAGCGCAGGTAGGTGATGTCGCTATTCGGGCGGGGACTCTGGTAGATGCCGACCAGATATTTCGGACAGAAATCGTAACCGGTTTCTTCACGACATTCACGTATCACGGCTTCCAGCAGGGATTCGCCCTGTTCCAGATGCCCGGCGGGCTGGTTCAGACGAATACCGGCGTCGGTTTCTTCTTCCACCAGCAAAAATTTTCCGTCGCGCAACACGAGGGCGGCGACGGTGACATTGGGTTTCCAGGTTCTCTCAATCATTTTTTCAGAAGGCGATAGCAGGCGCAGCCTGACGGGGTGGTACGGGGCGAAGTGGGCAATCATCAGACCTTGTTGTCGAATTTTGATACGCCAGCCCCGATAATTTACCCTGTCTTCCGTCATCTGTCCTCTGTCTTCTGACCGTTGATGCGCTAAAATACACGGCTTTGGTTGATTCTTACGCGAGGAGCGCACATCATGTCCATGTCAGATCGGGACGGCTTTATTTGGTACGACGGTAAACTGGTGCCGTGGCGGGATGCCACCACGCACGTTCTGACGCACTCATTGCATTACGGAATGGGGATTTTTGAAGGGCTGCGCGCCTACAGGACTGAAGCGGGGACGACCGCCATTTTCCGTCTGGACGCGCACACCGATCGCCTCTTTAATTCCGCCCGCATTTTTCAGATGGCAATGCCTTACGACAAGGCGACCATCAACGAAGCGCACAAGGAAGTGTTGCGCGCCAACAGGCTCGAAACCGGCTACCTGCGCCCGCTGGCGTTTTACGGCTCGGAAAAAATGGGCGTGTCGCCCAATGGCGCGCAGGTGCATGTCATCATCGCCGCCTGGCCCTGGGGCGCGTATCTGGGCGAAGACGCGCTGCAACAGGGCATTCGCGTGAAAATTTCCAGCTTTACCCGCCATCACGTCAATATCTCGATGGTGCGTGCGAAGGCGTCCGGTCACTACATCAACTCCATTCTCGCCAACAACGAAGTCACCGCCGCAGGCTACGATGAAGCCATGTTGCTGGATCCTGAAGGCTACGTGGCGGAAGGCTCCGGCGAGAACGTGTTTATCGTCAAAAACGGTCAGCTTTACACGCCCGAACTCACCGCCTGTCTGGAAGGCATCACCCGCGACACCGTGATTCGGCTGGCGGGCGAACTGGGCATTCCGGTCAAGGAAAAACGCATCACCCGCGACGAAGTGTATACCGCCGACGAAGCCTTTTTCACCGGCACCGCCGCCGAAGTCACGCCCATCCGCGAACTGGATGACCGCCCCATCGGGAGCGGCGCGCGCGGCCCCATCACCGCGCGGTTGCAGGAAAAGTATTTTGACGTGGTGTATGGGCGTTCCGCCGAACACGCGGACTGGCTCTCTAACATTTGAGCGTCCACGGCATGAGCAAAAAATGGAAAACGGCAGCGGACGAAGAAGACGCAAAAAATGAGCGCATCGCGTCTTATCGCGCGGATAAACGCTACACCTGCCATTTCATTGCCGCGCTATCGTTTTTGTTGATGCTGCGCTGTTTTTGGGTTGCACAATATGCTGGTGCGTTTTTCTCGCTGATGATCGCGGGGGGATGCCTGTTGGTGGCAAGGATCTTGAAAACGCAGCGCATCAACGCCCATCGCTTAAGCGCATCCGGTCGCAAGCAATTTGCCGCCGATGAACGGAAGTACGGCAAGGTGAAGCAACGTGGCTAACGAACGCGCCCTCGTCGTCGCCCCTTCCTGGATTGGCGATGTCATCATGGCGGAGCCGCTGTTTGCCCGTTTGAAGGCGCAAAACCCGCAACTCAAAATCGACGCCCTCGCCCCGGCGTGGGTGCGTCCGGTGCTCTCCCGCATGGCGGAAATTGCGACGGTTCACGCTTCGCCCTTCGCGCATGGCGAACTGAATCTGGGGCAACGTCTGCAAATCGCCCGCGCCCTCAAACAGGAGGGCTATGACCGCGCCTACATCCTGCCCAACTCCTTCAAGTCCGCGCTCATGCCCTGGCTTGCCGGGATTCCGCGTCGCATCGGGTTTACCGGCGAATGTCGTTTCGGTCTGATTAACGAACGCCACCGTCTCGACAAGGCGGCGCTGCCCCTGATGGTCGAACGCTTCGCCCAACTGGCGGAACCGACAGGCGCGCCGCTCACCCGTCCCGTCGCCCCGCCGCGTCTGGTTTCATCGCACGGGCAACAAGCCGCCGTGCGGAGCGCATTGGGGCTGGCGCAGGAGGGCGATTCCAACGCCACACGTCCCGTCGTCCTCTGCCCCGGCGCGGAATACGGCGCCGCCAAACGCTGGCCTGCCCGACACTTTTGCACGCTGGCGTGGGAACTGGTACGCAGCGGGCATCCCGTCTGGCTTCTGGGTTCCAGCAAAGACCACGCCATTGCCGAGCGTATCCGCGAACAGGTGCCCGGCGATTGCCGCAACCTCTGCGGGCACACCCGCATTGATGAGGCCATTGACCTCATCGCCCAGGCCAGTCTTGTCGTCTGCAACGATTCCGGCTTGATGCACATTGCCGCCGCGCTGGACAGACCCACCATTGCCCTGTTCGGCTCATCCTCGCCCGACTTCACGCCGCCGCTTTCCGCCAAAGCGACCGTGATGCGAACCAACATCGCGTGCAGCCCATGCTTCAAACGGGTTTGCCCGCTAGGACACACCGATTGCCTGGAAAAACTGCTCCCCGCCCAGGTCATCGAAATGTGTCAGGCACGCCTGAACGGATAGCCATGCCCATTAATACTTTCCCCACACCGGAAGACGCCGAAGCCGCCTTTTATCAGGCGATTGCCAAACGTAATCTCGCATCGCTGATGCGTGTCTGGGCAGAAGACGAAGAAATCGTCTGCGTCCATCCCACGGGCGCGCACCTCGTCGGCTTCGCCGCGATTCAGGCAAGCTGGCGCGGCATCCTCTCCGGCGCAAAAGTCGAAATCCGCAGGCAGGTCATCGCCCAATGGCAAGGCATGATGATGAGCGTGCGCCACGTGATCGAAAACCTGCACGCCGGCAAAGACGTGAGCGGCCCCATTCAGGCAACCCACATCTACCTGCGCTGCCCGCACGGCTGGCGCCTGGTCTGCCGCCACGCCTCCCCCGGCTCAAGCCCCATGCTCAGACCGGAAAACGAATATCGGGTGTTGCATTGAGCGGGTGAGGGCAGGGTAATCGCTCGAATCCCCCTTCTCCCCTTGTGGGAGAAGGTGCCCCGCAGGGGCGGAAGAGGGGTATGGTTCAGCATGTTCAAGCGTTATTCCGTGGCATCCATGCAATTGCCCTGCGGGTAAGAGAGGCAGGAACAGAAGGGGATGAATGTGAAAAACCGCATCAAGACCTTGGGACGCTACGGCTACGCCGGTTTTTGCCTGTTGTGGATTTACATGCTCACCCTCCATCCATACGAATGGATGCTGGAACCCCCCGACAGCGAATTCACCGCCCTCTGCCAACTGCCCCCGCAAAAACTGACCCTCACGGAAATGTCCCTGCTCGCCGCCTTTTGCCTCGTGCCGCTGGTGATAGCCGGGGGGCTGGAATGGCGCAAACGCGGCAAACCGACACGCATCCTCCTCATCGCAGGCGTGCTGCTGGCATTCGGATTATTCAGACTGTCGCGCTTTGGGTGTTTGGCGACGTGAGTTTCCGGGAGCGTCGGCGTCCCCGCCGACGGTTTCAAGATTTTCCGTGCGGAGCCAAGCGTAGCGCGGACATCCGTCAAAAGCGAGGAGCGAAGCGACGCGGCAATCCAGGTATCAGAGGTCAGGTGACAGTCATCAGGGGAGGCAAAGCCTCCAAAGGTACTGATACCTGACATCTGTCACCTGATTCCTGGATTGCCGCGTCGCTGCGCTCCTCGCAATGACGGTAAGCGAAGCGTTATCCACGTTCGCGCACTACCGCCAAGCGTCGACAAATGGGTCGTATGCGCGATGAACCGCCGAATGGTGGAAGGCGCTTCGCTTTTTCACCCATGATGTCCGTGCTACGCAAACATCTTGTCGCCATAGGGCACGGCACGCCGTGCCCCTACATGTGATCCGTCCATTCCCCGACATTGCCGACCGTTCCCCGTAGGGGCACGGCGTGCCGTGCCCGAATGCTTGACACGGATAACAGTATCTACAAATGTCCGCGCTACGCCAGCCTCTTTCCATGCCGATGGCTTGTTTTTATGATTTCTGATATGCTTATTCAGTTTTCGGGTAATTTCTAATAATTCGGGGAGTATGAAATGCTATCCAAATGGAAAATCGCGAATAAAATCCTGCTGATTGCCGTGGTGGGCATATTGGGCATCATGGCCGTTTTTATCTCCGGTTATCTCGGTATGCAGAATGCAGTGGGCGCTCTGGATAGCGTGTATCTCAACAATGTGGTGCCCTTGGATCAGATCAAGGAGGTCAACGATGCGTATGCGATTGATGTCGTTGATCTGGCGCACAAGGTGAGAGCGGGCACAGTCGATTCCGCGACCGCGCTCGAACGCATCAACAAGGCGGAAAGCAAGATTGATCAAATCTGGGTGGCATACCTGAAAACCAAAATGACGCCACGAGAGGCTACGCTGATCGAAGAAGCCAAACCGCTCATGGTCACAAGCAACGCCTCCATCGCCAAACTGAAAAAAATCCTGGGGGGAAATGATGCCAACGCGCTGGCGGCCTATGTAACCAACGAACTTTATCCCGCCATTGAACCGCTCTCGGAAAAATTGAACGAACTGGTTAACCTCCAGATTATGGTGGCAAAAGAAACCTACGAAACGGCAGATGCGGCAACGGAGCGCAGCAACTTTCTGAATCTCGTGGCGCTCATTCTCGCGTCCCTGATGGGCATCGGTTTTTCCATCGCCATTGCCCGCCAGGTGAACAGGGAATTGGGCGGAGAGCCTTCTGAAGCGGCGAGCAGCGTCCTGACGATTGCGGCGGGAGATTTGAGTCACGCGATTGTGGTTCGCCCCGGAATGGACATGAGCATGTTGGCGTCCATGGAAAAAATGCGCGCGAGCCTCCACGACATCGTGACCCGGATCAAGCAGAGTTCCGAGGAACTGGCAAAGGGTTCTGAAACCATGGCGTCTTCCGGCGAGCAGGTGTTGTCGAACGCTTCGGCGCAAAGCGACGCCACATCTTCCATCGCCGCCGCCGTCGAGGAAATGTCGGTCTCCATTACCCATATTTCCGGCAACGCCGATGATGCCCGGAAAAATTCCCAGGTCTCCAGCGAGACCGTAAGCCACGGTCTCACGGTCGTGGAAAATACGATTGGAGAGATGGAGTTGATCACCTCTTCCGCTTCGGTAACGGCGGACAATGTGAAGGCGCTTGCGGATAAATCCTCGGAGATCGGCAAGGTGGTCAACGTCATTAAAGAAATTGCCGACCAGACCAATCTGCTGGCGTTAAACGCCGCCATCGAAGCCGCCCGCGCGGGCGAAGCCGGGCGCGGTTTTGCGGTGGTTGCCGACGAAGTGCGAAAACTGGCGGAGCGCACCACGCAATCCACCGCCGAGATTGTGGCGACCATTGACGCCATTCAGACCTCGACGCAAACCACCCTGAAAAGTACCGAAATCAGCAAGGAACAGGCGCAATCCGGTATGGCGCTGGTCAACGAAACGGGTACGTCGATGAAAGATGTGAAGGAAAAACTGGATGAAACCCTGAATTCCGTCACCCAGATCACCGACGCGCTCGCCGAGCAAAGCAAGGCCAGCCAGATGATCGGTCACGATATTGAGCGAATTGCCCAGATGACCGAAGAAAACACAAGCGCGGTCGGTTCGCTGAATAACACCGTGGTCAGTGTCAAGACACTGGCGGACGATCTCAATCGTCTGGTGCAGCATTTCAAATTGTGAGTTGTGTGCGGGTGACGCGAAACAGCAAGCGTAGCGCGGACATCCGTAGATACGGTTATCCGTGTCAAGCATTCGGGCACGGCACGCCGTGCCCCTACGGTGAACGGTCGACAATGTCGGGAAATGGACGGATGTAGGGGCACGGCGTGCCGTGCCCTATGGCAGCAAGATGTTTGCGTAGCACGGACATCGTAGCGAGCGTAGATACCGTCTTCCCTGTCAAGTATTTTTCACATAATTTGCCTGATAAGGGGTGCGGGTTTTGAGGACACCGAAGCAGAGGTGGACGAGTTTTCGCATGGCAGCGCCGATGGCGGACATTTTGGA